>JAKAZA010000043.1 GCA_021816155.1 Pseudomonadota bacterium | reverse complement strand
GTACTGCTTGTGCCGCCGGGCGGCCTGGCCGCGCCGCGCTCCTGGGCGGTCGCGCCCGGGCGGGAGGACGTCCCGGCTTGCGGCCGGGACAGGATGGACACGGATGGTTTCGCATCTCCGCCGATCGGGATCGACGAGCGGGACGGCGCGGTCGTCCTCACCGCCGGGAAGCTGCGCGCCACGATCCGGCTAGTCGGTCTCCTCATCGCTTGGGAGATGGCGGACGGGCGTGGCGGTTGGACGCCGATCGCCCGCGACCGGCCGACCCAGGCCTATAATTTCGGCTGGTGGGAGGGCGGTCCGCGTCACTATCTCGCGCGCCACGACGGCGAGCGCTACTTCGGGCTTGGCGAGAAGAGCGGCCCGCTCGACCGCGCCGGTCGGCGGCTGCGCCTGAGCAACACCGACGCCCTGGGCTACCACGCGGGCACGAGCGACCCCCTCTACAAACACATCCCGTTCTACATCACCCAACACGGCGCCGGCGGGCCGGCTTTCGGCCTCTTCTACGACACCTATTCCGACTGCGCATTCGACTTCGGCTGCGAGCGGAGCAACTACCACGGCCTCTACCGCAGCTTCGCCGCCGACCATGGCGACCTCGACTACTACGTGATCGCCGGACCGGCCGTAGCCGATGTGACGCGCCGCTTCACCTGGCTGACCGGCCGCCCGGCGCTCATGCCGCGCTGGGCGCTAGACTACTCGGGCTCCAGCATGGCCTACGCAGACGCGCCGGACGCCGCTGAGCGGGTAGGCGGGTTCGTGGAGAGTTGCCGTCGCCACGACATCCTCTGCTCGTCCATGCACCTCTCGTCCGGGTACACGTCGATCGGGCCCCGCCGGTACGTCTTCCACTGGAACCGGGACAAGTTCCCCGACCCGGCCGCCTTCGCCGCCAGTTGCCGCGACGCCGGAGTTCGCCTGATCGCGAACATCAAGCCGTGCCTGCTCGGCGACCACCCCAGGTTCGAGGAAGCGCGGCGCAAGGGGCTGCTGATCTGCGACGCGGCGGGCGAGCCGGCCTGGGCGCAGTTCTGGGACGGCGTCGGCGCCTATCTCGATTTCACCAACCCGAGCGCTGCGGCGTGGTGGCGCGACCGCGTGACGGAAGAGCTGCTCGACGTCGGCGTCGAGGCGACCTGGAACGACAACAACGAGTTCGAGGTTGGCGCGCCGGACGCCCGGGCCGCCATGTTCGGCGCGCGGTCGCCGGCGGTCGCCGCCAAGCCTCTGCAGACGATGCTGATGTTGCAGGCCTCCCGCGAGGCGCAGCGCGCGCACGCGCCCGGCAAGCGCCCTTTCCTGGTCAGCCGCGCAGGCGCAGCCGGCATGCAGCGCTATGTCCAGACCTGGAGCGGCGACAACGCCACCAGCTGGGAGACCCTGCGCTGGAACATCCGCATGGGCCTCGGCCTCGCGCTCAGCGGCGTCTCCAACTCGGGGCACGACATCGGAGGTTTCGCCGGTCCCCCACCGGACGCCGAACTCTTCGTGCGCTGGGTCGAAGCGGGCGTGTTCATGCCGCGCTTCTCGATCCATTCCTGGAACGACGACGGCTCCTCGAACGAGCCCTGGATGCACCCGCAGGCGACGGCGATCGTGCGCGACCTCATCCGCCTGCGCGCCCAGCTGACGCCCTACCTCTACGATCTCTGCTGGCGGCACAGCCAGGCGTTCGAGCCGATCGTCCGCCCGACCTTCGCCGAGTTTCCGGATGATCCGGCGGCGTACGGGGATTGCGATGATCTGATGCTGGGCTCTTCGTTGCTGGTGGCCTCGGTAGTCGAGCCGGGAGCGACGTCGCGGCGGGTGCGGGCGCCGGCGGGGGTGGTCTGGGCCGACTTCTGGACCGGCGCCCGTCATGCCGGCGGCGCCGTGGTCGAGCTGCCCGCTCCCTGGGGCCGGCCGCCGCTGCTCGTGCGCGAAGGCTCCGCGATTCCGCTGAACGTTGCGCGCCAGCACTTCGACGATCGCCACGAGGAGCGCGCCTTCGCCATCTTCGCGCCGCCGGAAGGCGAGGTGGCGGCGCGCTCGATCGAGGACGACGGCGAACGCGAGGCTTCGCGGGAGGACGCGTTCGTCGCGTGGGAGCTGAAGGTCAGGGCGACGACGTCGCGCCTGGAGGTGCGGATCTGCGGCGGGCCGACCGGACGCCGGCCAGCCTTGCTCGTCCGCCCGAACGAGATGCGGCCGCTCTACTTGGACGGTCGCCGCATCGAGACGGCGCCGTTCGACGGATGGATGCGCGCCGATCCTTAGTCCGCGACGCCCATTGCGTTCGCAGCGGCCCCGGCGCATTTGGCCGCTCGTCAGGCATGGACCGGCGGCCCGCTTCCGGGCCGCGCTTTCGCCACGGGAGACTTCGCATGTTCTCGCACGTCATGGTCGGCACCAACGACCTCGACCGCGCCAAGTCGTTCTATGACGCCGTTCTCGGCACGCTGGGCGTCCCGCCGGCGCGCGTCGACGGCCACCGCATCTTCTACTTCACCCCGACCGGCATCTTCTCGGTCTCGAAGCCGATCGACGGCAAGCCGGCCTCGGTGGCCAACGGCGGCACGATCGGTTTCGCCGCGTCCTCGCCGGCGCAGGCCGACGCCTGGCACGCCGCGGGTGTCGCCAACGGCGGCGTCTCGATCGAGGATCCGCCGGGCGTGCGCGAGGGCGGCGCCGGCCGCCTCTACCTCGCCTACCTGCGCGATCCGGACGGCAACAAGATCTGCGCGCTGCACCGCATGGCCTGAGACCGCGACGGCGCGGGGGCGGCGGCGTCCGACCGCGCCGATCGGCGCAGCAGATTCCTGATCTTTCGGAGGAGGATGGCGAGCGCAGGCGTTTGTGCAGGGGCCGCCTCAACGCCGTCCCTGCGGCGGCGCTGTTGCAGGCCGAGCGGCGGGGCGCCGTCGATCGGCGACGGCTGTCGCCGCCGCCCTTTCCTCTGGGGGCCTCGCCGGGCTAAATTGACGCCTGCGTCGCATTTGCGGGGAGACGGGTTTCCATGGCCGATGGCCGCTACGACTACATCATCATCGGCGCGGGCTCGGCGGGCTGCGTGCTCGCCAACCGGCTCTCGGCGGATGGCAAGACCACCGTCGCGGTGCTCGAGGCGGGGCCAAAGGACAACAACCTGCTCGTGCGGATGCCGGCCGGGGTCGGCAACCTGATCCGCGAGAAGGGGGACTACAACTGGGGCTTCTGGACCGAGCCCGAGCCGAATCTCGACAATCGCAGGCTGTGGTGGCCGCGGGGCCGCGGTCTCGGCGGGTCGTCGTCGATCAACGGCATGATCTACATCCGGGGCCACGCCCGTGATTACGACCTGTGGCGTCAGATGGGCCTCTCCGGCTGGGGCTATTCGGACGTGCTGCCTTATTTCAAGCGCGCCGAGGACTTCGAAGGCGGCGGGGACGCCTATCACGGCGCCGGCGGACCGTTGCATGTGTCCAAGGCCTCGTCGAAGAACCCGATCTACAGCGCCTTCGTCGAGGCGGGCGCCCAGGCGGGATACCGGCGGACAAACGATTTCAACGGCTTCCAGCAAGAAGGTTTCGGCCCCTATCAGCTGACCATCAAGGACGGCAAGCGCTGGAGCGCCTCGTCCGCCTACCTGCAGCCGATCGTGGGCAAGCGACCGAACCTCACCGTCGAGGTCGGAGCGCGAACCACCCGCATCCTCGTCGAGCGGGGACGCGCGATCGGAGTCGAGTTCGTGCAAGGAGGCGTCACGCGGCGGATCCACGCCGACGCCGAGGTGCTGCTGGCTGCTGGGGCGGTGCAATCGCCGCAAATCCTGCAGCTCTCCGGGATCGGCGATCCCGACAGCCTCGCGGCGGCGGGCGTCGCGAGCGTGCACGAACTCAAGGGGGTCGGCGAGAACCTGCAGGACCATCTCGACGTCATCCTTTCGTGGGAGACGCCGAACGTGAAGACCGCCTACGCCCATTCGACGGGGCTGGCCCGCTACACCACCGGGCTCCAGTACGTGCTGTTCGGGCAGGGATTTGGTCGCCAGCAGTTCCTCGAGGCGGGCGCGTTCATGAAGTCGCGCGCCGACCTCGACCGGCCGGACCTGCAGTTGCACTGCGTGCTGGCGATCATGAAGGAGCACGGCAAGGAGACCGTGCCGAAGGACGGCTTCTCGGTGCACGTTTGCCAGCTTCGTCCGGAAAGCCGTGGCCGCGTGTCATTGTCGAGCGCCGACCCGTTCGCCGATCCGGCGATCTTCGCCAACTACCTCTCGACCGAGGAAGATCGTCGCGCATTGCGGGAAGGGACCAGGATGATGCGCGAGGTGGCGGGGCAGGCGGCGCTGAAAGCGATCCGCGGCCGCGAGGAGTCGCCCGGCGAGGAGGTGCGTACCGATGGTGAGATCGACGCGTGGATCCGCCGTTCGGCCGAGACGATCTACCACCCGGTCGGCACCTGCCGGATGGGCCGCTCGGGAGACCCGATGGCCGTCGTGGACCGCGAGCTGCGCGTGCAGGCGCTCTCGGGCCTGCGGGTCGTCGACGCCTCGGTGATGCCGACTCTCGTGGGCGGCAACACCAACGCGCCCACGATCATGATCGCCGAAAAGGCCGCCGACATGATCCTGGGCAAGGCGCCGCCGGCGCCGATCGAGGCGCCGGTGTTCGAGGACCAGTCCACCGCCGCGGCCTGAGGGAGGCGCGGAGACATGCAGACGCGCGCACTTGGCCGAACGGGCCCGCAGGTCTCCGCGCTGGGGCTGGGCTGCATGGGCATGTCGGGAATGTACGGCCCGGCCGACCGCGCCGAGAGCATCGCCACCATCCACGCGGCGCTGGACGCCGGGATCACGCTGCTGGACACCGGCGACTTCTACGGCATGGGCCACAACGAGCTGCTGATCGCCGAAGCGCTCAGGGGCGTCCCGCGCGAAGCGTACCAGCTCAGCGTCAAGTTCGGCGCCCAGCGCGACCCGTCCGGCGGCTGGGTGGGCTTCGACGGTCGCCCGGCAGCGGTGAAGACCGCGCTCGCCTATTCATTGCAGCGGCTGGGCGTGGACTACATCGATGTCTACCGTCCGGCTCGGCTCGATCCAGCTGTGCCGATCGAGGACACGGTGGGCGCCGTCGCCGACATGATCCGCGCCGGCTTCGTACGCCATGTCGGCCTTTCCGAGGTGGGGGCGCAGACCGTCCGAAGAGCCGCGGCGGTCCACCCGATCTGCGACCTGCAGATTGAATACTCCCTGATCTCGCGGGGCCTCGAGGACAACATCCTGCCGACGCTGCGTGAGCTCGGCGTCGCGGTCACCGCGTACGGCGTGCTCTCGCGCGGCCTCATCAGCGGCCACTGGCGCAAGGGCGAGGCGGGCGCCGGCGACTTCCGCGGCCTCACCCCGCGCTTCCAGGGCGAGGCCCTCGATCACAACCTCGGCCTCGTCGAAGCCCTAAGGCGCGTCGCCCAGCGGTTGGACGCCACCGTCGCCCAGGTCGCCATAGCCTGGGTTTTCTCCCGCGGCGATGACATTGTCCCGCTGGTGGGCGCCCGTCGGCAGGCGCAGCTCGCCGAGGCGCTGGGTGCGCAGGGCCTCGTGCTGGCGGCGGACGACCATGTCGCGATCGAGGCGGCCGTCCCGAAAGGCGCCGCGCAGGGCCACCGCTATCCCGCCCCCCAGATGGCGAGTCTCGACAGCGAGCGATAGGCGCGGGGGGCTGGCGTGGCCATTCAGGTCCCTGCCGCGCTGCCCGGAGCTCACCCGATGCCGCATTTCGACATCCGCGCGTTGTCGCTCGAGCCACATACGGTCGAGCAGCTCGCCGAGATGCTGGTCGAGGTGGTCGCGCATGGTGGTTCGGTGAGCTTCATGCATCCGCTGTCGCCCGAGACCGCGCGCGAATTCTGGCGCCGCTCGCTGGCGGCCGCGGCAGCGGGCGAACGGGTCGTGCTCGGCGCGCTGCTCGAGGGTGTCGTCGTCAGCACCGTGACGCTTCATCTCGACTGCCCGCCCAACCAGCCTCACCGAGGTGAGATCGCCAAGATGATGACCCGCGTCGCCTGCCGGGGCCGCGGCTGCGCCGGCGCCCTGCTGGCCGAGGCCGAAAGGCGCGCAGCGGATCGCGGCCGCACGCTGCTGACACTGGACACTGCGGAGGAAGACGGCGCCGCCCGGCTGTACGAGAAGCAGGGGTATGTCTTCGCCGGCATGATCCCCGACTACGCCTTCAAGCCGCACGGCGGCCTGACCGGGACCAGGATCTACTTCAAGCGCCTCGGCGCCGCCGCCGGTTGAGGCCCGAGCCACGGATCGAGGAAGGCGAAGACGGGCAGGGTCATCATCGAGGCGCGGTAGTGGCCGAAGTCCTTGTACAGCGTCCGGGCGCCGTCCATCACTTGGCACTGGTCCTGGCGGCAGACGCCGTCGAGCGGTTCGACGAGCGGCGCGCCCGTATCGCGGCTGACCTGGCTCAGCAGCCCCCGCACAAGCTCCGCTCGCCGCTCGAAGCGCGCGCGGCTGACGGGGGGCGCGATCAGCTGGTGGGTCCAGAAGACCTGGTGGTAGAGCCAGTGCGGCGCCGCCTTGCCCGCTTCGGGCGCCGCCCCCACCAGCACCACCTGCGCGCCGGTCGCCTGCAGGCGGCGGACCGCCCGGGCGAGGGCGGCGAACTCGACGCTGGCCAGCGCCCCGGTCGAGGTTGGGCGCGTCGCGGCGCCGAACTGCGGATCCAGCATGGTCACGCCATGGGGCGTGGAGGTCGTCTTGTCGAAGTATCGGTCCCAGGCGGCGATGATGACGATGCGGCGGAAACCGGCAGTCTCGGCGTACCGGTAGATGGCGGTCCAGCCCTGCCCACACCGCGGACTGCCTCGCGACGACACGTGCGGGATCGGAATGCAGCCGCGGATCGTGCTGAACGTCAGGCCCTGCCCGGACCGACCTTCGAAGGCGCGGACATAGCGCGGCGCCACCTGCTCGGCGTGCGAATCGCCGATGACCAGCACCTGGCGGGCCGCTGGGTCGCCGATTCTGCAGAGGGCGATCGGCGCTGTGGTGTAAGAGCCGCAGACTTGCGGATAGGCCCAGTCGCGATCGGCGCGGCGCGCGTCGGCGAGCGCGGCCTGCACTTCGGGCGGCGCACCCAGCGTGCGCAGCACCTCGAGGCCGCGCGTGTCCGCAGCGACCACCGACAGCGGGATGACGGCCAGGGCGACGGCCCCGCCCAGCGCCCAGCGCCACGGCCGCGGTTGGAACAGCCAGGCGGTCAGGCGTCGTTCGATCAGCCAGTAGGATGCGGCGCCGAGAGCGATCATCCCGGCGACCGCGGCGATCGCCACCGGCAGCGTGAGCGGCTCGCCGAGCCCGCCTATCCAGACCACAACGGGCCAGTGCCAGATGTAGATCGAGTAGGACGTCCGGCCGATGAAGTCGACGACCGGGTTCGCCGCCCAGCGGCTGCGGAGGTTCGCCAGGATCACGAGGGCGGCGCCACCGACCGGCGCCAGGGTCACGAACGAC
The DNA here is from genome assembly GCA_021816155.1 of Pseudomonadota bacterium. Lineage (GTDB taxonomy): Bacteria > Pseudomonadota > Alphaproteobacteria > Caulobacterales > Caulobacteraceae > Acaudatibacter. The sequence continues at coordinate 19,376 of JAKAZA010000043.1, read as the reverse complement.
GGCCAGCCTACGTTAGGCCGCGCAAGAACCACGCCCAGGCCGATCAGCGCCAGGCCGGCGACATGGACGAGGCGTCGCGCGCCGGCGCTTAGCTGGAGGCGGCGCTCGGCGCCAGCGCAGAGCGCGCCCGCCAGCAGCTCCCAGGCCCGTGTCGGCAGCATGTAGAAGTCGAGGTTCCAGTTGCGCTCGGGCAGCGCGACCGACACCACGAACGACAGCGCCGTGAGCCCGGCCAGGATCAGCCATAGCCGTCGCCGCCCCCATGGTCGCGCGAACAGGGCCATGAGGAGCAGCGGGTAGAGCAGGTAGAACTGCCACTCCACCGCCACCGACCAGGTGTGAAGCACCCAGTTGTTCGCGCCGCTCTCGGCGAAGTAACCGCCGTGGCCGGCGAACGCGAAGTTGGACACGAAAAGCAGCGCGAACGGCAGTTCGCCGCCCATGCGCTGGAAGGTCCAGGGGTCGAGGCACAAAGCGCCGAAAACCCAAAGGCCGACGCAGAGCGCCGCGAGCGCCGGCCAGATGCGGCGCAGCCGCGCGCGGTAGAAGGCGCGCAGGCTGAAACCGCCGCCCTCGAGCCCACCTCCGATGATCCGGGTCATCAGATAGCCGGAGATGACGAAGAACACGTCGACGCCGACGAATCCGCCCGGCGCGTGGCTCGGCGCCAGATGGTAGGCGACCACCAGCGCGATCGAGATCGCCCGCAGCCCGTTGATGTCGGCCCGAAAATCACCCGCCGTCGGGCGCGACAGACCGGACGCCGGGGGCGAGGAAGCTGGCGCGGTACTCAGAGGAGACTAGCCCTCGAGATCTTCGGGCAGGATCGCCATCTCGAACAGGAACGACCCGTCCTCGTCCTCGTCCTCGTATACGACGCCGATGAACTCGCCTTTCAGCTCCACCTCGGCCGAGTCCTTCTGGCGTTCACGGGCGCGAAGCTGGATGTGCGGGTTGCCGAACGTGCGCTTCAGGTGCGCCTGGATGCGCTCGATGTCTTTCTTGTCCAAGGGTCGCGCGCTCCGGGTTCAGATCGGGCGCGAACCTAGCGACCTTCGCCGCCGTCGCAAGCCTTCAGATGACTGGATCGCGTCCTCGGGCCGGCTGTGGCGCGCTAGCGGGGGGGCGGCTGCGTCCCTGGCGCGAGCCAGGGGTCGAGGAACGCGTAGCGCGGATCACTCATCGTGTCGGCCCGCAGGTGGGTTCTATCCATGTAGAGCGCGCGGCCGTTGGCCGTGACGGGGCAGAAGCCATCCGGGCAGAGCCAGCGCATGGGCTCGATCACCACCGCGCCGGTTCGTTGCGCGACGCCGGCGAGTTCGTCTTCGACCAGCCGGGCCTGAGGCGCGAACCGCGATTGCGGGATCGGCGGCGCGGCCGCGGCGCGCGACCAGAACTCATGCCGATAGACGCTCGCTGGGGTCGCCGCGTCGGCTCGCGGCGTCGGTCCGACCAGCACGACCTCCACGCCAGCCGCGCGCAGCTTCGCGACCGCGTCGGCCAGGCGCTGGAACACCGCTCCGGCGGCGGCGGGCTCGATCCGGCCGCTGATGACGTCGCAGTTCGGGGCGTCTTCGGGGCAGACGTCGAAGTAGGCGGTCCAGCTGGACATGACGACGACGCGCCGGAAGCCGGCGACGCGGGCCCAGGCGAAGGCCTGACGCGCCCAGGGGCCGCAGCGCCCGTGGTCATGAGCGCGGCCGATGCCTGGAACGGGCATGCAGGCGTCGCGAACGAGGAAGGTCAGACCGGCGCCAGGCCGCCCGCCAAAGGCGTTGGCGTAGCGCGGCGCGAACTGGGCCGCGTGAGAATCGCCGATCACGACCACCTGCCGCGCCGCCGGATCGCCCATCTGGCACATGTCCAGGAGGCCATGGCTGGCGAAGTGGCCGCAGGTCCGCGGATAGCCCCAGTTGTGCGCCGCCGCCCGGGCGTCGGCGAGGGCCTTGCGCACGTCCGGCGGAAAGCCGGCCGTGCGGGCGCCGGCGAATCCCTGGCTCCCAGCCGCGGCGAACGCGAGCGCGAGCACGCTCGCCGCGGTCCCGAGTCCCACCATCCAGCGCCAGGGTCGCCGGGCGAACATCCAGGCCGTCAGGCGCCGTTCGATCACTTGGTAGGAGACGATGCCGGCCCCCACCATCGCGGCGATGGCGACGGCGTCGACGAGCGGGGACTGAGGCGCGCCAGCGTAGCGCAAGGCGAGGATCACCGGCCAGTGCCAGATGTAGATCGAGTACGACGTCCGCCCGAGACCGTCGACGAGCGCCGTCTCGGCCCAGAGAGTGCGTGTGACGCCGCTGAGGATCACCAGCACGGCGCCGGCGACGGGAACCAGGGCGATCGGCGATGGCCACCCCGCGACCGGCGTCGCGATGGCTGCGCCGGCGACGATCAGGGCCAGGCCCGACAGGTGCGCGGGCCAGCGCCAGCCCCCGCCGGGCTTCAACCCCCGCTCGGCCGCCACGCAGAGGCCGCCGGCCAGCGTCTCCCAGGCCCGGCTCGGCAGCAGGTAGAAGGACGCGGTCGACCCCTCGAGCCAGAGCACCACGGCGACCCCAAACGAGACGACGGCGATCGCCGCCAGCACGAGCCACAGGCGCCGCCTCAGCGTCGGCCGGGCGAAGAGCGCGAGAAGGATCAGCGGGTGGATCAGGTAGAACTGCCACTCCAGCGACAGCGACCAGGTGTGCCGCAGCCAATCATCCCGCGCGTCCGGCTCGAAGTAGCCGCTGCGCACCGCGAAGACGAGGTTGGAGAAGAACAACAAGGCCGAAGGGATCTCCTTGGCCACGCGTTGATACGTCCACGGGTCGAGCGCCACCGAGCCGAGAACGGCGAGGGCCGCGCAGAGGCCGACCAGGGCCGGCCAGATCCGCCGCAGCCGCGCGAGGTAGAACCGCCAGAGGCTGAAACGTCTCTTCTCCAGCCCACCGACGATGAGGCGCGTCATCAGGTATCCGGAGATGACGAAGAACACGTCGACCCCGACGAACCCGCCGGGAGCCTGGCCCGGGGCCAGGTGGAACGCCACCACCAGCGCGATGGCGATGGCGCGCAGCCCGTTGATGTCGCTCCGGAAACCATCGACCGTCGCCCTGGCGGCGACCGGACGCTCCAGGTCGGCCGTTCTCGCGCTCGTGGCTCTGTTCACGCGTCTGGCCAGCCGATGCCTGGGAGATCCCTTGAGCACGGGCGTGCGTCGCGCCTTGAGGGCCGCCTCAGGCGAGTTTCACGCGCGCCCGAGTGCGGTCGCTGTTTCTCCTGTCCCAGGGCGCCGCTCCTGACTGGTCGCGCGCGACCCTAGCGATGATCTCAGCCGCCGCAACTGCTCAGAGGTCGGCTAGATCACGTAGTCGTAGGCCGAATCCGGCAGCGACTGGTCCATGCTCCGGGAGGGCTCCGGGCAAGTGGGGCAATTGATGAGCTTGGCCGGCACGCCCACGGCCGTGCACCCCGCCGGAACAGCTTGCAGCACCACCGCGCCGGCCGCGATCTTGGCGTAGTCGCCGATGCAGATGTTGCCGATGACCTTGGCGCCCGCGCCGATCAGCACGCCGCGGCCGATCTTCGGGTGGCGGTCGACCCGGTCGGCGCTGGTGCCCCCAAGCGTCACGCCCTGCAGCATCGAAACGTCCTCGCCGATCACCGCCGTCTCTCCGACCACGATTCCCGTGCCGTGGTCGAAGAAGGCGCCCTTGCCGATCGGCGCCGCGGGGTGGACGTCCACCTGGAAAAGCTCGGACGTGCGGCTCTGGAGATAGAGGGCCATCGCCTCGCGCCCCTGATTCCAGAGCCAGTGCGCCACGCGATGGGTCTGCAACGCGATGAACCCCTTGAAGAAGAGGAACGGCTGCAGGTAGCCACGGCACGCAGGGTCTCGTTCGAACACGGCGCGAAGATCGGCTTCCGCCGCGGCCATGATCGTCGGGTCGGCGGCGTAGGCCTCTTCGCAGGTCTCGCGCAGGCTCATCGCCCGCAATTCCTGGTCCGACAGCTTCCGCGCCAGCTGGTAGGAGAGGGCGCGGCCGAGCTCGGTGTGGCGGATGATCACCGCGTTGACGAGCGACGCGAGCGCCGGCTCTTCCTGGGCCACGTGCTCGGCCTCGTTGCGCAACGCCGCCCACACTGGCGGCGTCGACTGGGCCTCGACGACTTCCAGGCGTTGAACCATGTCCGCCCGTCCCTTCCCTTCGCGGGGCCGCGCCTCGAGCGCGTCTCGCCATCAGCAGCCATATGGCGACGCCCGACAATGGACGCCAGCCAGAGTTTCTATCCGAAACGCCAGCCGCGCTACATTGCGGACCGCGGCTGCGCGTTCTACGTCGACCCGGTTGCCCAAGCCCTTATGCTGGAAAAGCCCTTGTCCCACGAAGTTCCGGCGGCGCCTGAGTTCGGCGAGCCCACGCCGATAGAGGCTTCGCCGCCGACGCTAGCCTTCCTCGCCCGCCGCCGCTCCGCCTCGGCGCTGACGCTGACGGCGCCCGGCCCGAACGAGGGCCAGCTCTCGACCCTGCTCAGGCTCGCGACGCGTGTGCCTGACCACGGCAAGCTCTCGCCGTGGCGGTTCGTGATCCTGAAAGACGAAGGCAAGGCGCGCTTCGTCGCGGGCCTGGAGGCGATCGCCAGGGCGCGCACCGACGGCGAACGCCTCGTCGCCAAGCTTGGCAAGCTGCGCACACCGCCGCTGACGGTGGCAGTCGTCTCGCGCGCCCCGGCGCAAGGCGACATTCCGGAGTGGGAGCAACGTCTGTCGGCCGCCGCGGTGTGCATGACGTTGATCATCGCCGCCCAGGCGATGGGCTACGGCGCCAACTGGATCACCGACTGGTATGCCTACGACATCGACGCCTGCGCCCTTCTGGGTCTTCGCGAAGGCGAGCGCGTGGCGGGGTTCGTCCACCTCGGCGCAAGCGCCGAGGCGCCGCTGGAACGGGTTCGGCCGGACGTGGGGGCGCTGGTCACCGAGTGGAGCGGCTGAGCCCGCGCCCCCGTGGCCTCAGGCCGCCGCGCGTCTCGGCTCCGACGCCGCCCGGATCTGGCGCGCCGCCATTTCCTCGGGCCTCAGCGCGCCAATCACCGCCTGCGCCGCGTAGGGCGCCTCAAGCTGGGCGATCTCCTCGTCCGAGAGAGGGCTCTCCACAGCTCTGAGCGGGTCGTCGAGGTGGTGCAGCTTGGTCGCGCCGATGATGGGCGCGGTCACCGCGGGCTTCGACAGCAGCCAGGCGATCGCCACCTGCGCCGGCGCCTCGCCGCGAGCGGCCGCGACCTTTTTCAGCGCGTCCAGCACCGCGTGATCCTCCGGCCGGTTGTAGCGGCCGCGGCCCATGGCCGACTGCGAGCGCACAGTTCCGGCCTCGCGGTTGCCGGCCAGCACCCCACCGGCCAGCGGGCTCCACGGGATCAGCCCCACGCCTTCCTCGAGGCAAAGCGGGTTCATCTCCCGCTCTTCCTCCCGGTAGAGCAGGTTGTAGTGGTTCTGCATCATGGAGAAGCGCGTGCGGCCGGCGGCGTCCGCCAGGTGAAGGTACTTGGAGAACTGGTAGGCGAACATCGACGAGGCGCCGACGTAGAGCGCCTTGCCGGCCTTCACCACGTCGTCCAGCGCCTCGATGGTCTCCTCGATCGGTGTCTCGTAGTCGAAGCGGTGGATCTGATAGAGGTCGACGTAGTCTAGCTGAAGCCGCTGCAGGCTCGCGTCGATCGACTGGTGGATGTGTTTGCGCGAAAGGCCGCCGCGGTTCGGCCCGCGGCCCATCGGGTTGAACACCTTGGTCGCGATCACCGCCTCGTCGCGGCGAACGGCCAGCGCCTTCAGCGCCCGTCCGAGAATCTCCTCGCTCTGTCCGCGCGAATAGATGTCGGCGGTGTCGAAGAAGTTGACGCCCGCCTCGACCGCCTTCTGGATGATCGGAAGGCTCGCCTCCTCGTTCAGCATCCAGTCGGCCATGCCGCCAAAGCTCATGCAGCCGAGGCAGAGCCGCGACACCTGGGTCCCTGTCGACCCCATCCGCACGAATTTCATCGTTCCAATTCCTCTTTTTGGAAATTCTCGAAGACCGGCGTTCTGGCGCAGATGACGGCTGGCGAACAGGCCCCACGGGTTGCGGCCGATCAAAGCGCGTTGATCGTCGTCGTGCTTGTTGCGCGCCGTTCAAGGAACGGAGCGCCGATGCGCATCCTCATCGTCTACGCAACCACCGAGGGCCACACGCGTAACATCTCCCGCTTCATCGCCATACGCCTCGTGGCGGCGGGCCATGAGGTGACGTTGTGCGATGCGGCCGACGCGCGGCCGCCTGATCCCGCCGGATTCGGCGCGGCGATCCTCGCCGGCTCGCTTCACGTCGGCCACTACCAGGCGGCGCTCGTCCATTACGCCAAGCGCTGGCATGCGGCGCTCGACCGGACGCCGTCCGCCTTCGTCTCGGTGTCGCTTGCCGCGGCCAGCGACAATCTCGCGGAGGTCGCGGGCCTGACCCCTTGTCTCGAGCGTTTCGAGGTGCAGACCGGCTGGACGCCGCGGTGGGTTCACCAGGCCGCCGGCGCGATCCTCTACAGCAAGTATGATTTCTTCCGCAGGCTCGCCATGCGAGCGATCGCCAAGCGTCACGGCGCCGGTACGAGCGGCGACCACGACTATACAGACTACCAGGCGCTCGGCCGCTTCGTGGACGACATCGCCGTGACGGCGGCCGCGCCCGTTCTCGAGCCCGCCTAGCGCCCGCGGTAGGGCTCTACGCCCTGGTCGGGCAGCCAGAGCCCCTCCGGCGGCGCGCCGGTCTGCCAGAAGACGTCGATCGGGATGCCGCCCCGCGGATACCAGTAGCCGCCGATCCGCAGCCACAGCGGCTCGGCGGTCTCCACGATCCGGCGACCGATGGCGATCGTCACGTCCTCGTGGAAGCCGCCGTGGTTGCGGTAGCTGCCGAGGTAGAGCTTGAGCGACTTCGATTCGATCAGCCAATCCTTCGGCGCATAGTCGATCACGAGGCGGGCGAAGTCCGGTTGGCCGGTGACTGGGCAGAGCGAGGTGAACTCGGGCGCCGTGAAACGCGCCAGATAGAGCTGGTTCGCCTGCGGGTTTGGCACCCGTTCCACAACCGCCTCGTCGGGACTTGCGAAGCCTCGCACGTCGCGGCCGAGCTGGGTGAGGCGAGCTTCTTCCATCGGCGACGGTTTAGACGAGCGCGCGGCGGGCGACAAACCCGAGCCTGGCGCGCTATCAAGGCTGCAGCCAGATAGAACGAGGGAGCGGCGCTGTGTCGGGTGGGGAGTACGAAGGCTTCGTGGTTGTGGTCACGGGCGCATCCAGCGGCCTCGGCCGCGCGATCGCCGAACAGGCGGCCGAAAAAGGCGCAAGGCGCGTCGTGATCAATTACGCGTCGAACGAGGCCGAGGCCAAGGAAACGGCGCGGCGGGTGGAGGCGCACGGGGCCGAGCCCGTGCTGGTCAAAGGCGACGTGGCCAGAGATGAGGACTGCCGCCGCATCGCCGAGGCCGCCGGCGCGCGCGTTGACGCGCTCTTCAACAACGCCGGCCAGACCACCTTCGCCGCCCACGCCGACCTCGACGCGGTGGATGCCGACGACTTCGCCCGCATCTACGCGGTGAACGTGGTCGGCGCGTTCCAGATGATCCGCGCCTGCCGCGCCGCCCTCGAAGTCGCGCCGCAGCCGGGTGCGGTGGTCAACACCTCTTCAATCGCGGGCGTCACTGGGATCGGCTCGTCGGTGCCTTACGCCGCCTCGAAAGGCGCGCTCGTGACCATGACGCTCTCGCTCGCGCGAGCGCTGGCGCCGAAGATCCGGGTCAATGCAATTTGCCCCGGCTACATCGACACGCCCTGGTTCGGTCGAGGCATGTCCGCCGAGGCGGTCGACGCGTTGCGCCGCAACGCGGCCGCGGCGACGCCGCTGCAGTTGGCCTCGCGTCCCGAAGACATCGCGCCGGGCGCCATCTTCCTGGCGTCGCCAGGCGCAAGGCACATCACCGGCGAGACGCTGCTCGTCGACGCCGGCTCGCACCTCGGCCGCGCTTCCATGGCGATGCGCTGAGACGTCGCCTTATCGGCGGCTTATCCTTGCGGCCCCAGACTCGTATCGCGATCCTGGGGGCCGCTTCGCTAGACCAGTCTCCCGAAGAGTGAGCGGAGCGAGCGGCCCGTCGCCCAAAACCGGGGCAATCCAGCTGCGCGTCCTGCCCATTTTTTGATCGGGCCGCCCGGTGTGACCGCGTCACCCAGCAAACGGGGCTGCATCTAGCGGTCAAGCCGTCCGACCATGTGTCGGGCGTCCGCGAGAAGCGCGCCGCAAAGGCGCCGGACCAGCAGAGCAACGCCGGGCGGCGCTAGAACAAGGGGATCATCGATGAGACAACTCAAGCTGCTGCTCGCCTTCGGGGGCGCGACGCTGGCGCTGGGCTACGCGAGCCTCGCTTTCGCTGACACGCCCGCCAGCGGCGCCGCGCCCGCCTCGCCGCCGCCTCCTCCACCGGCTGCGCCATCCTATCCGTCGATGGGTCCGACGCTGTCGAACAACACCAACTCGGCCTCGTTCGACGCCGGCCCGCTCGGCAAGCTGACCGTGAACGGCGACCTCTCGGGCATGCTGCTCGGCCAGACCAATGCGGGCTTCGACACGTGGTCTGGCGCGCGTAATCCCGGCGGGATCGTCGATCTCACCAACGCGATGGTGACCGTCCAGAAGGATGACGGGCCGTTACAGTTCGTCATCCAGGGTGGCCTCTACTCGTTCCCATCGCTCGGGGCGGGCTACATCAAGTCCACCCAGACGCCGGAGGCGACCTTCGGCTACCTTCCGGTCGCCTATGTGAAGTTGGTTCCGAACTCGACATTCAGCCTCGAGGTCGGCCAGTTGCCGACCCTGATCGGCGCCGAACTGCCGTTCACCTACGAGAACGCGGATATCGAACGCGGCCTGCTCTGGAACACCGAGCCGCTGATCAGCCGCGGTGTGCAAGCGAACTTCAGCCACGGCCCCTGGGCCGCCTCGGTGTCGTGGAACGACGGCTACTATTCAGGCGAGTACACGACTGCGTCAGGCGAGGTGACGTACACGTTCAAGAACAATGACACGCTCGAGTTCGCGGGCTCAGGCAATTTCTCCACCAACTTCCAATGCGCCGCGACCCCGGCGGCGCCTGCCCCGTGCGCGACGCCGTTCGCGACTCCGCTCGCGCTCCAGCAGGGCCAAGTCTACAACCTGATCTATTCACACACGCAGGGGCCCTGGACGATCACCCCCTACATCCAGTTCAACAACGTGCCGTCCTCGATCGTCACCCCCAGCGGGACGATCTGGGGCGGCGCAGTGATCGCAAAGTATAGCTTCAATCCGGAGTGGAGCGTGGCGGGTCGCGTCGAGTATGAAAGCTCCAGCGGCGCTGCCAATCTGCTATATGGACCGAGCAGCAACGCTTGGTCGCTCACCCTCACGCCGACCTACCAGAAGGGCATCTTCTACGCGCGCGTCGAGGCGTCCTACACCGCAATTGGGTCCGGCACACCGGGCCTGATGCTGGGTGCGCTCGGCGACAACGCCAACCAGTTCCGCGGTCTGCTCGAGGCCGGCATAATATTCTGACGCAGAAGGGCAGGGGCGGCCGCTCGCGCCGCCCCCGCAGCCGTTCCCCGAACTGGACCGCCGGAGTTGATTGCTCCCTAGACGGCGTTCGTCTTTGGTCCGGAGGTCCGGTCCTGGTTCGAGCCTTCATGGCGATGGTCGGTGGTCGTCCCCGTGTGGTCTCCGGCTCGTGGCGCCCGCTGATTGAGCTCCTTCTCCAGCGCAGCGGCCGTCGGGCGGGCAGGCAGGACGAGGCGCGCTGTCGCCGTCGGGTCGTCCCGCAGGCGCACGAACAGTCGGTCGGCGACCGGGTGCGGCGTCGGGATGGCGGCGCCCGGGAAGCCCTCCGGGACCTCGACGGCATGATCGAATGTCTCGTTGCTGGAGATCGACTGGATCAGGAACAGGTCCGATCCGACGAGTTCGCACGGACTTGCGCGACCGCTCTGGCATTTCAGCTCACGGATCACCGGCAGCCGCACCAGCTTCACAAGCGGCTGCCAGTCGCTCGCCGCACCATCGTCGATCAGCCGGAACTTCAGCGCGCCGGAGGCGGCGGCGCCCAGCGCCTTCGCCGGGTCCATGGTGGCGACGACGACATGGGCGTCCTCGCGTGTGAGTCCATTGGTCGCGGTGAGTGTGGTCGACGCGGCGCCGTCGTCGGTCGCCACTTGCACGACCGGCCCGTCGGACAGGCTCGTGGGCGCGTCGGCGCGCACCGAGAATGTCAGCCGCGCGGTCTGCGGCATCTCATCCTGGTCGCCGAGCTCGACCGGGATGGCGCCGGCCGCCTGATCGGCGGCAACGCTCGTGCCGATGAGGGCGACCTTCGGGCGCGCCGCCGCGATGTCGACTCTCAGGTGCGCAGTGCGGCCATCCTTCAGCGTCACCTTCGCGGTCGCGATCTGGCCCGCGCGCAGGGCTGCGGCCGCGCTGGCGTCGTCGGCGACGAAGGCCAGCTGGTCTTCGCCTCCCGAGGAGGTAAGGGCTCCGGGCTTGAACAGGACGCCGGCGATGTTCAGCGCCGCCACCTCGTCCAGCCGCGTGCCCGTCAGCACGCCCGAGGCGTCGCCGGCGTGCAGCGTGAAGCCCGTCAGGCGGCCAGCTTCGGCGAAGGCCGTCACGGGCGCGGCGTCCGGGTTCTTCATGCCGTATTGCGTCACCAGCAGCGTGAGGTCGCCGGGTCGGGCTTGGGCGAGGGGCAAGGTGACGGCGAGCTCGTTCGGCCCCGTGGGTTTCCACGCCACCGGCTCGATCGCGCCGGACGGCCAACGGAGCGCGACGTCGGCGACGCAGGCGGCGTCCTGGCCCCTCAGGCGGACCGTGTCATCGCGGCCCACGACCGGCGCGCCCTGGTCGGCGTCCGCCAGCCGCCACGGCTGGGCGTGGACGTTCTGGAGGCGGAACTTCGGCCCGTCGAACGGCTGGAAGCCCCAGTAGCCCCGCAACTGTCCGTCGATTGTGTCGCTGAGGCTCGCCGGATCGACGCCCGCCGTGTCGGCGATGAAGCCACCGCGCTCGGCGTCAGCGCGGACAGGCAGGTCGAGCGGGCTGCCGTTCCTGGCCTTCACCCGCAACGTCATGTCGTGCGCGTAGCGCGTTGAGTAGACCAGCGGCGCGCCCTCGACCGGCAGGACGAGGTCGGTGCGCTCGACGCAGTAAGTCTGGTCAGGATCGACCGGCTGCAGCGGTGGCGGCTGCGGCGGCTCGACCGCCGGCAGGGCGGTCACGAGCACCGAAAGGGGGCTGTGGAACGAGGGCGGCGCGTTGAGCAGGAGATCCAGGTGGTCGCCCTCGGGTCGCGCCAGGGCCGGGATGTACTGGTAGTGGGCCGTACCCAGCGAATCCAGGATACGCGCGATGTCTATCACCGCCGCGACGTAGGGGCTGTAGAAGCCGAAGCCCGCCTGCGGCGCGGCGCTCAGTTCCATGGCCAGGTCAGCCGACGCGCCGGAAGTCAGGGCGCCGACGATCGACGTGCTGTGGCCGTCATCGAGCACGAGGGAATCCTGACCCTGCATGAGGCACGCCGCCTGCAGCTCCGGCATCCGCTGGAAGCAGTCGGTGTCGAGCTTAATCGTGAGGCTGCGCGCCAGGAGGGCTGAGACGGTTTTCAGGCTGTCTGGATCGCCTGGCTTGCGCTTCTTCAGGGCGGCCAGGAACGCGTCGAGTCGCGAGCGGTCGAGCGCGGCCTGGTTCAAGTCCTGCGACGCGCGTACGAACACCCCGGGACGGCTGCGCACCGCGTCGACCAGGGTCTTGAAGTCCCCGCCGGTCTGGGGCGCGAGGAACACCACCACCTGCTGCGCCCCCTCCGGCACGGAGAGCACGAGGCCTTTGCTGCCTTTCGAGGTCCAGGTCTCGACCTTGTGGAACCAGCTCCGCGGTGGCGGGTTCGTCGCCCCGCGCAAGAAGGCGGCGATCAGCAGGTAGCGCGCCGACTCGCTGGGCGGGAGGTCGGCGCGGATCGTCAGCAGGTCGCCTACCGCGAGATTGGGCGCCTCAGATATCGGCAATGTGAGGTCGCCGTGACGCACGCTGACCTGCAGCGAGGGTCCGCTGAGATCGAACGGCGCCGCCGCCATGGCCGGCGAGGCGAGACATATCAGCAGGCAGCAGAGGAGGGCGCGAAAGCTCATCGCCGTGGATCGCGTTCTGAGGCCGGGCAGTTAGCGCGCCCTTGTGTCAAGAAGAAGCCGGATTCCAGGTTGGCCTGGGCACGCTAGCCTCGCCCGACGAACGGCATTTGGGTCGCCATGACGGTGAGAAACAGCGCGTTGGCCGAGAGCGGCAGGCTGGCCATGTAGAGAATGGCGCTGGCCACGTCCTCCACGTCCATAACCGGCTCGACCGCGATGCGGCCGTCGGCCTGCGGGACCCCCTGCGACATTCTCTGGGTGAGGGGCGTCTCGGCGTTGCCTATGTCTACCTGGCCGCAGGCGATGCCGAACGCGCGGCCGTCCAGCGCCGAGGACCGGGTGAGACCGGTGATAGCGTGCTTGGTTGCGGTGTATGGGGCGGAGTTCGGTCGCGGCGCATGCGCCGAGATCGAGCCGTTGTTGATGATCCGTCCGCCGCGCGGCTCCTGGGCCTTCATGAGCCGGAAGGCGCCCTGCGTACAAAGGAAGGCGCCGGTGAGATTGACGTCTACGACCCGGCGCCACTCGTCGTAGGTCAGCTCCTCCAGTGGCTTCGGCGGGGCGCCGGTTCCGGCGTTGTTGAAGAGCAGGTCGAGGCGGCCGTAGTGTTGTCTCACCGTCTCGAAGAGCGCGGTCACCTGCCCCGGATCGCTGACGTCGGCCTGCGCTGCGAGCGCTGTTCCGCCGCGCCCGCGAGCCTCGTGCGCGACAGCCTCCACCCGGTCGAGCCGTCGTCCGCACAGCGCCAGCGACCAGCCCGCGCCGGCAAGTGCGAGCGCGCTCGCCTTGCCGATGCCGCTGCCCGCGCCAGTGATGAGCGCGACCTTCTGCATGCGTCGACGCTTAGCAGCGCGCGCCCTGACTGGCGAGATGCGGACCTCCGCATTCCGCGCCGCCTTGTCGCCGGCAGGCTACGGCGCTTTGATCCGTCAAGGAGGCCGATCATGAGCCATACCGTCGCTGAAAGGCGTGCGCGCTTTCGCCAACTGCACGAGGCGGGCTGCTTCGTGCTGCCGAATCCCTGGGACGTGGGCTCGGCCAGGATGCTGGAGCGTCTCGGTTTTAGGGCCCTGGCCTCGACGAGCGCAGGGATGGCCTGGGCGATGGGACGCGCCGACGGCCAGGCCAGCCTCGACGAGGTGCTGCTGCACCTCTCCACGCTCGCCCACGCCACCGACCTGCCCCTCAACGCCGATTTCGAGAACGCCTTCGCCGACGCGCCGGCTGAAGTCGCCGCCAACGTGGCGCTGGCGGTCGACACTGGCGTCTGCGGCCTCTCCGTCGAGGACTACACGGGCCATGCCGAGCGCGGTCTCTACGCGTTCGATCTCGCGGTGGCCCGCGTCGCCGCTGCGCGCCAGGCGATTGATGGACGTGGCGGAGGCGTGCTGCTCACCGCGCGCAGCGAGGGCTTCATTCGCGGCGCGCCCGACATGGCCGAGACCCTGCGCCGACTAGAGGCGTTCGCCCAGGCCGGGGCCGACTGCCTCTACGCACCTGGCCTGCGCGACGAAAGCCAGATCCGCGCGGTGGTGCAAGCCGCGGCGCCGAAGCCTGTGAACGTGCTCTCGCCCGGACTTCCGGTGGACACGCTGGAACGGCTCGGCGTGCGGCGGGTTAGCGTCGGAGGCGCGCTCGCCGGCGCAGCTTTCGGCGCGGCCCTGAGGGCGGCGCAGGAGATCGTCGAGCAGGGCGTGTTCGCCGAGCTCGGCAAGGCCGGGGGCGCGGGCCGCGCCCTCAATCAGATGTTCGCCGCGGCGACCTAGCCGACCTTGCGGTCCTCGGTCTCGGCGTTCATCGGCGGCCGGTTCGCGGCCGCGATGTCGCTGAGCTCCATCTGGCGGATGCGCTCGGAGATGTTTAGGCGCGAGTAGAGTTCGGTGGCCTGGAAACCGCTCACCGCCTCCGCCCAGCGCTCCCGCGCATTGAGCAACAGGTTCGGCGCCTCGCCGGCGAAGATCAGCTCGAAGCGATCGCCGGTGAAGCGCGCGTAGAGATAGTTGCCGCCCATCGGCGACAGAGGCCGCCCGTCGCGAAAGCGCATGAACCGATAGCTCGCGCCCGACGCGCCTGTCACGTCGACGTATTCCCGCATGAGCCCTCCCAAACTCGCTGCTTGAGCCGATCAAGGCGATGGAACGCTGGCGCAAGCGCGGCAGGTTTTCGGCGCAACCAAGGCAATTGCGGACGACTCGCGACCCAGCGTCGCATTTTGTGCCGATGCGACCTGGTTAATCCTGCGCAACCATGTCGTTCAATCGGTTCGAAGGGGTCCCGGCGCTTAATGGGGGAAGCTCAACTCCTAAGCGATCCCGCTAACCGAATGCGCGCCCTCTCCACGATAGCCGGCGTCCAGAGCCTGAACAGCATCATCCAGCGCTCCTCGTCGGCGAGGGTGCTGGATCTGCACTCGCTGGCGCGCGATTGTGGCGACGATCCCGATCACCGGGAACGGCCGATGTTCACGCACCCCGTTCTGAACCGCACGCTGATCGTGAAACACCATCCGCGTCCCGGAGAGTTCGAATACGGCGGCGACCGCGGCGCGATCGTCACCAAGGTGATCTTCCCGTTCGATCCCGATGACCTCGACCTCGGCGGCCAGTTCCTGCTGGTCGGCGATCCGGACCTTGTCGACCAGCTCGTGCGGCACCTGGATTATCGTGAGGCCGACATCGGTCGCGATGTGATGGTGCTGAGGCTCATGGACCGCATGCCGACGCTGGATCCGTTCCTGCTATACGAGGCGTTGACGGCCAACCACGTCGAGACGGCGCCCTGCTACTTCCGCCTGAGTCCCACCGACAAGTCGCAGATGTTGGAGTTTGTGGCCCACCAGGTGGAAACCTTGATCGGCCTCTGCTTCGGCGGCGTGGCCGTGTCCGGCGCACAGGCGAAACGGCTCTCCGAGCTCATCCTCGCCGAAGGCGACAGCGAGGAGTTGGCGCCCCTGCGGCTGGCGATGCGCATGGACGCGCCTCAGTTCGCCCAGGCCATGTTCTGCTGGAAGGCCGTTCTTTACTACCGGTGGCGCAGCCGCAGCCTCGGCCCGCAGCTGAAGCTGGCGAGGCGCGCGATCGGGTCCGTCGACGCCGCACGTTTCGATTTCGACGCGGCGCCGTTCGTGCGCCGCGCCGTCGCCGAGCTCGAACGGATGATCGCCGAATCAGAGCGGAAGATCGCCGAGATGTTCCGGATCTACGACGACGTGTTCGACGCGCTTACGGCGCAGAAGACCCCGGAGCCGTTCCGCCGCTTCCTCGTGGATGGTCCGCGCCTCTTCGCCCGGCTCGGCGAGCGCATGGGCCGGCTCGAGCAGCTCGTCAGTTACTGGCAGCACCAGTTCCCGGGCCGTACCGTGCGTCAGCTGGCGCCCGAGATCGTGTTCGACGGCCTGCGGAACCTCATGTCAGCTCTCTCGCTCGGCCGTGGGCTCCTGGAGCTGGAGCCCGAGGATCGGGCTGTGGTGTGGAGTTCGGACGAAGTCGAGGCGCGGGTCACGCCGCGCCGTCGCGCCGGCAAGCTCGTCAAGCCCGCAGCGCTCTGACCCGGCCTCGCGTCGGACGCGGCGCGCGAGGCCGGGGCGCGGCTATCGCCCCTTCCATTGCGGCGGCCGCCGTTCGGCGAAGGCCAGCGGGCCTTCGATGAAGTCTTCCGAGACGAACAGCGCCGCCACAGCCTCGAATCGGTTCTGCTCCCTGATCGCCGTCTCGAGAGACGGCTCGTCGAGACCGCGCATCACGGCCTGCTTGGACGCCCGGATCGACATCGGACTGCACTCGGCGATCAACGTCGCCCAGCGCTTGGCGGCCGCCATCAGTTCGCCGGGCGCGACCACCTCGTTGACGAATCCGAGCTCCAGGCCCTCCCTGGCCGAGACGCGGCGGGCGGTCAGGATCATGCCCATCGCGCGCTTCAGGCCGATCTGGCGGGGCAGACGGTGGAGACCGCCGGCAAGGGCCGCCAGTCCGACCTTCGGCTCCGGAAGCGCGAAGACCGCCGTCTCCGAGGCGATGATCAGATCGCAGGCGAGCGCGATCTCGAAGCCTCCGCCCATGGCGACGCCATTGACCGCCGCGATCACCGGCTTGGTCAGATCGAAGCGCGACGTAAGGCCCGCGAAACCTGATCGAGGCGAGCCCATTTTTCCGCCCCGGGCCTGATGCTTCAGGTCGTTGCCGGCCGAGAACGCCCTATCGCCCGCGCCGGTCACGATCGCCACCCACTGGCTCTCGTCGGCGGCGAAGTTGTTGAACACTTCGTCGAGCTCGAAGTGGGCGTCTGAATGCAGCGCATTCATCACCTCCGGACGGTTGAGCGTCACGGTGGTGACTGGCCCGTCCTTCTCGACGACGACGTACTGATAGGCCATGGCGTTCCTCTCGCTGATCACGCGGCCGATGCTGCGCGCTTGACGCGGCGCGACGCAACCGCTTCGTAAATCGTCCCTCCGTCGGAGTTCCATCGATGACAGTCCTCGAGGCCTCCGGCCCCAATGCAGCCCAGATCACGTACTGGAACGAGGTGGTCGGTCCGACCTGGGCCGCCATGCACGACGCGCTCGATGGCGAGCTGGGCGTGCTCGGCCTGCGCGCGATCGAGCGGCTCGCTCCGCGACCGGATGAGCGGCTGATCGACATCGGGTGCGGCTGCGGCGCCACGACGCTGGAGCTTGCGCGAAGGGTGGGGCCTGCGGGGCTCGTGACTGGCGCGGACATCTCCGCCCCGATGCTGGACGTGGCGCGCCGGCGGGCCGCCGACGCGGGTCTCGGGCAGACGCGCTTCCTTCAGGTCGACGCGCAGACCCATGGCTTCGATGCGGCGGACGGCGCGTTCTCGCGCTTCGGGGTCATGTTCTTCGCCGATCCCGTGGCGGCGTTCGCCAACATCCGCCGCGCGCTGAAACAGGGTGGCCGGCTCGCCTTCGTGTGCTGGCAGTCGCTCGAGAACAACCCCTGGATGACCGTGCCGCTCGCGGCGATCACGCCGCTGCTGCCAGGGGCGGCGCCGCCGCCGATCACGCCGGGCGCGCCCGGTCCTTTCGCCTTCGCGGACGGAGAACGCTTGCGCGGCTTGCTGGCGGCTGCCGGCTTCACCGAAATCGAGGTGTCCTCCAATCGCGAACAGATCGGGTGGGGCGACCTCGAGACGTCGGTCAACACCGCCTTGCGGGTCGGTCCGGTCGGCGTGGCGGCCCGTGAGAATCCCGACCTGCGCCCGCAGATCCGCGACGCGGTGCGCGCGGCGTTCGCGGCGCACCAGACCAGCGAAGGCGTACGTCTCGAGTCGGGCAGCTGGATCGTGCGCGCCGCCTGAGGGGTGGCGAGGCCCTCAGTGGGCGCCTGGCTCGGGTTTGATCTCCAGCCGCCACGCGGCGGCGTCTCGCAGGTAGCTCTGCGCGGCGTGCTGCAGGTCGGTGGCGCTGAGGCGTTCGAGGCCCGCCTCAGCGGAGCGCACGGCGTCCAGAAGCCGCGGGTCCCGCTGCGCCCCCGACAGACGGTCGAGCCAGTACTGGTTGGTGGCGCGGGCCTTTTCGAGCTGCTCCAGGGCCGGTTCCCGGGCTCGTTCCAGTTCGTCGGCGCTGATCGGATGGGCGCGCAAGTCCGCGGCGATCTTGTCCACGTCGGCGAAGAAACCCGCGAGCTTGTCCGGCGGCGCCTCCATCTGCGCCGAGATGTAGCCCCAGTGCGGGAACACCTGGCTGGCGTCCTGGGTTGCGACAGGAGAGTAGGTGACGCCTTCGCCAAGCCGCAGCACGTCGGTGAGCCGTAGCTGCAGCACCCTTGCGAGCAGCTCGTTCGCGCGCGCCGCGCTCACGTCGGCGAAGAACCCGTTCGTCGGCCAGGCGATGAAGGCGATGCCCTGGTCTGCGCGGCCGTTGTGGCCATCCACCACCGGCTGGCTGGTCGGCCTGGGGAAGTGCGCGTCATATGTCGGCATCCCAGGCGGGGGCGGGTCCGCACGCTTCGGCAAAGCCCCGAGCGTATTGGCGACGGCCTCGATCGCCTTGTCGACCGTGACGTCTCCGATGATCACGACCTCGATCGGTCCGGACTGCATGGCGGGCGACATGTCGCGCTTGAGCTGGTCGAGCGTCTCGCCCTCGATCTGGGCGCTCGTCGGAAACGTCCAGCGCTCATCGCCGGCGTGC
Organism: Pseudomonadota bacterium; assembly: GCA_021816155.1. Taxonomy (GTDB): domain Bacteria; phylum Pseudomonadota; class Alphaproteobacteria; order Caulobacterales; family Caulobacteraceae; genus Acaudatibacter. Next base: position 1,005 of record JAKAZA010000043.1, on the reverse strand, counting down.
AACAGGCCGGCCAGATCGCGCGAGAGCACGCCCGAATCGGTGGACGCGAGCTGCGCTTCGAGACTGGGCGCGTAGTCCTTCAGCCGCTTGAACGCCTCGGGCCGCCAACCTGGGTCGGAGATATAGGCGGCCAGCACCTGCAGCTGCGTTTCAAGGTCTGACGCGCGTGTCTCGCCGCCCAGCGCGAAGGCGTCGTCGCCTGTGCCCACGCTTGCGCCGTACACTTGGCCGGCGAGGGCCCGTTCGGCGTCGTCGACGGTGATCTTGCCGAACCCGCCTTCGATCAGCGCGCTCTGGGCCCACGTCACGTGCTGGACAGTCGGGTTCTCGCCTTCGCGCCCGTCGCCGAAGCGTACGCGCACCAGCACCTGGTCCTCGCGGAATTTGGTGCGCTTGACGGTCAGACGCACGCCGTTGTCGAAACGGACGAACACGGTGTCGAGATCGGTGATGTCGTCCCGGTCGACGACGCGGCCCGGGCGCCCGAACGACTGGTACGGCCAGTCGACCCGTGTCTCCGCGGTCTCCGCCTTCACGGGCGCGTTCGCGGCGGCCTGGAACACCTTGCGGATCGCCGCCTCTCCGCCGTCGAGCGGCGCCGGCGCCTCGGCCAGCACGAGAGGGCCGCCGCCCTTGAACGCGTCGCGCAGCGCCGCTGATGCTTCCGGGGCCGTCAGCTTTTTGGCGACCTCCTCGAAGAGCGCCAGTTCCTCGGCGGGGCTGGTCACCACGTCGTCGTCGCTGCGCGACTTGGCGAACTGGTCGGAGCGGTCGGATGTGCGGCGGGTGGCGGCGCCGTCCACCGCCGTCCGCAGGGTCGCCTCGTCGTCGCTGATCTCGCGGGCCAGTTCGTCCGGTCGCACGCCGTACTGGACGGCGCGGCGGATCTCCGTCTCGGCCGCGGTCAAGGCCTGGCGCCAATGATCGGGCTGGATGATGAGGTCGACATAGGTCAGCTCTTCCGCGCGCAGCACGGACGCATGGAAGGCCGCGGCGCTGATGAAC
>JAKAZA010000042.1 GCA_021816155.1 Pseudomonadota bacterium | reverse complement strand
GCCCGGCCCATCGTTGACCGGGTAGTTGTCCCAGAGCGTCGGTTTGCGACGCATCTGATCGGCGACGCGGTCGAGGTGGCCAGGGCTGTACTCGCGCGAGCACACCTCCTCGCCGGTCCAGAACAGCTCGACGGCGGGGTCGAGGCCCGCGCCCAGGTCCTCGAGGTAGCGCGGCGGCGCGGCGCCGTACGCCCGCTCCAGCATCGGGTCGTCGCAGTAGTAGGTCGGACAGAGGATGATCCGGCTCGCCTTGGTGCGCGCGGCAGCCCAGTCGGCGATGCGTATCTGCTGGAGCGCGAGGTCCGGGAGGTCGCCGCGCATGTCGTCGAACAGGATCGCGAGAATCGAGACCCCAACGCCGTCGAAGAAGGCGAGCTTGCGCTCTAGCGCGGCCTTCGCCTCGTCGCCGAAGTCGCGGTAGGCCTCGAAAGGGCTGAGGCCCACGCCGAAGCCCATCCCAAGACCGCTGCAGACCTCGGCCATGCGCTTCAGCCCGGCCGCGTCCTCCGACGGGTGGTCCTCGCGCCACCGGCGGCGCAGGTACGGGTCGGCCTTAGGCGCATAGATGTAGAAGCTGTAGTCGTGGGCGGCGAGGAAGCGCGCCTGCTCCTCGCGCATCGCCCACGACCACGGTCGCCCGTAATAGCCCTCGATGAGCCCCAGCGGCGCGCTCATGAGCCGCGCGCCTCAGCGCGGCTGCATGCGGATGGCGCCGTCGAGGCGCACGTCCTCGCCGTTGAAGTAGCCGTTGGTGATCATCTCGAGCGCCAGCGAGGCATATTCCTCCGGCATGCCGAGGCGCTTCGGATAGGGCACCTGGGCCGAGAGCGCATCCTTCACCTGCTGCGGCGCGCCGGCCAGCAGCGGGGTGTCGAAGATGCCCGGCAGAATGGTGTTGCAGCGGATGTTCTCCTGGGCGAGGTCGCGCGCCACGACCAGGGTCAGGCCCACGACGCCGGCCTTGGAGGCGGTGTAGGCCGCCTGGCCGATCTGTCCGTCTTCGGCCGCCACCGAGGCGGTGTTGACGATCGCGCCGCGGTCGCCGTCGGGCAGCGGGGGGAGCGTCATCATGCCCGCCGCCGCCTTCGCGATGCAGCGGAAGGTGCCTATGAGGTTGATCTGGATGATCATGTTGAACGCGGCGGTCGGGAAGGCCTTGATCTCGCCGGTCTGGCGGTCCCGGCTCGCGGTGCGCGCGGCGTTGCCGGTGCCGGCGCAGTTGACCAGGATGCGCTCCTGGCCGTTCGCGGCCCGGGCCTTGGCGAAAGCGGCGTCGACCTGTTCCTCGCTGGTCACGTCGCACGGGCAGAACACGCCGCCGCCGATTTCCTTGATGAGCTCCTCGCCCTTCGCCTGCTGGCGCTCCAGGTCGAGGATGCCGATCCTGACGCCCTGCGCGGCGAGCCTGCGTACGGTGGCCGCGCCGAGCCCGGAAGCGCCGCCGGTGACGATGGCGGCGATGGAATTGTCGAGCTTCATGGACCTATGGTTCTCCCGTTCAGCCCCGTCGCCGGGGCGCTCAAGCCTCTTCGCCGAGCCCTGTAGCCCCATGGCGAGCGACCCAAAAGCGTCACTTAGCGTCAAGCGCGGCGGATTCGCACGCGCCGGGGCCTACTTGGTGTGGAGTGTGAAGCCGAGTCCCAAGACGCCGCGCGCATGGCTGCTCTGCGGGCGGAACGGGCTGCCCGCGGCCGCGGCTCGGGTCGGCGCAGGCGGTCCGAGGTCGAACTGGCTGTAGCCGAGCACCGCCTCGGACCCCTCGCCCTTCCAGAGATAGCCAGCCTCCATCTCAAGCGGCTTGCCGCCGCTGCGGCCAAGCTCGGAAAGGCTCACCGGCTGACCACCGCGCATCAGCCTCAGCCCCAGGCCGCCGTCCGGCGCCTCGAAGAACAGCAAAGCCGGCGGAGGCTCCTTGAAGACGGGCGCGAAACGGCCGGGCGCCGCGGCCGGCGGCTGCGACGGCGACGACGCGCCGACGGGTGGCGACGGATCGGCGATGGCTGCGAGCGGCGCCGCGACCAGGGCCGCCAGGACGAGGCGCCCAAGCATGGGAGGGCCCCTCCTGGGCCCGCGCCGAAGGTCCTGCGAGTTAAGGAACGGCGCCTTGATTCAACGCAACAACAAGCTCGGCCGCCGCACGGGCTCGCCTCGAAGTGGCGGCGGGGCCGGGTTGCACTTTTTTCACGGCGTGATGTATCTCCGAGCTCTGTCTCCCCGCCAGCCCACCAAGGCCCATGTCCCGTTTCGCCAGCGCGGCAGCGCGCCCTGAACCTCACGCCTCGTCGCCGCATGGCCTCGGCGACTTCACCGCCGATGGGCGGATGGTGATGCTGACGGCGATGGCCGCCGCCATCGGGATGGGCGGCGCGGGCGGCGCCTGGGTGCTGCTGAAGCTGATCGCGCTGGTCTCGAACCTGGTGTGGTGCGGGCGGCTGTCGACGACGGCGGTCGACTTCGCCCTCGTGAAGCCGAGCCTCTGGATGGTGCTCGCCCCGGCGCTGGGCGGGATTGTGGTTGGGCTGATGGCGCGCTTCGGCTCCGAGAAGATCCGCGGCCATGGCATCCCCGAGGCGATCGAGGCGATCCTGATCGGCGGAAGCCGAATGTCGCCCAAAGTGGCGATTCTCAAGCCGCTGTCGTCCGCCATCGCCATCGGGACGGGCGGGCCCTTCGGGGCGGAGGGGCCGATCATCATGACCGGCGGCGCGCTCGGCTCGCTGTTCGCCCAGCTCTTCAATCTTTCGGCCGCCGAACGGAAGACGCTGCTGGTCGCGGGCGCCGCCGCGGGCATGACCGGGGTGTTCGGCACGCCGATCGCGGCGGTGCTGATGGCGGTGGAGCTGCTCCTGTTCGAATGGAAGCCACGCAGCTTCCTGCCGGTGACGATGGCGGCGCTGGTTGCGGCCGCGGTGCGTCCGTTCATGCTGGGCGAGGGACCGCTCTTTCACCTCGCCGCCTCGCCCGGTCCGGGCTGGAGCGAGCTCGCGCTGTGCGCCGCTGCGGGCGTCGTCTCGGGGCTGCAGTCGAGCCTGCTGACCAAGCTGCTCTACATGGCCGAGGACACGTTCGGACGGCTGAGGCTGCATTGGATGTGGTGGCCGGCGCTGGGCGGCCTGGCCGTCGGCCTCGGTGGCCTCGCCGAGCCTCGCGCCCTGGGCGTCGGCTACGACGTGATCGGCGATCTCCTGGCCGGCCACCTGGCGCTCGGCGAGATCGGCCGGCTGCTGGTGGTGAAAGCCGCGGTCTGGATCGTGGCCCTGTCATCCGGCACGTCGGGCGGGGTGCTGGCGCCGCTGCTGATCCTTGGCGGGGCGCTGGGCGGCATCGAGGGTCACTGGTTGCCGGGCGGTGCGGCCTGGTGGGCGCTGGTCGGGATGGCCGGGATGATGGGCGGCACCATGCGCGCGCCATTGACCGGCGCGCTGTTCGCCGCCGAGCTGACCGGCCACTTCGCCGCGCTGCCGGCGCTGTTCGCGGCTTCCGCGGCGGCGTACGGCGTCACGGTCCTGGTGATGAAGCGCTCGATCCTGACCGAAAAGATCGCGCGGCGCGGCCTGCACCTGACTCGCGAATACAGCGTCGACCCGTTCCAGATGATGCGGGTGCGCGATGTGATGGCGGAAGACGTCGAAACCCTGCCGGCGTCCATGCCGGTGGATGAGGCCATCGCCTTCTTCGCCGGTGCGACGCCGCGCCACAAGAGCTACCCGCTGGTTGACGGCCAGGGCCGCGTCGTCGGGATGGCGCCACGTGCGGAGATCATACGCTGGCTGACCGAAGGCGCACACGACGAGACGACGCTCGGGGAAGCCATCTCGGACGCCGGGGTGCTGGTCGGGGGCCCGGACGAGCCGATCGGCGCGCTCGTCGAGCAGATGGTGGAGCGCGACGTCGGCCGCGTGCCCATCGTAGATCCGGCGGGCAAGCTGGTCGGCCTCGTCACCCGCACGGATCTGCTGCGGGTGCACGCGCGCCAGCGCGCACTGGAGACCGAGCGCGCCGCAACGCAGCTACTCCCCTTGCGGGAAAAGATGGCCCACTGACACGCCCGCCGGCGAGCGGGCGACAGTCAGCCTACTGGCAGGCGAGGCACTCCTCGTAGTCGGTGCGCTGGGCGGCGGCCTGTTCGAGGAGACCGGCGAGGCTGGTGTCGGCGCCCGCGAAGGCGGCGCGCTGCACCGACTTGGAGCGGAGATAGTAGAGGCTCTTCATGCCCCGCTCCCACGCCATCCAGTGCAGCATGTGCAGGTCCCACTTATCCACGTCGCCGGGCAGGAAGATGTTCACCGACTGGCTCTGACAGATTTCCGGCGCACGGTCGGCCGCCAGTTCGATCACCCAGCGCTGATCGAGTTCGAAGGCGGTCTTGTAGACGTCCTTCTCGTCCTGGCTGAGGATGTCGAGGCGCCGCACCGAGCCCTCGTCCTCCAGGATCGTCGCCCAGACCTCCGGCGTGTTCTGCCCCTTCTCGTCGAGCAGGCGCTCCAGGTAGGGATTCTTCACCGCGAATGAGCCGGACAGCGTCTTGTGCGTGTAGATGTTGGCCGGGATCGGCTCGATGCCGGCGCTGGTGCCCCCGCAGATGATCGAGATCGAGGCGGTCGGCGCGATCGCGAGCTTGTGGCTGAACCGCTCCATCACGCCCCGGTCGGCGGCGTCCGGACAGGGTCCGCGCTCCTCGGCGAGCTTGCGGCTGGCCGCGTCGCAGCCGCGGCGAAGGTGTTTGAACAGCCGCATGTTCCAGCTCTTGGCGAGCGCGCTCTCGAACGGGACGTTCTGGGACTGCAGGAACGAGTGGAAGCCCATCAGCCCCAAACCCACCGAGCGCTCGCGCCAGGCGGCGTAGGCGGCTGCGCTCATTTCCTGAGGCGCCCGGTCGACGAAGTCCTGCAGCACGTTGTCAAGGAAGCGCATCACGTCCTCGACGAAGGTCGGGTGGTCGCGCCACTCGAGGAAATACTCGGCGTTGACCGATGAGAGGCAGCAGACGGCGGTGCGCTCGCGGCCGAGGTGATCGGGGCCCGAGTGCAGCAGTATCTCCGAGCAAAGGTTCGACTGACGCACCTTGAGGCCGAGGTCGCGCTGGTGCTGCGGCATCGCGCGGTTCGCCGTGTCGGAGAAGATCAGGTACGGCTCGCCCGTCTGCAGGCGCAGCTCCAGGAGCTTCTGCCAGAGCGCGCGCGCGTCGACCTCGCGGATCGCCTCGCCGGTCTTGGGCGAGCGCAGCGCGAACGGCGCGCCGTCCCGCACGGCCTCCATGAACTCGTCGGTGATGCAGACGCCGTGGTGGAGATTGAGGCTCTTGCGGTTGAAGTCGCCCGACGGCTTGCGGATCTCGACGAACTCCTCGATCTCCGGGTGCCAGATGTCGATGTAGACGGCCGCCGAGCCGCGGCGCAGCGAGCCCTGGCTGATGGCCAGCGTCAGCGAGTCCATGACGCGAATGAACGGGATGATGCCGCTGGTCTGGCCGGCGCCCTTCACCTTCTCGCCGATCGAGCGGACGCCGCCCCAATAGGTGCCGATGCCGCCGCCGTTGGCCGCGAGGAACACGTTCTCGTTCCACGTCCCGACGATGCTCTCGAGCGAGTCGCCGACGGCGTTGAGGTAGCAGGAGATCGGCAGGCCACGGCCCGCGCCGCCGTTGGACAGCACGGGCGTCGACGGCATCAGCCATAGGCGGGAGATATAGTCGTAGATGCGCTGGGCATGGTCGGCGTCGTCGGCGTAGGCCGTGGCGACGCGGGCGAACATGTCCTGGTAGGACTCGCCCGGCAGCAGGTAGCGGTCCTCGAGCGTGGTCTTGCCGAAGTCCGTCAGCAACGCGTCGCGCGACCGGTCGACCTCGACCTTGCGCACAAGTTGCAGCGCGGGCCGCTCCACCGGCCGCGCCGGCTGCTCCGCTCTGCCGACGATCGCCTTCTTGGCTTCACTTCCCATCATCACCCCAACCTGACCCTTTAAGCGATACGCCGGAACCCTCCACGCGCCCCGCCGCATCAACATCTTGTGGGCGACGCGCCCCCGAAGCCCAGAATATGGGGACACATGGTTGCCAGATGGTCAACGGGCCACCGCCGCCGCGACCGGATTTTTTGTTGATTCTCCGGCCCCGTCGCCGGCCGAACGATGCTGGATCAACGCCTTGCGCCGAGGGCGGCCGCAGCGGTAACGAGACTGTGACACGCGCCGCGCGGCGCGTGTCTCCATGAACAGATGCTGAGGGGCGAGCCGCGACGGGAAGTGGTTGGAACGTCTCGGAGCGTTGCAAGGGACCGGCGTAACGGATGAAGAGACTCCTGGGCGGCGCGGCCGCCGCGGTCGCGGCTGTCGCGATGGGATTCGCAAGCCTTTCATGGGCGGACGACCCCAGGGGAGCGCCGAGCATCCTGCCCTGGGGATTCGATCTGGCCGGCCGCGACACCGCGATCGCGCCCGGCGCCGACTTCTACGGCTACGCCAACGGGACCTACGTCAAGAATCTGGTGATCCCGCCGGACCGGGCGCGCTACGGCGAGTTCGACGCTCTGGCCGCCCTTTCCGAGCAGCGGGTCCACGCGCTGCTCGAGCACGCCGCGCACGATCCGAATGCAAGCGGCGACGAGGCCAGGATCGGCGCGTACTACCGCGCCTTCATGGACGAGGACCGGGCTAACGCCCTCGGCGTCAAGCCGCTGGCCCCGATCCTGGCGCAGATCCGCGCGGCCAAGACCCGCGCCGACCTCGCCCGCCTGATGGGCCACGCCAACGACACCTTCTTCCACGGCTTCTTCGGCGTGGACGTGGAGGTCGACGCCAAGGACCCGACGCGCTACGCGGTCTTCATCGGCCAGGATGGGCTGGGCCTGCCAGATCGGGACTACTACCTGCAGCCCCAGTTCGCCGACAAGAAGGCCAAGTACCAGGCCTACGTCGCGCAGATGCTGAGCCTGGTGAACTGGCCGAACGCCCAGGCCGAGGCCAAGGCGATCGTCGACATGGAAACCCAGATCGCGCAGGCGAGTTGGAGCATCGCCGAGGATCGCGACCCCACTAAGACCTATAACCCGATGACGCCCGCGCAACTGGCCGCGGCGGCGCCCGGCTTCGACTGGACCTCGTTCCTGGGCGCCGCCGGCGTCGGCCGCCAAGGCCGCTTGGTGGTGGCCGAGAACACGGCGCTGCCCAAGATCGCAAAGGTGTTCGCGGCCGCGCCGCTGAAGGACCTGCGCGCGTGGGAGGCGTTCGGGGTGGTCGACTCGGCCGCGCCGTTCCTCTCAAAGCCGTTCGTCGACGCGCAGTTCGCTTTCCGCAGCAAGGCGCTGAGCGGCCAGCCGGAAATGCGGCCGCGGTGGAAGCGGGCGGTCGCGGCGGTGAACCAGGCCATGGGTTTCGCCGTGGGCCGCGAATACGTGGCGGCCTACTTCCCACCTGCCTCGAAGGTCGACGCGCTGCAGATGATCCACAACATCCACGCGGCCTTCGCCGAGCGCATCCGCCGCGTGACCTGGATGAGCGACGCGACCAAGCAGCGGGCGCTGCAGAAGCTCGCCATGATGACCGTGAAGATCGGCTATCCGGACAAGTGGCGCGACTACTCCACCCTCGTGGTCTCGCCGGATAATCTCGTCGGCGACGTCGCGCGTGCGGCGGCTTTCGAGTGGCGCCGGCGCCTGAACCACCTCGGCAAGCCGGTCGACCGCACCGAGTGGGAGATGACCCCGCAGACGGTGAACGCCTACTACAACCCGACCCGCAACGAGATCGTCTTCCCGGCTGCGATCCTGCAGCCCCCGTTCTTCGACCCGAACGCCGATCCGGCGGTGAACTACGGCGGCATCGGGGGCGTGATGGGCCACGAGACCACCCACGGCTTCGACGACGAGGGTCGCCATTTCGACGGCTCCGGCGCGCTCGCCGAATGGTGGACGCCCGAGGACGCCGCGAAGTTCGAGGCGCAGACCAAGCGGCTCGGCGCGCAGTACTCGGCGGTCGAGCCGATCCCCGGCCAGCACATCAAGGGCGACCAGACGATGGGCGAGAACATCGCCGATCTGGGCGGTCTGCTGCTGGCTGTCGACGCCTACCACCGCTCGCTCGACGGCAAGCCCGCGCCGGTGCTGAGCGGCCTCACCGGCGACCAGCGCGTGTTCCTGGGCTGGGCGCAGGTCTGGCGCGGCAAGATTCGGCCGGACGCGTTGCGTCAGCAGTTGGTCTCGGACCCGCACTCGCCGGAGACGGCGCGCGTGAACCAGGTCGTGCGGAACGTCGATGCCTGGTACTCGGCCTGGCGCATCGAGCCCGGCGATCCACTCTACCTCCCGCCGGACCAGCGCGTGCGCATCTGGTGAGGCGGGAGGGCCAAATTTCGTCGCCGAATTAAAAAAATCAAACCCGCCGCGGGGGATATCGCGGCGGGTTTGACGATCGTTCGATCCAAGCGGGCGTTTCCTCCCCGAAACGCCGGAAGCCTCAGGTCCTTAAAGGTCCCTCATGCCTCTCGCGTTGTTGAGAGAAAGGCAGAATTTCACCACTGTCAACGCCGAGCACCCCAAACACGGGCACAATTCTTGGCGGCCCGGACACAAGCGGGTGAATATTAGACCCCCGGGTCAATCCTAAGGTCCGACAAGCCGATTTTATTGACGACGCCGTCAATTCGACCCGGCTACGCGCCTCGCGAGCCGCTCCACCGGTTCGCTGATCGACTCGAACACGTAGGTCGGATGGGACACCACCACCGGCCCGATACCGGCTTGCGCCAATCTGGCGGTCGCGTCGAAAATAAGCTTGTCAGCAACGAGCACGCCGTGCGGCCGGGCGACCGCGCCGGCCAGACCGACCAGGGCGTCGCTCGCCGATGCGTCCATGCCTTCGTCCCAGGTGAGGCTGGCGCTGCGCTTGGCGCGGGCGCGCGCCTCGAGGATGCGCGCGAGCCGTCGCGCGGCGTCGAGCCGCGCCGCATCCCATGGCGCCGCGAGGCTCGCAGCCAACTGCGCCTGACTGGACAGGATCACGCCGTCCTTCAGCACCTTGAGGCCGTTGGCCGCCAGGGTCGCGCCGCTGCTGGTGATGTCGACGACCAGTTCTGCGGCGCCCGCGGCCGGCGCACCCTCGGTGGCCCCGCTCGATTCGACGATCCTGTAGTCGACGATCCCGTGCCGGGCGAAGAAGGCGCGCGTCTGGGTGAGGTACTTGGTGGCGACGCGCAGGCGCCGGCCGGTGCGCGCCAGGTAGAGATGCGCCACTTCGTCGACGTCCGCCATCGTCTCCACGTCGATCCAGCTCCTCGGCGCGGCGACCACGAGGTCGGCTCGGCCGAAGCCGAGCGCCTGCACGAGCATGACCTGGCTTTCGAGGTCGTCAGCGAACTCGCGCAGCAGATCCTCGCCGGTGACACCGAGGTGGACGTCACCACTGAAGAGCGCGCCCGCGATCTCGCCCGCCGAGACGAGCCGGACCTCGACGTCCGCCAGTCCGCGAAGCCGCGCCGAGTAGCCCCGCTCGCCGCCCGCCGCGACGACCGGCACGCCGCAATCGGCGAGCCAGTCCTCGGTCTGCTCCTTCAGGCGGCCCTTCGACGGCAGGGCGAGAACGAGGGACCCGGTCACCGCGCGCCATCCTTCCAGGCCCGGCCGGGCCGCACCATGCACCCGACAGCGCCACAGGCGAGGTTCGCGCCAAGGCGGGAGAACAGGCTGTCGTAGCGGCCCCCGGCGGCTATGGGACGCTGCTCGCCGAGCGCGGCGCTGCGCACCTCGAACAGCACGCCATCGTAGTAGCCGAAGTCCCGGCCGAAGGCGGTGGAGAAGCGCATCGCGCTCATCGGCGCCCCCTCGTCCTTGAGCGCGGCGAGACGCCGGGCCCAACCCTTGAGCGCCGCCTCGAGCGCGTGCCCCCCGGGGGCGGCCAACCTCGCCACCGCCTCCAGCGCCTTGGCCGGCGCATCCGAAATGGCGAGGAAGCGCGAGATCAGCGTCGCCTGCTCGGCGGTCAGCTCGGGAGCGCGAGCGACGGCCGTGCGCTCGGCCAGCCGATGCACGATCTCGGACGCCGAACGTCCCCCGGCCGGCTCGATTCCGGCCAGCGCCCAAAGGTCCTGCAACACGGCGGCCGCCTCGGCCTCCGGCAAGCCGGCGAGAAGCGCCGCCAGACGGTCACCGTTGCCGCGTGTCGGCGCCGGGGCGGACGCGCCGGCCGCGGCGCGCTCCAGCATCTCGCGCAGCCGCCTGGGGTTGGCGAAGGCGCGCTTGACGCGGGCCGCCAGCGGCCCGGCCAGATCAAGCGTGTCGACGAACGTGGCGAACAGCCCGACGTCGCCCAGCTGCAGCGTCAGGTCCTTGCGCCCGCCGGCCGCGGCGGCGCGCCAGGCGAGCCCCGCGATCTCGGCGTCGGCTTCCGGTGCGACGCCGGTCTCGAACGCCTCGATCCCGATCTGCAGGAACTCCTCGTAGGCTTCGCGCCCCCGCGGCGCAGCGCGAAACGCCTTGCCTTCATAGAAATAGCGCCCGCCCGCGCGCCCGCTCTCGATGTGGAGACGAGCGGCGGCGATGGTGAAGTCGGGCCGCAGCGCCGCTTCCGCGCTGCCGTCGGCCTGCACCAGGATCAGGCGCTCGCGCATCGCCTCGCCGGAAAGGTCGAGGATCAGGCTCAGCGGCTGCGCAACGGGCGGATCGATCGCCGTCGCGCCCAAGGCCTCGAACGGCGCGCGGACCTTGGCCAGCACCTGCGGCGGCAGCGGCGGTTCGATCCTCACCGTGCGCGCCCTACGATCGCGCGCACGGTCGCCACCAATTCGGCGCGCGGGGCGGTGACCTGTCCGGGGCGCTCCTCGCGCCAGGCCTTGTTGTCGGTGACGCCCGCCGCCAGTTCGCGCCCCAGATCGAGATCCTTCACTGTCACCTGCCCGGCCGCGATCTCGTCCTCGCCGAGGATCACGGCCGCCGGCGACAGGCGCCGGTCGGCGTAGCGCATCTGCGCCCGCATGCCGGCCTGGCCGAGGAACACCTCGGCCGAAAGGCCGGCGGCGCGCAGCTCCGCGGCGACGGCGAAGTAGTCCGCCATCCGCGCCTCGTCGAACGCGATCACCACCACCGGGCCGCGCGCGGCCAGGCCGTCGGCCCGACCAGTCGCCGCCAGCGCGGCCACGAGGCGCGAGACGCCGAACGAGAACCCCGTCGCCGGCGTCCGCTCGCCGGTGAAGCGCGCCACGAGGTCGTCGTAGCGGCCGCCGCCGCCGATGGAGCCGAAGCGCACGGCGGCCCCGGCCTCGTCGACGGTCTCGGCCAGCAGCTCGGCCTCGAACACCGGGCCGGTGTAGTATTCCAGCCCTCGCACCACCGACGGATCGAACAGCGCCTGATCCTCGCCCACACCGAACGAGGCCAGCGCCGCGCCGATGCGCGACAGCTCGGCGAGCCCCGCCTCGCCCTCGGCCGACCCGCCGATCACGTTGGCGAGCCGGGAAAGCGTCGCCTCGCGCCCGCCGGCGCCGGCCGAGACGAAGGCCAGCACAGAGTCGACCGCCGCATGGTCGAGCTGGGCGCCGCGGGTGAAGGCGCCCGACTCGTCGAGACGGCCTTCGCCGAGCAGCAGCTTAACACCCTGGAGGCCCAGCCGGTCGAGCTTGTCGACCGCGCGCAGCACCGCCAGCTTCTGGCCCTCGCTGGCGACGCCCGCGGCGGTAAGGAGACCGTTGAGGAGCTTCCGGTTGTTGATCTTCAGCTGGTAGGCCTCGCGCGGCAGCCCGGCCGCCGCGTAGCCCGCCACCGCCATGGCGATGATCTCGGCATCGGCCTCCGGTCGCCCCGACCCGACCGTGTCGGCGTCGCACTGCACGAATTCGCGGTAGCGGCCGGGCCCGGGTTTCTCGTTGCGCCACACCTTTCCGAACGCGTAGCGGCGGAAGGGTTTGGGCAGCGTCTCCCAGTTCTGCGCCACGAACCGGGCCAGCGGCGCGGTCAGATCGTAGCGCAACGCCATCCATTCCTCGTCATCGTCGCGCAGGGCGAAGACGCCTTCGTTCGGGCGGTCGGCGTCGGGGAGGAACTTGCCGAGCGCGTCGGCGTACTCGAACGCGCCGGTCTCCAGCGCCTCGAAGCCGTACGACTCGTAGGTGCGCGCCACCGCCTCGACGATGCGCCGCTCGGCCGCCAGCTCGCCGGCGCGGCGGTCGGCGAAGCCGCGCGGCGTGCGCGCCCTGGGGCGCTCGGCCGCCTCTGCCGCTGGGGTCGCCTTGTCGGAAGCCATGGCCGCCGCGCTTAGCGGCTTTGGCGCGCCGGGGGCAAGGCGGAAGCTCCGGTTCATCCGATCAATCCTCCTCTCGGGAACGGAAAGCCGGATGGGACCGCCCCGCCCGGCTGCAGAAAGCCGCGGGGCCGGGAGCGCGGGCTGGTTCTAGCCCAGGCGCGCCCGCGCCGACCCGCGGCGGCGATGATGATGGTGGCGATGCGGGCGCGGGCCGGTCATGGCGCGGCTCCTTAGCTGAAGCGCGCGCGCATCGCTAGGGGTTGCGGCCTCGATAGCTGTTAGATATATCTAGTCACCGATATATCTAACACCCTCTGAAAGGACGTTCCGCGTGACTGAATCCGCGCCATTCCCGGTCCATCCAGCGCGCCCGAGCTGGCGCCTCACCGTCGTCGGCGCCGTCGACGTCACGCCGCGCCTGCGCCGCGTCAGCTTCGTGGGCGACCTCGGCGGGCTCCAGCATCGGCCGGGGCAGGACCTGGCCCTGAACCTGCCCGGCCCGCAGGGCGCGACCCATCGGCGCCACTACACGATCCGCCGCTTCGACCGCACCGAGGAGCGGCTCGACGTCGACTTCGTGCTGCACGCCGTCTCGCCGGCCACGAACTGGGCGCGCGGCGCGGCGCTCGGCGACGAGATCACCGCGCACGGGCCGCGCGGCCGCACCACGGTCTCGGGCCCGGCCGACTGGCGCCTCTTCACCGGCGACGAGACGGCGCTGCCAGGCATCGCCGCCATGATCGAGAGCCTGCCGGCCGGCGAGCGGGCGTTCGCCTTCGTCGAGGTGGCCGGACCGGAGGACGAGCAGCCGATCGAGACCGCCGCCGACCTCGCCATGGTCTGGCTGCACCGCGGCGCGCCGCCCAGGCCGGCGAGCCCGCTGCTGATCGGCGCGCTGGCCGCGTTCCGCCTGCCGCCGGGCGTCGGCCAGGCCTGCGTGATCGGCGAGACCGCCACGGTCCGCGCCCAGCGCCAGGGTCTCGTCGCCCGCGGGTTTCCCAAGGAGCGGATCGCCGCCGAAGGCTACTGGCGCCCCGGCCGCATCGGCGGCCACGACCATATCGTCGAACCCGACATGCTGCTCGCCAGGGCGCGACGGCGGGCGCACTGACGCCCGGCCGGCGCCTCGCGGGCTTGGCGGAGAACCTAGTCCGGCCGCGATGCGATCGCCGCGGCGCGCGCCCAGTCCCCGCGGTCGAGAACGTATTCGATATCGTCCGACGGGAAGACCGCGTCACTGGCGACGTAGGTCGCCGGCATATCGTCGGCGATCGCCCGATAGGTTCGAGCGGCCCTCATCCCGCACTTCTCCAGGACGCCCCGCGAGGCGAGGTTCTCCGAGTAGGCGGCGGCGAACACGCGTCGGGCGCCAAGCTCTCGAAAAGCCCTCCCGATCAGCGCCCGCGAGCCTTCGGTCGCATAGCCCTTGCGCCAGAACTTCCGCCGCAGCCGGTAGCCCAGCGCCAGCTCGTCCGGGTCGCGCCCTTCCTCAGGATGGAGCTCGAACCATCCGATGAAATCGCCGCTGGCCTTCTCATGCGCCGCCCAGAAGCCGAGCCCCGCGCAGTCCCGATCGAAGCTCATGAACCAGGGCAGGATCCTGGTCCTTATCACCTCGCGAGGCGTCGCCACGCCTCCGTTGAGGAAGCGCATGACGTCCGGATCGCTGTCCAGCTCGCAGAGCTTGTCGACGTCGGCCTTGCTGAATGGACGCAACGCGAGGCGTTCTGTCTCGAAGGGGCTCGGCATGCCGGGGTTTTGGAGGGTGTTCCGAGGCCCTGCAATGGCGCCCGAGCGCCTGCTGGCGGCTATCCGAGGAGGTGAGGCCGACCCCGACCGAACCGGCGCCAGCGTGATCTCGCTCGCCGACCGCCGGGCCTTCGGGCCTGATGGCGCGCGGCGAGCTGGCGGCCGGGCTCGAACACGGCCTTGCCGCCCCCCAGAGTCCCGAGGCGCCCGTGAGGATCGGGATCACGTTCCGGGCCAGCGACGGGCGCTACTGCCGCACCTTCATCCTGCGCGAAGGAAAGCCGCTGGCCGGACTCGCCTGCCGCGATCCCCGGGGCTGGCAGGTGACGATGGCCATGCAGGCGCAGAGGGAAGCAGGCGCGGCCGGCGGCTACCGGACCGCCGCCGACGAGACCCCCGCCCCGATCCTCGACCGGGTCGACGCGATCATCCAGGGTCGCCCCCTCGCCGCCGCCGCCGAAGCCAGCGCCCGCGCCGCCGGCTGGAAGGCGCGGCCGTAGGCGAGGCGCCGCAACGCCTGTGTCGCCCAGCCCGCCGATCCCGCGTCCGATCAGGCCTCTCGGGGCCAGTCGGGCGGCTGGATCTTCACCGGCGCGCCCTCGAGCGTGGTTCCCAGGTGAAGGAGGAAGCTGCCGATCCCGGCGGCGCCCTGCATGTAGCCGGTCTGGACCTCGATGAACTCGGGCCGGTCGCGGTGCTCGGCCTGCGGCCAGCAGAGGCCGTCGCCGCGGGCCTGGGCGCGGGACAGCGTCACCTTGGCGCAGCGCTCGGCCAGAGCCAGATGCTCGGCCCGGCCCGTTCGCGCCGCCATCAGGAGGGCGAACTCGCCGATGCCCGCGTCGCCGCAACACAGACCGTGGTTGTTCCACAACCCCTTCGACCGGGTCTCCGGCGCGCCCAGCCCGAGCATGCCCTCGACCAGCGCTTCGGCCGCCTCGAGCCACGCAGCGTCACGCGTCTGCCCGTAGAGCTCGAGCAGCAGGCGCCCGGTGCCGGCCGGACCGTGGCAGGCGCCGAGGTAGAAGATCGGCTTGCGCGCCTCCTCGGTGTGGCAGACCAGCCGGCCGCGTTCGCCGATCGGCGTGGCGCGCGACAGCGTGTAGCGCGCGGCGGCGATCGCCGCCTCGAGGTGGCGCGGATCGCGCGTGTGGCGATGCAGGCGCGCCAGCAGGTAGCCGACGCCCGCCCCGCCATGGGCGAAGTTCGGCGCGGTGAAGGCGAAGGGCATGTCGGCCATCATCCGCCAGCGCAGCCCGTCAGGATCGGTCTCGGCCACTTCCAGCAGGCGCTCGCTCGCCAGCCGCGCCCACTCCAGCGCCTGTGGATGCACGCCGGCCTCATGCGCATAGAGCAGAACCAGCGCCGCGCCCGCCGCGCCGACCGACTGGTCGTAGATCTCCCGCTCGCCGGTGAACCCGGTGATGTCGGAGAACGGCATGGGCTCGATCCAGCCGATCCCCGCGCCTAGCGCCGTGGCCTGGGCGCGCAGCCGGTCAAGGCATTCGGCGGCCGCGGCGCGGAAGTCCTCGCGGCCGGTCGCCCTGGCCAGCTCGGCCAGCACGAAGGCGTAGCCGGGCCAGCCGCGCGACGGGCTGACCGAGGCGCGCCGCCTGCCGCGCACGAAGCCGAGCAACTCCTCGCCGGCGGCGGTCGCCTCGTCCAGCGCCGCGGCGTCCAGGCCGGCCGCATGCAGCTCGAGCAGCAGCAGGATGACGCCCGCCGCGCCGTGATAGATGCTGAAGTCGGCGACGTCGCCCTGATCGGTGCGCCGCCAGCGCGCCGTTCCCTCGACCCGCTGGCTGCGAATGAAGCGCGCCGCCGCCGCAGCGGCGTCCAGATACGGGTTCATGTCCCTCCCGCCCGATCGATCGGAGATGACGGCGCCGTCCCACGTTCGGCCCGCGCCATCAAGAGGGGAACGCGAGGCGGCGGCGCCTACGTCTCGGCCATCCTGGATTTCCTGAGCCCGGCCGGCGCCTGACGGCGGGGCGGACTACCGCGCGACGTTGATCACCTGCAGCTGGGTGAACTCGGCGAGGCCCTCCTCCCCCAGCTCGACGCCGATGCCCGAGGCCTTGGCGCCGCCGAACGGGATGTTGGGGGCGAGCTCGGCGTGCTTGTTGACCCACACCGTGCCCGACTCCATCCGCGTGGCGAGGTCGTAGGCCTGCTCCAGGTCGCTCGACCAGATCGAGCCGCCGAGGCCGTACTCGGAGCGGTTGGCGCGGGCGAGCGCGTCCTCCGGATCGGTGTAGCGGATCACCGGCAGCACCGGTCCGAACTGCTCCTCGTCCACGAGGCGCGCGCCGTCGGTGATGTCGCGCACGATGGTGGGCTTGATGAAGTAGCCCTTGTCGCCCAGCCGCTCGCCCCCGGCGATGATCTTGCCGTCCTTCTTCGCGCTCTCGATCAGGCCCATGACCCGCTCGAATTGGGTCTTGTTCTGGATCGGGCCGAGCTGGGTGCCCTGCTGCAGGCCGTCGCCCACCACGGCGTTCTGGGCGAGCGTCGCCAGCTCCTCGCACATCGCGTCGTAGATGCTGTCGTGCACGTAGGCGCGCTTGATCGCGATGCAGACCTGGCCGGAGTTCTGGAACGCGCCGGCGAAGATCTTGGGCGCCACGGCCTTCGGGTCCGATCCCGGCAGCACGATCGAGGCGTCGTTGCCGCCCAGTTCGAGGGTGATGCGCTTGAGCGCGTCCGCGGCGCCGGCCATCACCCGCTTTCCGGTCGCGGTCGAGCCGGTGTAGCTGATCTTGCGGATGCCGGGATGGGCGGTCATCTCGGCGCCCAGCTCGCCGCCGTCGGCGATCACGTTGAGCACGCCCGGCGGCAGCACGTCCTTGATCAGCTCGGCGAACTTCAGCGTCGAGAGCGGCGTGGTCGGCGCCGGCTTCAGCACCATGGTGTTGCCGGCCAGCAGCGCGGCCGGAACCTTGAACGCCATCAGGATCAGCGGGAAGTTCCAGGGCACGATCGCGCCCACGACGCCCAGCGGGCGCCGATGCGCCTCCACCTTCCGGTTCGGGGAATCGTCGATCACCTTCACCGGCAGGTCGAGCATGGTGAAGTAGCGGAAGAAGGCCGAGGCGCCGAAGGCCTCGCCCACCGCATCGCCGATCGGCTTGCCCTGCTCCTGGGTGAGGATCCGGCCCAGCTCCTGGGCGTTGGCCTGCACGATGTCGGCGATGGCGGTCAGCTTGGCCTTGCGCTCGGCGATCGGCATGGCGCGCCACGCCGGGAACGCGGCCTGCGCCGCGGCCACGGCCGCATCGAGCTGCGCCCTGGAGGCGCGCGGGCATTTGGCCACCAGCTCCTCGTTGGCGGGATTGATGACGTCCATCTCGGCGTCGCCGTCGACCAGCGCGCCGTTGATCAGAAGCTTGTAGTCGGCCATGCCCTTCCGGCTCCTCGAGGGGAAACGTGACGCGCCTTTTCGCAGAGTGACGCCAGGGGCGACAAGGCCTTGCCGATGGCCACGCCCCGGCGCGTCTCAACCGCGCAGCCGCGCAATCAGCGCCGCTGTGGAGGGATCGTGCGGTTTCACCTCGCCGCCCTGCAGCTCGGCGAGCACATCCCTGGCCAGCGTCTTGCCGAGCTCGACGCCCCACTGGTCGAACGAGTCGATCCCCCAGAGCACGCCCTCGACGAACACCTTGTGCTCGTACAGCGCGATCACGGCGCCGAGCGAGGCGGGCGTCACGCGATCGACGAGCAGGAACGACGTCGGGCGGTCGCCCGGAAAGTTGCGATGCGGCTCGGCGGCGTTGGCGCGGCCCACCATCAGCGCCTCCGACTGCGCCACGGCGTTGGCGAGGAGGCGCGCCTGGTGGTCGGGCGGCCCCTCGTCGCCGTGTGCGGCGGCTATTATGTCGACCGGGATCACGTCCGTGCCCTGGTGCAGCAGCTGGAAGAAGGCGTGCTGGCCGGTGGTGCCGGCGTCGCCGAACACGGCCGCGGCCGAGCCGCGGGTCAGCAGCGCGCCGTCCTCCGTGACGCGCTTCCCGTTCGACTCCATCTCCAGCTGCTGCAGGAAGGCCGGCAGCAGGGCGAGGCGGCGCGCGTAGGGGACGACGGCGCGGATCGGGCGGCCAAGGCCGTTGCGGTTGAAGACGTGGGCGAGCGCCAGCAGCGCCGGCGCGTTGCGCTCGAGCGGCGCGGTGCGGAAGTGCTCGTCCATCGCCGCGGCGCCGCCCAGCAGCGCGGCGAACGCGTCCCAGCCCAGCCCCACCGCGCAGGAGAGCCCCACCGCCGACCACAGCGAGTAGCGTCCGCCGACCCAGTCCCAGAACGCGAAGACGCGGTCCGCCGCGACGCCGAACGCGTTGGCGCCTTCGATGTTGGCGCTCACCGCGGCGAGATGGCCGTTCGCGCCATCCTCGCCCAGCGCCGCCGCGAGCCAGGCCCGTGCGGCGCGACCGTTCGCGAGCGTCTCTTCGGTGGTGAAGGTCTTGGAGACGACGATCACCAGCGTCTGCGCCGGATCGAGCCCGGCCAGCGCCGCGGCGATCTCGGCGCCGTCGACGTTGGCCGCGAAGCGCAGCTCGATCGGCGCGTCCAGCGGCTTCAGCGCCTCCCACACCAGCTTGGGGCCGAGGTCGGAGCCGCCGATGCCGATGTGGACGAGGCTGCGGAACGGCCTGCCGGTCGCACCCACGATGCGGCCGGCGCGGATACCCTCGGCGAAGTCCCGCATCTGGCGGCGCGTCGCCTCGACCTCGCCGGAGACGGCCAGGCCGAGCGCCTTGTAGTCCGCGCCGTCGGGCGCGCGCAGCGCCATGTGCAGCGCCGGACGACGCTCGGTGAGATTCACCATCTCGCCCGCGAAGAGCCGCGCCCGTCGGCCCTCGATGTCGGCGGCCGAGGCCAGCGCCAGCGCGGCGTCGACGCCGGCCCGGCTCCAGGGCTGCTTGGAAAGATCGAGGAAGACGCCGACCGCCGCCTCGACGGTGAGGCGCGCGAGCCGATCGGGCTCCGCCTCGAAGAGGGCCGCGATGCGTCGGCCGCGATCCTCGCCGGCGGCCTCACGCAGCCGCGCCCACGCCGCTTCCCTGTCCGTCATGCCGCATGCTCCCGCTGGCTCCGCTTCGGTTTAGCCGAAATGACGCATGGGCGGCGAGCGCTCCCGCCCGAAACGAAGAAGCCCCGGCGGTCGCCCGCCGGGGCTCGTGCTCGGACGTTCCGCGTCGCGCCTCAGCGGCGCGAGCCGCCCATGAAATAGAGCAGGAAGCGGAACAGGTTGACGAAGTCGAGGTATAGGCTGAGCGCGCCGTAGCTGGTGGCGACGCTCATCGCCGCCTGGTCGCCGCCCAGCTGATAGTAGGTCATCTTCAGCCGCTGCGTATCGTAGGCGATGAGGCCCGCGAAGATGCCGACGCCGATCACGTTTATCGCGAAGACCAGCGCGCCGGAGTGGAAGAAGAAGCCGACCACCATCGCCAGGATCAGGCCCCAGAGACCCATGATCAGGAAACTGCCCATCGCGGTCAGGTCGCGCTTGGTGGTGTAGCCGACCAGGCTGAGGCCGCCGAACGCCAGCGCGGTCACCAGGAACGTCTGGAAGATCGAGACGTCCGTGTAGGCGATGAACAGCAGTCCGAACGAGGCGCCGATAAGCGAGACGATCGCCCAGTAGGTGAAGGCCGCCGCCTGCGGCGAGGTCCGGCGCATGAACGCCTGGAAGAGCAGGATGGCCAGCGGTGCGAACGCGACGACGATGCCGAGCAGCGACAGGCCCACGCGCCCTTCGGCGTCCACCGTGAAGAACAGCTGTCGCACCGGCTCGTATGTGCCCGTGACCCACGCCAGGGCGGCGGAAAGCACGAGGCCCAGCGCCACCTTGTTGTAGACGCCGAGCATGAAGCTGCGCAGGCCCGCGTCGATCCCCATGTCGGCCACGGCCGGCGTGGGGCGCGAGTACCCGCGGTTGAAGTCGCTCATGGAAGCATTGCCCTTTCGGAATGCGCCCGAAACCGGACGCGTCGCCCTGAAATATCGTCCTCGCAGCCGAGCCGCGCAAGGCCGATCGGATTAAGCCTCAGTCACCAAGGGATTGATTAATCGGCGCGCAGTGCGGGCGCGGGCCGCCGCTGCAGGGCGTGCAGCGCGGCGGCCAGGCCGCCGGCGCCGGTGATCGCGGCCGCGCCTCCGATCAGGGCCGCCACCCCGCCCCAGTCGACGCTCCAGGTCGCCTCGAAGACCTTGACCACGACCGGCCAGGCCGCCGCCGCTCCCAGCGCCACGCCGGCGAGGCCGGCCACCGCGCCCACCGCGCCGTACTCGATCGCGTAGGCGGCGAGTATCTGCCAGCGCGACGCGCCCAGCACCTTCAGCGTTGCGGCTTCCCGGGCCCTCGCCCTCGCGCCGGCTGCGATGGCGCCTGCCAGCACCAGCAGCCCCGCGAGGCCCGCCACGGCCGCCGCG
Organism: Pseudomonadota bacterium; assembly: GCA_021816155.1. GTDB lineage: Bacteria > Pseudomonadota > Alphaproteobacteria > Caulobacterales > Caulobacteraceae > Acaudatibacter. Next base: position 6,522 of record JAKAZA010000042.1, on the reverse strand, counting down.
GCCCGCACCGCCAGGGCCAGCCGGTCGAACAGCTTGTCCGCGGCCTGGAGCTGCTCGCGAACGCTGATCACGTCCACTCCCGGAAACGAGGCGCCGAGCGCGGCGGTGACACGGGCCTCCTCGGCGGGCGTCGCCTTGGCGATGGCCACCTGACGCAGGCTCGCGCCGGCGAGCGCGGCCGGGTCGAGGATCAGCGCGAAGTCCGGCCCAAAGCCGCTGAAATCGACGTGGCGCAGGGCCGCCACGCGAGCGTCCAGGTCTCGTCCGAGGACAGACAGGGTGATCATGTCGCCGACCCGCAGGTGCGCGGCGGCGGCCACATCGTCGCTCAGGGCGACGAGGGGTGGGCCGGCGTAGCCGACGGGCCACCAATGGCCCGCGGTGACCCCGGCGTCGGCGGGCTCGGCCGCGATGGCCGAGAGCGAGATGTCGGCGTCGAAAGCCCAACGGCCGCGCGGGGCGATGCGCGCCTCGTCGGCCGGGACCCCGTTCACCGCGGTGATCCGGCCAGTGGCGAACGGGAAGCGCTGGTAGCCGCCAGTCGTCAACGGTCGACCGAAGGCGCTGGCGACCGCCGCGTCGAACCCGCGTCCCTGTCCCGAAGGGATTTCGGTGAACACCAGCGCCGGCGCGGCCTTCGGCGCGGTGACCGTCACCTCCTCGATCAGGCTCGACTGCGCCAGCACCACGACGGCCAGGAGCGCGACGCCGAGGCCGATGGCGGGCGCGGCGGTGCGCGCCGCCGAGCGGGGCCCGGCCAGGTTGGCGAGACCGATCCGCGCGGGGCCCCGGGTCAGGCCGCGCATGCGGCCGGCCAGCTTCGCGGCGGCGAGGCCGATGGCGACCAGCAGCGCGAAGCCGGCGGCGACGCCCGCTATCATGACCTCCGCCGAGATCGGCGTGGGCGCGGTGGCGACGGCGAGCACGGCGAGGCCGGCGCCCGCGGCGAGCGCGCCGGCGAGCTCGAAGCCAGGCCGGACGCGGCCGGCGAGTTCCTGGCGGAAAAGGGCCGCCGGCGGCGTCGCCCGTGCGCGGCCGAGCGGGGCCAGCGAGAATGTGGCCGCTGCGAGCAAGCCGAACAGCGCCGCCTTGGCCAAGGGCCATGGATAGAGGGCGAAGAGCGCTGGGACGGGGAGCGTGTTCTTCACGACCCAGCCCAGCCCGATCGGCGCCGCCGCGCCGATCGCGGCGCCGGCGCCGACGCCGAGCGCCGCCAGCAAGGATATCTGGATCAGGTAGACGTTGCGGACGAGCGCCCCATCGGCGCCCAGCGCCTTCAGCGCCGCGATCTGGGACTTGCGTCCCTCCAGGTAGGCGCTCACCGCGCCCGACACGCCGAGGCCCCCGGCGACCAGCGAGGCGAGACCGATGAAGCCGAGGAAGTACTCGAGCTGGTCGATAAGCCGCTTGAGACCCGGCGCGGCGTCGTTGCGGTCCTGGACGTGATAGCTGGCCGCCGGCAGCGCCCGGACGACGGCGCGACGGGCCTCGGCCAGCGAGAGCCCCGGCCTCAGCGCGATGCGCGCCGTCTCGCCGAACGGAACGCCTTCGCCAAGAAAGCCCCCCGCCCGCAGCCTTGAGAGCCGCATCAGCGCCTCGGGGGCGAGGTCGAAGCCGCGGGACAGCCGGTCTGGCTCGCCGAGCAGCACGGCGCGGGCGACCACCGGAACGTCGCCGATGACGAAGCGGTCTCCCAGGCGCAACCCCAACCGATCGAGCAGCGCCGCCTCGACCGCGACGCCAGCCGCGTCGCCCTGGGGTCGGAGCGCCTCGGCCAGCGGCATGCCGCCCGACAGTCGCACCTGGCCGACCAGAGGATAGCCGCCGGAGACCCCGCGCAGCTCCACCAGCCGCCGCGTCCCGCCGGGCGCCTGCGCCATCGCACGGCTCGCGGCGGCGTAGGCGACGCGCCCCAGCCGACCGAACGCGGTTCGCTCCGCCGCGGTGAACTCGCTGTCCGAACGCGTGACGGCGATGTCGCCGCCCAGCACCTCCCGCGCCTGGGAGGCGAGCCCGGCGCGGAACGCTGCGGCCGTCGACCCCGCCGCCGCGATCGCCGCGACCCCGAGCGCCAGGCATGCGAGGAAGATGCGGAAGCCGCGGACGCCGGACCGGAGTTCCCGGGCGGCAAAGCGCAAGGAGAGCGGGACGGTCACCCCTCGATCCTGCCCCCCGCCATCCGCGCCACGCGGTCGGCGCGCGCCGCGAGGGCCTCGTCGTGGGTGACCAGCACCAGCGCCGCGCCCGTCTCGGTCACCAGCGCGTAGATCAGGTCGGCGACATGGCGGGCGTTCTCCTGGTCGAGGTTGCCGGTGGGCTCGTCGGCGAAGAGCAAGCTGGGCCGCGTGGCGAGCGCCCGGGCGAGCGCCACGCGCTGCTGCTCACCGCCAGAAAGCTGGTGAGGGTAGTGCCTGCGGCGCGCGGAAAGACCGCCGAGCTCGAGCCACTCGCCGGCGGACTTGGCCGCCTTCGGCGCGCCCGCGATTTCGAGCGGCGCGGCGACGTTCTCCTCGGCCGTCATGTTGGGCAGCAGGTGGAACGCCTGGAAGACCAGCGACACCCGACCGCGGCGCAGGCGCGCGCGCCGGTCCTCGTCGAGGCGCGAGAGATCCTGGCCGAGCAGCCGCACCCGTCCCCGGCTCGGCTGCTCCAGCCCCGCCGCCACGGCGATCAGAGTCGACTTGCCGGACCCGGACGGACCGACCACGGCCACCCGCTCGCCGGGCGCCACGATGAAGTCGAGGCCGCGCAGGATCTCCACCGGACCTGCAGCGGACGGAAGCGTGAGCCAGACCCCGTCGAGCGCGAGAGGCGCGCCGGGTTGAGAGGCGTCGTACATCCGTCTCCTCTGTGGCTGAGGTGCGGGGCGCGTTATGTACCAAGGGGATGTCGGACACACCTGACCGTTTCTTCATCCGCCGCCGCACGGTGCTGGCCGCCGTCCTGCTCGGCGTCGCCCAGCCGGCCCTGGCGGCCAGGCGCGAGCCGGTCGTGACCATCCTGGGTGACTCGATCACCGCCGGCCTCGGCCTGCCGGCGGCGCAGGCGCTGCCAGCGCAGCTGCAGGCAGCCCTCCTGCGCCGCGGCGCCCCGGCGCGGGTGCGCGGCGCCGGAGTCTCCGGCGACACCACCGCCGACGGGCTGGCTCGACTGGACTTTTCGGTGCAGCCGGACACGGCCGTCTGTGTGGTCGCGCTCGGCGGCAACGACCTCCTTCAGGGGCTCGAGCCCGGCGTGGTCCGCGCCAACCTGACGGCCATCGTGCGGCGGCTGAGGGCGCGGCGGATCGACGTGGTGCTCGCCGGCGTACGCGCGCCGCCCGTCGTCGGCGCCGGGTACGCCCGAGCGTTCGACGCGGTGTTCCCCGCCGTGGCGAGGCGCCAACGCGTCGCGCTCTATCCGGATCTCCTGTCCGGCGTACCTCCGTCGCTGCGCCAGGCCGATGGCCTTCACCCCAGCGCCGCCGGGGTGAAGGTGATCGCCGCCGGCCTCGCGCCGCTCGTGGCCCGGGCGCTGGCGACGTCCGGACGGCGGCCTCCGCGATGATCCGCCTCTTCGCCGCGATCGCCCTCCCAGAGGGGATCGGCGCGGAACTCGCCCGCCGTCAGCAGGGCCTGCCGGGCGCCAGGTGGCGGCCCCTCGAGGCTCTCCACATCACGCTGCGCTTCTTCGGCGAGATGGACGAGGCCAGGGCCGACGACCTCGACGCCGAGCTCGGAGCGATCGTCCTCCCGTCCGTCACCGTCGTGCTTGAAGGCGTCGGATCGTTCCAGGACGGCGACGACATCCACGCGGTCTGGGCGGGAGTCGCGGAGAACGACGGGCTTCGCCGCCTCGCCGCCCGCTGCGAAACGGCCGCCCGGCGCGCCGGTCTCGCGCCCGACAGGCGCGCCTGGCGCCCGCACGTGACGCTCGCCTACCTGAAACGCGCCGAACCCCGCCGCGTCGCCGCCTGGATCCAGAGCCACAACCTCCTGAAGTCGCCCCCCTTCGTCGCCGGCGACTTCGGCCTCTACTCGAGCCGGCTGGGCGGCGACGGGGCGAGCTACACGCTGGAGCGGACCTATCCGCTGGGCCAGGCCTGATCGACCGCCGAGGGAGTCACGCCTCGACGGCGTGGTCCTTCAGCACGCCGAGCGGGCAGATGGCGAGGGTCTCCTCGTGGGTGGCCTCCAGCACCACCTTCGGCGCCATCCCCGCATCGAGCGCCTCCTTCCAGCGCGGCGCGCAGAGACACCAGCGGTCGCCAGGCTTCAGGCCGGGAAAGCCGTATTCCGGGACCGGGGTCGAGAGGTCGTTGCCGACGCTCCTCGAGAAGGCGAGGAACTCGGCGGTCATGACGGCGCAGACGGTGTGCAGGCCGAGATCCTCCGGGCCCGTCTCGCAGCAGCCGTTGCGGAAGAAGCCGGTGCGCGGGACGAGCGAGCAAGGTTGCAGCTCGCCGCCGAGCACGTTGCGGGCGGCAGGATCGAAGCGGTCGGTCATGGCGGCCATTTTAGGGCTTGTGGCGGCGTGGACGCCAGGGTTTGGGTAACGCCGATATGTCCGCAGACACCGTCCGCCCGCGCCGCAGCGCGCTCTACATGCCCGCCTCGAACGCGCGGGCGATCGAGAAAGCCCGCAGCCTCCCCTGCGACGTGGTGATCCTCGACCTCGAGGACGCGGTGGCGCCGGAAATGAAGGCGCAGGCGCGGGACGCCGCGGTGGCGGCGGTGAAGGCTGGCGGCTTCGGCCGCCGCGAGGTGGTGATCCGGGTCAATGGGCTCGGCACGCCGTGGGGCGCGGAAGACCTCGCCGCGGCCGCCGAGGCCGGGCCGGACGCGGTGCTGGCCCCCAAGATCAGCGGCGCGGCCGACGTCGCCACGTATGACGCCGCGCTCGGCAAGGCGCCGGCGGCGACCCGCCTGTGGGCGATGATCGAGACGTGCGACGCGATGTTCGAGCTGAAGGCGATCGCCGCCGCGTCGGCTGGAACGCGGCTGGCGGCGTTCGTCATGGGCCTCAACGACCTCGCCAAGGAGATGCGCGCGCGCCAGACGCCCGATCGCGCGGCCTTCGTTCCGTTCATGGCCATGGCCGTGGCGGCGGCCAGAGCCCACGGCCTCGTGGCGCTGGACGGCGTGCACAACGAGATCGACGACCTCGATCTGCTCGAGACCACCAGCCGCCAGGCCGCGGACATGGGCTTCGACGGCCGCAGCCTGATCCATCCGACGCACCTCGCGATCTGCAACCGCGCGTTCGCGCCGCCGGCCGCGGAAGTGGCCTGGGCCGCCGCGGTGGTGAAGGCCTTCGCCGATCCGGCCAACGAGGGCCGCGGCGCGCTGCGCGTCGAGGGACGCCTGGCCGAGCGGCTGCACCTCTCGGAGGCCAAGCGGCTGATCGCGCTCGCCGCCGCGATCGAGGCGGCAGACGCTGCGTGAGGAGGCTGCGGTCCACGCTGATCGCGCTGGCGTTGCTGGCGCCGGCGGTGGCGCAGGGCGACCAGCCCGACAACGTGATCGACGCCCGCGTTCGGGCCTCCGCCGAGGCCGCCGAGAGCTACCAGGGCCGGCTCGACGGCGCCTGGACCCTGACCGACATGGCCGGCAGGCCGATCTACGACTTCCAGCTCGTCGACCGCGGCGGACGCGACGGCCTGGAAGGCGCGTTCCGCAGCCTGCGCCGCCCCGCCGTGGCCGGCGACATCGGCTTCATCGACAGCCTCGACCGCGACGGCGGCGTGCTCACCCTCGCCTTCCGGCCGCTTGGCGGTGGCGCGCCCGTGACCCTCATCCTGAAAAGCGCCGCGGACGGCGACTGGACGGGCGACCTGCGCCAAGGCCCCGCCGTAACCCCGGTGCAGATGCGCAAGGCGCTGGATTTCTGAAACTTTTCGGACGCCGCCCACCAGCCCGCGAGATCGCCCGCCCGCGGCAGCGACCCGTCCGCATCACTCAGAGCGGGCCAGACCACCAGCCGACGCCGACCACCGGCCGCACCTAGCCGGCGACCCCGGCCATTGCAGACATCAGCGCACTTCCCCAAAGCGGACGGCCCGAGCGTCGGCTGGCGCCCCAAACCGGACCCTACCGTCCCAGGCGGCGACACGGCGGCGATCATCCGCGAAGCGAACCTACTGCGCGGGGCAGTTGGCTGCGACGGAGCCATCCCTCAGCAGATGAGGCCCGCAACTTCGATCGCGTCGCTGCCGAGGTTGGCGACGCCGCATTCGTTCGCGAAACTGGTGTGACGAAGGCGATCATCGCTCTTCTGCGAGCGGCGGCCTGACATGCACTGGATCGATGACTTGTCGTACCTGTTCGGGGGCGCGTTTCTATCCAACGCGATCCCGCACTATGTCAGCGGCGTGGTGGGCCGGCCCTTTCAGAGCCCTTTCGCAAAGCCACCTGGTGAAGGGCTCTCATCCTCGACCGTGAACGTGCTCTGGGGTTTCGCGAACCTCGTTATCGCTTACCTGCTGATCGGTAAGCGGCGCCGCGAGGTCACCTTTCGGGCCTGAGGCGAAGCGGTGAGAATGCC
>JAKAZA010000175.1 GCA_021816155.1 Pseudomonadota bacterium | reverse complement strand
CCGGCGGCCGGCGCCTCGCGCCGCTGGGTCGACGCCTTGCGCCGCCACGCGGCGGCGCGAGCCGAGCTCGTCGTCCTGCCCAACGCAGAGCGCGCGGCGGTGGTCGGCGCATATCTCGGCGTCGCGGAGAAGACCGTCACGGTCTGGAACCTACCGACCCGCCGCGAGCTGCCAAGGCTCGACGCCGCGCCGCGCGAACGTCTGGAACTCTACTACCACGGCAACATCTCGCCCGAGCTGCTGCCGGAAACCGTGGTCCATGCCATCGCCTGCCTGGGACGCCCGGCCAGATTGCGCATCGTCGGCTACGAAGCGCCCGGCGCGAGAGGCTACATAAGGCGCCTGGTGGAACTCGGCGCGCGCAGCCCGGCGCTGGTGGAGTACGCTGGCGAGGTCTCGCGCGGCGATCTGCTTTCGCAGGCGACTTCAGCCGATGTAGGCTTGGCGCTGATGCCCGCCAGCGGGGTGAACTTCAACCTGCGCCACCTGGTCGGCGCCTCGAACAAGGCGTTCGATTACATGGCGGCCGGACAGGCGCTGCTCGTCTCCGACCTGCCGGAATGGCGGCAGACATTCGAGGCGACTGGCTACGCCCGCGCCTGCGATCCCACCGACCCGGCCGCGCTCTCCGAGGCCCTGACCTGGTTCGCCGACCACCCCGAGGAGCGCCGCGCCATGGGCCTGCGCGGCCGCGCCCGGATCGAGCGCGACTGGAACTACGACACGGCGTTCGCCCCGATCCTGGCGAGGCTCTCAGCATGAGCGCGGCGTCTGAAGCCATGGCCAGTCGCCGCGTCGTCGGGTTCCTGAACACCCACCCGATCCAGTACTTCGCCCCGATGTACGCCTACCTGAACGCCGCGCCGGATCTTGCGGTGAAGGCGTTCTATATTTCCGACTACTCGCTGCGCGGCGGAGCCGACCGGGCGTTCGGCCAGACGGTCGCCTGGGACATCGACCTGCTGGAGGGATACGAGGCGGAGTTCGTGGCCGGCGCCCGGCGGCGCGAGGAAGCGAGCGGCTTCTTCTCGATGGTGGCGCCGGGGCTCTGGAGCGCGATCGGTCGCGCCCGCCTCGACGCCCTCGTGGTGCACGGCCACACGCCGGCGGCGATGCTGGTCGGCATTGCTGCGGCCAAGGCGCGCGGCCTGCCTGTCTTCATGCGCGGCGAGACACACCTGGGCCTGGCGCGATCCGGCCTCAAGGCCAGGCTGAGGACGCCTGTGATGAGCGCGTTCTACGCCGGGCTGGACGGCGTGCTGGCGATCGGCTCGGCCAACCATGCGTTCTATCGGGCGATGGGCGTGCCCGAGAACCGGATCTTCTCCGTGCCCTACACGGTCGACAATGCGCGCTTCGCCGCCGCCTCGCGGCTCTCGGCGCCGGAGCGGGCCGAGCGGCGCCGGTTCCTGGGCGCCCCGGACGACCGGCCGATCGTGCTCTACGCGGCCAAGTTCCAGGACCGGAAGCGCCCCGGAGACCTGGTCCGCGCCGCCGCCGAGCTGGAGCGCTCCGGCGCGTGCTTCCACCTCGCGATGGTCGGCTCGGGCGAGCTGGAGCCGCAGCTGCGTCGCCTCGCCGCCGATCTCGGCCTTGCCGGCGTGAGCTTCCCGGGTTTCGTCAACCAGTCGGGCCTGCCGGCGCTGTACGGCGCTTCCGACGTCTTCGTTCTGGCCTCACAGAACGAGCCTTGGGGCCTGGCGATCAACGAGGCGATGTGCGCGGGCCTGCCCATCGTGACCACGGACGCAGTCGGCGCGGCGGCCGATCTGGTGAGGGACGGCGTGAATGGCGCGGTCATCCCGGCGGGCGATGTCGCCGCGCTGGCGGGCGCGCTGGCGCCGATGCTGCGCGACGCGGACGCCCGCCGGCGGATGGGCGCGGCCAGCGCCGATATCATCGCGCGCTGGAGCTACGCGGAGTGCCTCGCCGGCCTGCGGCAGGCGCTGGCCAGCGTCGGTGGGGCGGCCGGGGCGCGGGCCGCCCGATGAAAGACGTCGGCGGACGGCCGCTGCATCTCGGCGTCGTCGGCCGCATCGGCGGCACGCACATCGGCGAGAGCCTGCGTCACGCCGCCGTCGCGGACGGCCACGACGTGACGTTCTTCGACGCGGACGAAGCCTTCCGGGGCCCGGCGCTCGCCCGCGCCCTGGCCTGGCGCATCGGACACCGGCCCCTGGCGCTCGAACGCTTCTCGAAGCGCGTGGCCGAGGCCTGCGTCCGCATGCGTCCGGACCTGGTGATCACCACCGGCTCGGGCGTGCTGTCGCGCCGCGCCCTGGAGGCGATACGGGCGGCGGGCGTCGTCACGGCGAACTACTCCACCGACGATCCCTGGAACCCGACGGCGGCCGCGCCCTGGCATCAGCGCGCGCTGCCGGCCTACGGCCACATCTTCACCCCGCGTCGCGCCAACCTGGATGACTTCCGCCGCGCCGGCTGCGCCGACGTGCGCTATCTGCCGTTCGGCTACGACGAGCGCCACGCCGCGCCGGCGCCCCTCCCGTCTTCGGCGGACGCGGAGCACGACGTGCTCTTCGTCGGCGGCGCCGACGCCGACCGCGTGGACTTCATCCGGGAGATGGGCCGCGGCGGCGTGGCGACCACGGTCGTCGGCGGCTACTGGGAGCGCTACGCCGACCTGCGCGACAGCGCGCTGGGCATCAAGGATCCTGCGGAATTGCGGCGGCTGACCGCCGCGGCCAAGGTGAACCTCTGCCTGGTGCGGCGCGCCAACCGCGACGGCCACGTCATGCGCAGCCTGGAGATCGGCGCGATCGGCGGCTGCCTGCTGGCGGAGGACACGGACGACCACCGCGAACTCTTCGGACCCGAGGGCGAGGCCGCGCTCTACTTCGGCAGTCCGGCGGAGGCGGCCGCGAAGGCCCAGCGGCTGATCGCCGATGCGCCCGAGAGGCGGCGGCTTGCGGGCGCGTTGCGCCAGCGCATCACCGACGGGCGCCACACCTACCGCGACCGGCTCGCCAGCATGATCGCCGCGGCGCTGCCCGGTCGAGGGGACGGGCCGTGAGCCGGCGTCCGCTCAAGATCGCCATCGCCAGCGCCGGGCGGTTTCACGTGCTCGACCTTGCGCGCGAACTGCACGCCCTCGGGCATGAGGTGCGATTCCATTCCTACGTTCCGCGCAGGCGCGCGGAGCGTTTCGGGCTGCCGGGCGAGTGCCAGAGGCCGGTGACGGCGCGGCTCGCGCCATTGCTGGCCTGGCAGCGCCTCGCGCCGCGCCTGGCGCCGGAAAATCGGGACCGCTGGATCAACTCCACGCTCGACAGGGCGGTCGCGGCGCGGCTCACGCCGTGCGACGTGTTCATCTTCATGTCGGGGATATTCCTGGACGCCGCGCGCGCCGCCAAACGCCGTTACGGCGCGCGCCTGTGGCTCGAGCGCGGCAGCGCCCACATCGCTGTCCAGGACGAGATTCTCGCCAGGATACCGGGCGCCGCCCGGCCGAGCGCCGGAACCCTCGCGCGCGAGTTGGCCGGTTATGCTTTGACCGATCGCATCGTGGTCCCTTCGGCGTTCGCCGCGCGAACCTTCGTCGGTCACGAAGCGAGCAAGCTCTTCCTCAATCCCTACGGCGTCGACCTTGAACAGTTCCCGATGGTAGAGCGGCCGCGGCGTGAGGGTCCGCTGCGCCTGCTGTTCGTGGGCAATTGGTCCACACAGAAAGCATGTGACCTCTTGGCGCCCGCCATCCGCGCCGTTCCGGGCGGCGCGACAATCACTCACGTCGGCCCAATCACCGACGCACCGTTTCCAAGCGACGACGCGCGGTTTCGGCATTTCGGCCAGGTCGACCAGCCGCAGCTCGCCGCCTACTACGCAGAAGCGGATGCGCTCGTTCTTCCCTCGCGCCAGGACGGGTTCGGCCTCGTTATCGCCCAGGCGCTCGCCACCGGGCTGCCGGTGATCTGTTCGGACCACACAGGCGGTCCCGACCTTGCTCGAACGTCCGCGCTCGCCGCGCGCATCGTGGTCGCGCCGGCCGGCGACGCGCCAGCTCTGACAGCTGCGATCATCGAGACAGGGCGACGTCTGAGTGCGGGGCTGCCACCGCTGACCGCCGACGACCGCGAGAGCCTTTCCTGGCGGGCGTACGGCGCCCGCTACGCCGCGGAGATCGCGCGCGACGTTTTTGGAGACGCTGCGACGTGACAGCGGCGCTCCCAAGGCCGGCTTGCCACGACCTCGCGCCCGGTGACAGAAGAGACCGGGCGGAAGCGCCGTCCCGCCCCAGGATCTAGCGATGCTCGCGCTGCTCTTCATCTGGCTGGGCCTGCTCCTCGCGCTGCTCGGCTTCTGCGTGCGCGACTGGCGGGGCGGCGGCGCGCTGGTGCTTTCCTACTTTCTTGGACTTTCCCTGATCCACACGCCCGGCGTGCTGCCCTACGTGGTCGCGTCATGGCTGCCGGGCGCGCAGGAGACCGCGATCGGCTTCACCCTCACGCTGATCGGGCTCGGCGCGTTCGCCGCCGGCGCACTCGTCGCACGGCTCACCAGCCGCAGGATCGAGCCGGTGCGGGCGTCCCTATCGCCGGAGCGCGTCGAACAGTTCGGTCTGCGCGCCCTGATCATGGGGGTCGTCTCCTATTTCTTCCTGATCCCGGTGGCCGCGCGGGCCCCGTCGCTGACCTCACTCGTCGCCCCGTTCGGCACGCTGCTGGTGATCGGGCTCTGGCTACGCCTCTACGGGGCGGCGCAGCGCAACGAGTTGAAGCGCGCCGCGCAGACGCTGCTGCTGCTGCCGCTGCTGCCGATGGCCACGCTCAGCGCGGCCGGCTTCATCGGCTACGGCGTCTACTGGGTGTTAGCGGTGCTCGCGTTCTTCTACGTGATCTCGCGCAATCGGGTCGCGTTCTATGTCGCGGCCCCGGTGGCGGTGTTCCTGGGGCTGTCATTCTTCGTCGCCTACATGGGCCAGCGCACCGGCATCCGCGACGTTGTGTGGAGCGAGCACGCCAGCATCGGCGACCGGCTCGGGCGCATCTCGCAGATCTTCACCCGCTTCGCGCCGCTGGACCTGACAGCGCCGCAGGACGTCGCCGCCCTTGACGATCGCCTCAACCAGAACCTTCTCGTCGGCGCCGGTATGGAGCGCCACGAAAGCGGCGAGTCGCCGTTCGTCTACGGCGAGACAGTGCCCTGGTGGGTGCTGGTGCCGCGCGCGATCTGGCCGGACAAACCCCAAATCGGCGGCGGCGGCCAGCTGGTCGCCGAATTCACCGGACGGGAGTTTGCGGAGGGCACGAGCGTAGGCGCCGGCCAGGTGCTCGAATTCTACATGAACTTCGGCTATCCGGGCGTGATCGTCGGGTTCGCCGCGCTCGGCTTCGCGCTCATGCGGCTCGACCGCGGGATCATGGACGGACTGCGGCGCGGCGATCTGAAGCTCGTGATCCGGTGCGCAATGCCCGGACTCAGTATGCTGCAGCCCGGCGGCAACCTGATGGAGATCGCAGTCGCCACGGCCGCCGCCGCCGCCGGCGCCTACTTCCTGACATCCATAGAGGCGTTCGGCGTTCCCAAGCTCCGATTACAGCGAGTGACGCCTTGAGTTCGCAGCCGCCGTGTCCATCATGCTGCTTCGCTCCATCTCCCACGCATGACAGACGCCTGAAAGTCGACGTCGCCTCCCTGCATCAATCCCAATGACTCCACTGTCGCCACATGAGCGGGCGTAGCTACCTAGAAGAGTTGCTCCGTTCGGCAGGTTTCCGGGAGCTCCATGTCTGTCTTC
>JAKAZA010000174.1 GCA_021816155.1 Pseudomonadota bacterium | reverse complement strand
GAGCAGGTCGACGTCGAAGCGCACCGCCGGCGTGACGCCGTCGAGCGCGAAGCTGCGCAGCACCTTCTCGCGCACCGTCGGCCTGTAGCCCGGCGTCAGCATCTGCTCGGCCCGCTTGATGGCGCCGCGGTCCTGCGAGCGCATGGCCAGGTAGTAGGGCCGCAGCTCGGCGTGGACGCGGGCGTGGTAGGCCAAGAGCCGCTCGGCCGGGTCGCGGCTGGCGGCCAGCACGTCGCGCACCATGTAGGCCTCGACGGCGGCCAGCGAGCAACCGCGGCCGTAGAGCGGATTGGTCCGCACCAGGCAGTCGCCGACCGCGAAGAAGCCGAGCACCGCCGGCTTGCCGTCATGGGCGAGGTCGCGCCAGCGGCTCATCAGGTCGCCCATGCCGAAGACGCGGCTGGTCGGTTCGGCCTGCTCGGCGTCGCACCAGACTTTCAGGCCGGGCAGCTGGTCGATCATCCGGTCCCATGTCTCGGGGCGCACGATCGCCTTCCTAAGCTCGTACTCGATCTCTGGGACGCACATGGTGATCGAGAAGCAGTTGTTATCGCCTGGGAAGACGCCGAACTTCAGGTAGCCGAGGTCGCCTCCCGAGGGCGGGTTGCCCTCGCGCGGTGGCTCCGACTTGCCGGGCCTGAGGCGATAGTGGCGGGTGAAGTAGAGGATGCCGGCGGTCTCGTTCTCCTCGGCGATCGGCGCGCCCTCGGCGATCAGCTGCTCGATGGCGGGGCTGAGGCGGCCGCCCGCGTCGATCACCACGGGCGCCCGCAGCTCGCGCGCCTCGCCGCCCTCGTCCACCTCGACGCCGACGACGGTGATCCGTCCCGCCGGATCGCGCTCAGTGATGAGCCGGCGGACCATCGCGCCGGAGCAGATGGCGACGTTCGGCAGCGTCTCGACGTAGCGCCGGATCACCAGCTCCAGCGTCGTGCGCCGGCTGGTCAGCAGCGCGAAATCGGCGTCGACGGGCTTGGGGACGTAGGTTCGCTTCTGCGCCGGCCAGAGCATCGTCTCGAAGCCCAGCTCGCGCACGCCCGTCTCCAGCAGCGCCTCGCGCAGCTTCGGGTGGTCCTGCCGGATGATCTTGCCGAGCCTGGCCAGGAACGCGTGGCTCTGGCGCAGGTGGCCGACGCCGCGCCGGTTCCAGTCGCGGAACGCCTCGTCGGCGTCGCCCGAGGGCGGCGGCTCGTCGCGCTCCAGCAGCGTCACCGTCCGGCCGGTCGGGCCGAGCGCCAGCGCCGTACAAAGACCAGCGACGCCGGCGCCGATCACCAAAATCGCATCGTCCGCCATGGGCGCCGCGTCTTTCCCGTCTTCCCCGTCTCATTCGTCGGCGGTTGCCCCGAGGGCGGTCAAGCGAGCGAGCGCCGGCTTCAACCGCCGGCGGCGCGCGCCTGCGCCATCGCCCGGAACGCCGCAAGGACCCGTCCCGCCGCCGGACGGCGGTAGTCCCACATCCTGTCGGGGGGAGGCGGGCTGACCAGCATCGTCGCGTTGGCCTCGTAGAGCAGCACCTCGCCCGCCGCCGAGAGGCCGAAGTCGATGCCGCCGAAGTCGAGCCGCAGCCGCGCGGCGACGGCGTGCAGCGCCTCCATCGCCGCCGGGCCGATCACCGACCGCGGATCGTCGAGGTACCGCGCCTCCTCGGCGCGAAGGGCCGGCGAGGCGGCCATCTCGGACGAGAAGTAGTGCGTCTTCCACCCCTTCGAGACAGCTAGGTGCAGCGGAAACACCTCGCCGCCGACGAAGATCGCCCGGTATTTGCGGTAAAGGCCCTGGGCGTCGCGGCCGTCGAGGAAGCCGATCACCAACGCCTCGTCGCCGGGCAGGCGCTCCAGCGCCGCCGCGAGCTCGCCCGGCCCGTCCGCCCGCTCGAAATACCGGCCGGTGTGGAAGCCGGGACTGCGCACGAGGAGCGGATAGCCGCACGCGTCGGCGTCGCCCGCCGCTTCGCGCTTGGCGACGCGGGCGACGCGCGGCGTCCGAAGGTGCGGGATGCCGGACAGCCGTTGGCCGACCGAGGCGCGGCCTGTCGGGCGCACCCGGGCCGGCGCGTTCAGGACCGGCGATCCGAGGCGCTCGGCGATCCGCGCGGCCGCGTCCACGGCCTGCGGCGCGAGATCGGGGTCGCCGACGGCGTTGAAGACGATGTCGTGCGGCGGGATCGGCTCCACGCCGTCGGCCTCCACCATCAGCGTCGCGACCTCGAACGCCGTCTCGTCGAGCAGGAACCGCGTCGGCACGTTGCCGCCCACGCCGGAGACGAGCTCGAGCACGCGGCGCGGCCGGCCCTCGCCGCGATAGGGCCGGCGCGCGATGCGTCGCCGCGCGTAGCTCGCCCGCCGCTGGACCTCCGCCGCCTCGGTCTCGCCCCGGCCCTGCAGCGCGTTGGCGAGGCCCTGGCGGGCGTCGGGATCGTCGGGCGCAAGGTCGACGGCCTTGCGGTAGAGCGTCTCGGCTTCCTCGGCCTCGCCGTTCTCGAGCAGCGCGTTGGCGAGGTTGACCAGCGCGATCGCGCTCTCCGGGTGCAGGGCGAGCAGCTGGCGATAGACGGTGCGCGCGGCGGTGCGGAAGTCGGTGCGGTAGAGGTGGCCGCCAAGCCCGTTCAGCGCATCGAAGTGGGCCGGCGCGCGGCGCAGGGCTTCGATGTAGGCGCTGGTCGCGTCCTCGTCGCGGCCGAGCTCGGCGAGGATCGAGGCTCTCAGGCAGTGAAGGTCCGCCGAGTGCGGCTCCCGTTCAAGCGCGCCTTCGACGCCGGCGAGGCGCAGCGTCGGGGAAGGCTCAGCGGCCACGTCGCCTCGGCCGCGTCAGGTCGGCCATGTCTCGGGGGCCATCGCCAGGGCGTCGCCGACGAAATGCAGCGAGCCGCAGACGAGCACGTGCGGCGCGGGGCCAGGCGCCGCGAGCGCGCGCTCCAGCGCATCCTCGACGCCGTCCGCCACCTCGGCCCGCAGGCCCGCGACGCTCGCCGCATGGGCGAGGTCTTCGGCCGGGGTCGCGTTCGGCGACGAGAAGGCCGTTGTGTACACGCGCGGCCCCAGGGCGGCGAAGTGCGGAAAGAAGCCCGTCGCGTCCTTGCGGCCCAGCATGCCGACGATCAGCACGACCGGCCGGCCGTCGCGTGCGGCGAGGCGGCCGGCCGCCTCGGCGAGCGCGGCGCCTGCGTGCGGATTGTGCGCCCCGTCCAGCCACAGGTCGGCGCCGCGGGCCCTGGCGCGCTCGGCGAGCGGGCCCCTGGTCAGCGCCTGAAAGCGACCGGGCCACACGGCGCCGGCGACGCCGCGGGCGATCGCCGCCTCGTCGATCCGCGGATCGTCGAACGCCCGGATCGCCGCCACCGCGAGGCCCGCGTTGGCGAACTGGTGGCCGCCGAACAGGCTGGGCGCCGGCAGATCCAGCAGCTGGTCCTCGAGCTGCACGGCCAGGCGCCCGTGCGCCTCGTAGGCGTCGAAGTCGCGTCCCATCAGCGCCAGCGGCGCGCCGAGTGCGGCGGCCTCGCGCTCGATCACGTCCAGCGCCTCGTCCAGCTGGCGCGCAGCCACCGCCGGCCGGCCGGCTTTGATGATCCCCGCCTTCTCCCAGGCGATCTTGGAAAGCTCGGGGCCCAGCATCTCCAGGTGGTCGTAGTCCACCGGCGTGATCACCGAGACGGCCGGCGCGTCGAACACGTTGGTGGCGTCGAAGCGGCCGCCGAGGCCCACCTCGATCACGCAGAGGTCGCCCGGGTCCTGCGCGAAGGCGTGGAGCGCGAGGCAGGTTGTGATCTCGAAGAAGCTGATCGGCGCCCCGGCGTTCGCCCGCTCCACGTCGTCGATCAGCGGGTCGAGCTCGTCGTCGGTGAGGAGGCGGCCGGCCACGCGGATCCGCTCGGCGAAGCGCACGAGGTGCGGGGAGGAGATCACGTGCGTCTTCAGCCCGGCCGCCTCGCCGATGGCCCGAAGGTAGGCGCAGGTCGAGCCCTTGCCGTTGGTGCCGGCGACGTGGATCACCGGGCCCATCCGCCGCTCCGGGTGGCCGAGCGCCGCCAGCAGCCGCTTCACCCGGCCGGTGGAGAGGTCGATCAGCGACGGGTGCAGCGCGCGCAGCCTCGCGATCGTCACGTCGGAGGCGCGGATCGCGTCGTAGTCGGGCCGGGGCGGCGGCGGGGCGTCAGGGGACGGGATGACGGTCATGCTCGCTTGTTCCGGGCGGCTGCGATGCGGTCGAGCCAGCCGCGGTGCTCGGAGGCGGTCATGCGTGGCGGCTCAAGCGACGGAACGGCGGGCGCGCCCCATCATCAGCGTCTCCAGGATCGAGCCCAGCACCTTCGGCAGCTCCTTGCGCGCCACGACCCGGTCGACCATGCCGCGCTCCACCAGGAACTCGGCGGTCTGGAACCCGGCCGGCAGCGTCTCGCGGATGGTCTGCTCGATCACGCGGCGGCCGGAGAAGCCGATCAGCGCGCCGGGCTCGGCCAGGTGGATGTCCCCCAGCATGCCGTACGAGGCCAGCACGCCGCCGGTGGTGGGATCGGTCAGCACGACGACGTAGGGCAGTCGGGCTTCGCGCAGGTCCTGGATCGCGATCGTAGCCCGGGCCATCTGCATCAGGGCGAGCGTGCTTTCCTGCATGCGTGCGCCGCCGGCCGCGGTGAAGATCACCAGCGGCGTCTCGCGCTTCACGGCCTCTGCGGCCGCGACGACGAACGCCTCGCCGGCCGCCACGCCCAGCGAGCCGCCGATGAAGGCGAAGTTCTCGACGAGCACGACGGTCTGGATGCGGCCGATCTCGCCCACCGCCGCGCTCATCGCGTCCTGGTCGCCGGTCGCCTTGCGGGCGGACGCCAGCGCGTCCTTGTAGCTCTTGCCGTAGGTGAAATGGAGCGGGTCGTCGGGCGTCTTCGGCAGCGGGATGGTCTTGAAGCGGCGGTCGTCGAACGTGTAGGCGAAGCGCAGCGCTGGGCTGATGCGCATGTGCCGGCCGGCGGGCGTGACCCAGAGCGCCGCCTCGAGGTCGGGCCGATAGATCATCTCGCCCGTATCGGGGCATTTCACCCAGAGGTTCTCGGGCGTGTCGTGCTTGGGCGAGACGAGCTTGCGCACGCCGGGCGCGATCTTGGCGAGCCAGCCGACGCGCTCGCGGTTCGTCGGCGGCGCCGGATTGCGGACAGGCCTGTTGCGCTTGTCTTCGGCCAAAGCCATTCCGCGCCCTTAGACAGCCCCGCCGGGACGTGCGGATCGCACAGCCTTAGCGAGGGCGTCGGCCGTTGCCAAAACCTTTGCGATCGGATCACGCTTCTGTGCGACCGCCTCGGCGCCGGCGTCGACCAGCGCCGTGCCGACCACGGCCGCGTCCGCGATCCGCGCGACCGCGGCGGCCTGCTCCGGGGTGCGGATGCCGAACCCGACGGCGACCGGCAGGCCCGACGCGCGCCTCACCCGGTCGACGGCCGGCGCGACGGCGCTCGCGTCCGCGGCCTTCACCCCGGTCACGCCGGCGACCGAGACGTAGTAAACAAAGCCCGAGGTGCGGCGGACCACGGCGGGCAGGCGCGCGTCGTCGGTCGTCGGCGTGGCCAGGCGGACCAGCGCCAGCCCCGCCCCGTCGAACGCCGCAAGCAGCGGATCGGCTTCCTCGGGCGGGCAGTCGACCACGATGACGCCGTCGACCCCCGCCGCGGTCGCGTCGGCCGCGAAGGCTCCGAGGCCGTAGGTCAGAATCGGATTGAGGTAACCCATCAGCACGACCGGCGTGGTCTGGTCCTGTTCCCGGAAGCGCCGGGCGAGGGCGAGGGTTCCACT
>JAKAZA010000041.1 GCA_021816155.1 Pseudomonadota bacterium | reverse complement strand
GGCTCGCGCCAGCCTCGTCGATGATGTCGATCGCCTTGTCCGGCAACTTCCGGTCGGTGATGTACTTGGCCGAGAGCTCCACCGCGGCCTTCAGGGCCTCGGTCGTGTACTTCAGCTTGTGGAACTCCTCGTAGTACGTCTTCAGGCCCTTGAGGATTTTGATCGAGTCCTCGATCGTCGGCTCGTTGACGTCGATCTTCTGGAACCGGCGCACGAGCGCACGATCCTTCTCGAAGTGCTGGCGGAACTCCTTGTAGGTGGTCGAGCCCATGCACCTCAGGTTGCCCGAGGCGAGCGCCGGCTTGAGCAGATTCGAGGCGTCCATCGCCCCGCCGCTGGTGGCGCCGGCGCCGATCACGGTGTGGATCTCATCGATGAACAGGATCGCGTTGGTGTGGTTCTCGAGCTCCTTGATCACCTGCTTGACGCGTTCCTCGAAGTCGCCGCGGTAGCGCGTACCGGCCAGGAGCGCGCCCATGTCGAGAGAGAAGATCGTCGACTTGGCCAGCACCTCGGGAACCTGATTTGACACGATCTTGCGCGCTAGCCCCTCGGCGATGGCGGTCTTGCCGACCCCCGGATCGCCGACCAGCAGCGGATTGTTCTTGGTGCGCCGGCAAAGGATCTGGATGCAGCGCTCAACCTCGTTCATGCGCCCGATGAGTGGGTCGACCTTCCCCTGCCGCGCCTTCTCGTTGAGGTTGATGCAGTAGGCCTCCAGCGCCTCGCCGCCCGTCTTGACCTGCGGCTTCTCGTCGTCGGCCTCCGCGCCCGCGCCGGTCCCCTTCGTCGGCCGCGCCTCCGAGGCGCCGGGCTTCTTGGCGATGCCGTGGGCGATGAAGTTGACCGCATCGTAGCGCGTCATCTCCTGCTGCTGCAGGAAATAGGCGGCGTGGCTCTCGCGCTCGGAGAAGATGGCGACCAGCACGTTGGCGCCGGTCACATCCTCGCGCCCCGACGATTGCACGTGGATCACCGCGCGCTGGATCACGCGATGGAAGCCGGCGGTGGGCTTGGCGTCCTCGCCATCATCCACCACGAGGCTCTTCAGCTCGTTGTCGACATACGATGTGAGGCTCTTCTTGAGCTCGCCGAGATCCACCTCGCAGGCTTTCATGACGTTCGCAGCGTCTGCGTCGTCGATCAAGGCGAGCAGCAGGTGCTCGAGCGTAGTGTATTCGTGCTTACGCTGATTGGCGTAGGCGACGGCCCGGTGAAGGGTCTCTTCGAGGTTACGCGAGAAAGACGGCAAGCTGGGCCTCTCAATCCTTTTCCATCGTGCACTGGAGCGGGTGTTGGTGACGCCGCGCGGTCTCTATCACCTGGGCGACCTTGGTCTCGGCCACCTCGTAAGTGAAGACGCCGCATACACCGACGCCGTTCTGGTGCACATGCAGCATGATGCGAGTCGCAGCCTCCGGCGATTTATTGAAGAATCGTTCAAGGATATAGACCACGAATTCCATGGGCGTGTAGTCGTCGTTTAGGATCAACACGCGATACATGGACGGCTTCTGGGTCTTCGGCTTCGTCTGCGTGACGATCGCCGTGCCAGTGCCGATCACCTGGTCTCCCTGATGCTTCTCCGCCACGACGGGTCTCCAACAGGCGGGGACGCTCAGCTACACGACGCGCCCCAGCTACGATTAGATATGAAAACCGGGCCCCTTTGGAAGGGCATAATCGCGACCTGCGTTCTTTGGGCGCGATCTGCCTCTCTCGGAGCGTTTAGCGCTTCAACGCGCGTCCCGCCACCACGGCTGCAGAGCCGAACCGCGCCCGCAGCGCATCGACGGCCCGCTCACCCGAGAGCGCACGCGATTCTCCTTCATCGAAAAGGTCGCCGCTGGCGACGTTCGATTCGACGATGTCGGAAATGCCGACGCCCACCAGGCGCCATGGCCGGCCGTCGGCCTCCGGCCTGAGCATCTCCCGCGCCGCCGCGAACAGGGTCCGCGCGGTCTGGGTCGGGAACGGCAACGTGCGGCGGCGGGTCACGATGCGGAAGTCGGCCTGTCGCAGCTTCAACGTCACGACCCGCCCGCCGATCCCTTCGGCGCGGGCCTGCTGGGCCACTTTCTCGCAAAGCGGCCATAGAATGTCCTCGAGACGTGAAACCGAGCGGATATCTTCCTCGAACGTGGTCTCCGACGACAGGCTCTTGCGCGCCTCGCCGGGATTGACCGGGCGCGTGTCGCGGCCGTGGGCGAGCTGGTGGAGGCGAAAGCCGTTGGCGCCGTAGCGGTCCGCGAGACGCTTCGGGGACTCCGCAGCCAGTTCGCCGACCTGCCGGTAGCCGTCGCTCTCGAGCGTCCGCGCAAACGCGGGCCCGACGCCAGGCAGGATGGCGACCGGCCGCGACGCCAGGAAGACCTCGGCTTCCGAGCCGATCACGGCGAAGCCGCGCGGCTTGTCGAGGTCCGAGGCGATCTTGGCGAGGAACTTGTTGGCCGCCAGGCCGACCGAGACGGTGATGCCGACATCGCGCTCGATCTCGGCCTGGAGCCTGGCCAGCGTCACCGCGGGCGGCGCCACGTGCAGCCGCTCGGTGCCGGAAAGGTCGAGCCAGGCCTCGTCGAGAGACAGCGTCTGGACCAGCGGGGTCAGGCGTCGCAGCTTCTCCATGATTCGCCGGCTCTCCGCCCGGTACTTGGCGAAGTCGGGCTTCAGCACCGTCGCCTCGGGACAGAGCTTCCTGGCCTGGAACATCGGCATCGCCGAACGCACGCCGGACATCCGGGCGATGTAGCAGCTTGTGGTCACGACGCCACGCACGCCGCCGCCCACGATCAGGGGCGTGTCCCGCAGCTCCGGTCGGTCGCGCTTCTCCACCGAGGCGTAGAAGGCGTCGCAGTCGATGTGGGCGATGGCGAGGGCGCCGAGCTCGTCGTGGCGGACCAGGCGGCGTGACCCGCAGGCGGGGCAAGTCGGCGACCGGTCAACGGGGCGCGCCGCAGGCGACTCGTCGCCCGTCCAGTAGCAGTCGCGGCAAAGCGCCTTCACGCCCCCTCGGGCCACAGCCAGGCCGCGCCGCGCACGCCCGACGAGTCGCCGTACTTCGCCTGCACGATCCGCGTGACGAACACGTCGGAGAAGGCGTAGCGCGCCGCGACCGGCGGAACGAGCTCATAGAGCGCCTGCGTGTTCGACATGCCCCCACCGAAGACGATCACGTCAGGGTCAAGGATGTCACAGATCACCGCGAGGGCGCGGCCGAGGCGGTCGACATAGCGATGAAGCGTGGCGAGCGCGGCCGGCTCGCCCGACTTCGCCCGCGCAGCCACTTCCTCCCCGGTCAGGTTCTCGCCTGCGACACGGGCGTGATCCGCGCCGAAGGCCGAGCCGCTGATCCAGGTCTCGAGGCAGTCGGAGCGGCCGCACCAGCAGGTGTGCGCCGCGCGTTCTTCCGCCGAGGGCCAGGGCAGCGGGGTGTGTCCCCACTCGCCGCCGATCTTGTTGACCCCCTCGACAGTGCGGCCCCGCACCACGACGCCGCCGCCGCAACCGGTGCCGAGGATAGCGCCGAAGACCACGTCCGCGCCCTGCCCTGCTCCATCGATCGCCTCCGAGAGCGCGAAGCAGTTGGCGTCGTTTTCCATTCGGACCGCACGGCCCAGCACGCGCTCGAGGTCGTCCTTGAACGGCTTGCCATTGAGCCAGACGCTGTTGGCGTTGCGCATTCGCCCGGTCTTCGGCGAAAGCGATCCCGGCATGCCGATGCCGATCGTGGCGTCCCGCGCGCCGGCCTGGGCCTCGGCCTCGGCCACGAGCTGGCGGACCGTGTCGAGCGCGCTATCGTAGTCGCCGGGATTGGGCTTCCTGACCCTGGCCTGGAACGCGCCGCGTGCGTCCAGCGCCGCCGCTTCGATCTTTGTGCCCCCGAAGTCGACGCCGATGCGGATCATGGCCGCTCTTGTCCTTCGGCGGGACAGGCGAGTCCAGCGCCTCAGCCCGTCGGCGCAGGACGCGGTGTCAAAGCCAGCCAGCCGCCGGCGCGGGCGGCCCAGTCCGCCCACGCCTTGCGAACCCCTCCGCCAACCTATTCTGCTGCGACCTTGGGCGCTTCTGTACGTCCGCCGTAGACGAACTCGGGCCCGTCGAGGTCGATCTTCGGCAGCTCCCCGCGCTCGCGCCAGTAGTCCTGCGTGTGCGCCCATTCCGGCTTCTCGCCGCGCTTGGGCAAGAGGTGCATCGAGCGCATCAGGTAGCCGGGATTGAAGTCCTCCGGATCGATCCAGGACAGCAGCTTCATGTCCCTGTCTTCCGGCCGCAGGGCCACCTCGACCTTGGTCGCGCCCTTCTCGCGCATGTGTTTGAGCAGCCGGCAGACGAAATCGGCCAGCATGTCGACACGCAGCGTCCAGCTGGCGCGGAAGTAGCCGAACACCCAGATCATGTTGGGCACGCCAGTGAACATCATGCCCCGGTAGGTGACGGTGTCGTGGAAATTCAGCGGCTTGCCGTCGATCACGAAATCGATGTCGCCAAGCACCGACAGATTGAAGCCGGTCGCGGTGATCACGATGTCGGCTTCAATCTCCTGGCCGCCCTTGAGCGTCACGCCGTTCTCGGTGAAGTGGTCGATCTCGTCGGTGACCACCGAGATCTTGCCCGCCGCAGCCGCCTTGAAGATATCGCCGTCAGGCACGAAGGCGATGCGCTGACGCCAGGGGCGGTAGTGCGGCGTGAAGTTCTTTTCCACCTCCTCCTTGGGCAGGTACATGGCCACGCCCGCCAGCAGCTCCTGCTTCACCGCTTCCGGCTCCTCGAATGCGCGGCGGGTGAACTCGTGGCCCATCTTGAGGCGCTGGCGGCGGACGATCTCGTGGATCCACTCCTCGGGGATCTCCAGTTCGCGCAGCGTCTCGGCCATGTCGTCCACGTTGCGGCCGGGCACGAAATAGGTCGGCGAGCGCTGCAAGACGGTCAGGTGCGCCACGTCGTCGGCGATCGCCGGCGCAACCGTCGCCGTGGTCGCGCCCGACCCGATCATCAGGACCTTCTTGCCCTTGTAGTCCAGGTCTTCGGGCCAGGTCTGCGGATGGACGATGCGCCCCTTGAAGTTGGCCATGCCGGGCCACTCGGGCGTGTAGCCCTCCGCGTGCCGGTAGTAGCCCTGGCACATCCAGAGGAAGTTGGCGGTGATGGTCGCCGGCTCGCCCGTGGCCGTGTTGACCGCCTCAATGATCCAGCGGCTGTCCGCGCTCGACCAGGTCGCCTTGCCGATCCGGTGGTTGTAGCGGATGTGCTTGGCGAGGTCGTTCTCGTCGATCACCTCGCCCATGTACTTCAGAATTTCCTGGGCCGTGGCGATCGGCGGGCCGACCCAGGGCTTAAAGCGGTAGCCGAAGGTGTAGAGATCGCTGTCCGAGCGCACGCCGGGATAGCGGTGCATCTGCCAGGTGCCGCCGAAGCTTTCCAGCGCTTCAAGCACCACGTAGCTGGTTCCCGGCAGCTGCGTGCTCAAATGGTAGGCGGCGCCGACCCCGGAGATTCCGGCGCCTACGATCAGCACGTCGAAGTGTTCGGCCTGCCTGGCGGCCTTGGGTGCTTCTCTGGTCAGTTGGGCGGTTCCGCTCATAGGTGGGTCCTGGTTCCTGGGATGCGGCGATGTTCAGCCTCGCTTACAGCGTCGCGTTGATCCAGATCAATGATAACTTATCAGCGATAATAAATCGGCCCGATTCCGGTCCTTGCGAATGGCCCGACGAAGGCGCCAGGCTGACGCCATGATGCGCGAAACCGGCATCCTCGTGCGCCCCTCGCGGGCTGGCGACGCGCCCGCCCTGCGCGCGATCCTCAACGACACCTTCGAGAGCACCTGGCGTCCGCAGATCACCGCCGAGGCGGCCCGCGCGTACCTCGAGGATGACCGCCCTGGCGCGTACGTCGCCTCGAACGGCGTTGAGTTCTGGGTCGCCGAGCGCGCCGATGAGGTCGTCGGCCTCGTGCATTGGCGGCACGACTTCGTGCACGCCCTGCATGTCCGGGCCGCCCACGCCCGCACTGGCGTCGGCGCGCGCCTCATGGACGAGGCCGAGGCCGCGATCGCCGCGGCCGGCCACGCCGAGGCCCGGCTGGAGACCGATACGTTCAACCAGCGCAGCCAGGCGTTCTACGCCGCGCGCGGGTATCGCGAGGCCGCGCGCTACCCCGACGAGGAATGGGCGAGCGGCCTGACGACGCTGCTGTTGGTGAAGCCGCTGCGCCTCTCGGGCCGTCAACCCTGACGGACAGCGTAGGCGACGTGAGCCATGAAGTCCGCCTTGCCGAGCTCGACGCCGTTGTGCCGGAGGATGTCGTACGCCGTCACCACGTGGAAGTAGAAGTTGGGCAGCGTCCAGTCGCGCAGGAACTGCAGTCCGTCGAACTCGGCGCGCATCGTCCCCTGCAGCGGCACGACGATCCGCCGCTCGGCCGCGCCCTCGAACGCGGACTCGGGCGCGCGATTGAGATGCTCGATCGTGCGGGCGATGCGGCTCTTCAGGTCCTCGATCGTCTGTTCGTTGTCCTCGAACACCGGGGCCTCGACGCCAATCAACCGCGCGACCCCATTCTTCGCATGGTCGCAGGCGATCTGGACCTGGCGCGTCAGCTCGAACATGTCGGGGGCGAGGCGGGCGTTCGGCAGCCGGTCGGCCGGCCACCCCTGGATCACCGCGTGCTGCGCTCCTCTGTCGAGGACGTTGGCGAGGCTGCCGAGCATCGGCGCGAACGTCCCGATCGCCAGGGCGTGGACGGGATTGGTCATCAGGCGGTCCCTTCTTGCAGGCAGTCGGAGATAGCGGGCCGCCGAGGACGGCCGCGATGCGGGCGCCGACAAAGCCGACGGCGCCCGACGCGACAACCTGGGATCAGCTCGCGGGCACCGGGATGGGCGCGTTCTGCGACGAGTTCATCGCCGAACGATCGAGCGGGGTGAAGTCCTTCTCGGCGCGCGGGAAGAAGTCCTTGATGATGCCCTCGACTTCCCATCCGCCCTCGCGCGAATAGGTGTGGATGGGGCGCGGCTGCGAGTAGATCGACAGGTTGTAACCCCCCGCCCCGAAGATCTGCCCTGAGATGTGCTTGGCGGCCGGCGCGAGCAGCGCCACCGTGAGCTCGGCGGGACGGAGGGGGCTTTGCACCTCGCGCATCGCCTCCCGCCGCTGCGCGGCCTCGTCGTTGCGCGGCACGGAGTCGGTCATCCGCGTCGCCGCACCTGGCGCGATCGCGTTCGAGCGCACGTTGTAGCGCGCGCCTTCCATCGCCACGATCCGCGAGAGCCCGGCGATGCCCATCTTGGCCGCGCCGTAGTTGGTCTGGCCGATGTTGCCGATCAGCCCCGACGTGGAGCTGAACATCGCGTAGACGCCGTCGTTCTGGCCGCGGAAGTGGTTGATCGTGGCCCGCACGACGTTGAAGTGCCCGCGCAGGTGCACCTCGATCACGCCGTCCCATTCCTCCTCGGTCATGTTGGACATCATGCGGTCGCGCAGGATCCCAGCCGGGTTGGCGACGCCGTGCAGGCCGCCGAACGTGTCCATCGCCTGCTGCACCATCCGCCCCACGGCCCGGAGGTCCGTGACGCTCTCGGTGTTCGCGACCGCTTCGCCGCCCGCGGCCTTGATGATTTCCACCACCTCCTGCGCCGGCGCCTTGTCGGCGCCCTGTCCATGCACGTCGCCGCCAAGGTCGTTCACCACCACCTTCGCGCCATGCCTGGCCGCTATGATCGCCGTCTCGCGCCCGATTCCGCGCCCGCCGCCGGTGACCAGGATCACCTTTCCGTCCAGCAAACCCATCGTTCCACCCTTCAATCGTTTGTTTGAAATGAAGGCTTCAGTTTAAAGCCCCGGACGCGCGAGGGGGCAAGCTGCCTGCTCTAGCGGATCGCCGCCGCGATGATCGGCGCAAGGTCCGCCCATTCGTCGTAACGCGGGTGCCTCTCGGGCGCGGCGTAAGCGAGGGGACGCAGGCGCGCATCGGCGACCATCTGGAACGTGGCGACCGCCGGAGCGACCTGGGCGACCGAATCGAGGTTGGGAAGGAGATCGTCGACGAACGCCGCCTTGCCGCTTGTCAGGGCGGAGATGGCGGCCACGGCGGGTCCCTTCGGGCCGGAGTTGATCACGAACGGATAGTCGAAGCCGTTCTTCACCAGCCAGCGTGCGCGCGGCCCCCGCGACTGCGGCGGGGCGTTCGTGAGAATGACGATGCTCGCCTGTTCGGCGAGTTCCACCAGCGCCTCGCGGGCGCCGGGCGCGGGATCGATGTCCTCCACATCCTTTTCAAAGAACAGGTTGAACAGCCGCCGCCCCTCGGCGAGGTCGAGGTGGGCGTCCTCGCCCGGCCGGAAAATGTTCTGGAAGATGGCGAAGCGGTTGATCCGCATCTCGAGACCGTGCCCAGCCAGATAACGCTCGAAGCCGTGGATGAACATCGCCAGCACCTCGTCCACGTCGACGAGGAGCAGCGGCCGCACGGGGTCCAGCCGCAGGTGGGCGATTTCGGCGGGAAGAACGGGATCTGGCAGCGGGAACGCTCCGTTACCAATTAGGGCGCGTTTAAGGATATTGGTGTCTTGCTGCGGTGGCGAGGCTTGAGCTTACGAGTCGCTCGTCTTGCGGGGTGCAAGGGACTCTAGACCGGTTCGAGAGGCGAATGCCCAAAAAGGTCCTCATCGTCGAGGATAATGAGCTGAACATGAAGCTGTTTCATGATCTGCTCGAAGCCCAGGTCTACGAGACCTTGGAGACCCGCGAGGGTCTCTCTGCGCTCGCCATCGCCCGGCAAAGCAAACCCGACCTCATCCTGATGGATATCCAGTTGCCCGAGATCAGCGGCCTGGAGGTCACCAAGTGGCTGAAGGACGATGAGCAGCTTGCTCACATCCCGGTTATCGCAGTGACCGCGTTCGCGATGAAGGGCGACGAGGAGCGCATCCGCGCCGGCGGCTGCGCCGCGTACATCGCCAAGCCCATCTCCGTGGGCCCGTTCCTCGAGACGGTGAAGAAATACCTCGAGCCGGCCGAGGACGCGAGCGCCCCGCGATGACCGGCCGAATCCTCGTCGTCGACGACATCGAGGCAAACGTCCGCCTGCTCCAAGCCAAATTGCAGGCCGAATACTACGACGTGCTAACCGCCAACGATGGCGCAGCCGCCCTCGGAGTCGCCGTCCGCGAGCGGCCCGACCTCGTTCTGCTGGACGTGATGATGCCGGGCATGGACGGTTTCGAGGTGTGCCGTCGCCTAAAGGAAGACCCGGAGACCCGCCACATCCCGGTCGTGCTGGTGACGGCGCTGGATGGTCGCGCCGACCGGATCACCGGGCTCGAGGCGGGCGCCGACGAATTCCTGACAAAGCCGATCGACGACATCCTGCTCTTCGCCCGCGTCAAGAGCCTGACCCGGCTCAAGTTGGTGATCGACGAGTTGCGACAGCGTGAGGCGTCCGGCCGCAGGATCGGCGTGATCGCCGGCGCCGCAGCGCGGCTCGGCGGCCAGGGCGGCCGCGTCCTGATCGTCGACGAAAACCAGCGACAGGCTCAGCGGATCTACGCCGAACTGGCCATCGAGCACCGCCCCGTGGTCGAATCCGACCCGGAGAAGGCTCTTCTGACCGCGCGCGGCCCGGTGGACCTGATCATTGTCAACACCGCCGCCCGGGGATTCGACGGCCTGCGTTTCGCGGCTCAGATTCGTTCGGACGAAGCGACCCGCCACCTGCCGATCCTCGGCGTCGTCGACCCTGACGACAGACCCCGGCTCGTCAAGGCGCTCGACATCGGCTTCAACGACATCCTGACCCGCCCGATCGACCCACAGGAGCTTTCGGCCCGCGTGCGCAGCCAGGTGCGCGGCAAGCGCTACACGGATTTCCTGCGTTCCAACCTCGACCAGTCGTTCGAGCTAGCTGTCACCGACCAGCTCACTGGACTGCACAACCGCCGCTACATGACCGGCCAGCTCGGCGCGCTGGTCAACCGCGCGGTCCGTGGCGGCGACCCGGTCTCGGCGCTGATGATCGACATCGACCATTTCAAGAAGGTCAATGACAACTTCGGCCACGACGTGGGCGATGAGGTGCTACGCGAGTTCGCGGTGCGGCTCGCGTCCAATGTGCGCGCAATCGATCTGCCATGCCGCTACGGCGGCGAGGAATTTGTGGTGATCATGCCTGACACCCGGCTCGAGGACGCGCAGAGGATCGCCGAGCGCATCCGCCGGCACGTCGCCGGCTCGCCTTTCCGGCTCACGAGCGACGCTGAGCCGCTCTCGGTGACCATCTCGGTTGGGGTCGCCTCGACCGGCGCTGACGGCGACAACGCCGAAGCGCTGCTCAAACGGGCGGACGAGGCCCTTTACGCCGCCAAGGCGGCGGGGCGGAACACGGTGATCGCGCGGGCGGCCTGAACCCCCTTCCCTCGCGGGCGGAAGCTATTTGATCTTCGCTTCGCGGAACTCGACGTGCTTCTTGGCCACCGGGTCGTACTTCTTCAGCACCAGCTTCTCAGTCATGGTGCGGGCGTTCTTCTTGGTGACGTAGAAGTAGCCGGTGTCCGCGCTAGAGGTCAGGCGGATCTTGATCGAAGCGGGCTTGGCCATGCGCGTAACGTCCTTGGCCGGCGCAGATGGGCCGGGAAATCGGGAGGCGCGGACAATACGAATCGCGGCTCCGAAGTCAACTCGAAGGCCCGACGACGCGCGCGACGCCGCGGCGGCGACCTCAGCCGCCGGCGACCTCGGGGGCCGATGCGCCCGACGGGGGCGTCGACGAACCGCGGCGTGACAGCAGCCGGTAAGCGCGGCCGTCGTTCTGCGGAGAGTGGATGTACGCGTGTATCTTCAGGAAGTCCGGGTGCTCGGTCTTCATCAGGCGGTCCCAGAAGCGCGTGTAGAGACCGAAGTTCCCGCGCGCCGTCCGGTGGTGGATGTCGTGATAGGTCGGACCGGCCAGCCAGCCAAAGCGCGGATGGGCGACGAGCGTGCGCGGGAAGAAATCCAGACCGGAATGGATCGCCAGGTTGTGCAGGATCTCCACGAACTGGAAGACGATCAGCGTGGTGAACGTGGCCGGGAAGATCGCCACGTAGAAGACACCGAACAGTCCCTGCATGATCGCCTCGGGGATCGCGAACGAGTAGGCCGTGAACACGGTCGGCGCCTGGCTCTTGTGATGTTCCCAGTGGAAGAACCGGAACAGGGCCGCCGCGTGCATCAGGCGGTGGGTCCAGTAGAAATAGGCGTCGTGCGCAACCATCACGAGTGGGAAGGTCAGCAGTTCCTCCCACAGCGGCATGTGCACGCCGAGCGTGACGATGTAGCCGAATGCGAGGGCGATCATCCGCGCCGCCAACTGGACCGTGTTGTACAGCACCACGCTCAGCGCCGAGTTGAACACCTCGCGCGTCACCTGCACCGGCCGGGACGATGGCGCGCGGATCACGAAGCGGAAACGATTCGCCTTGCGCAGGTAGAGCGCGAGGATGAAGGCGAAGGCGCCGACGAACAGATAGGTCAGGAACTCCACCAGCCCCATGTCACGCAGGTGGACGAGGTTGTGACTGAAAAGCTCGGCGAGCGTCTGTGACTGTTGCTGAAAGTTGCCCATGGCCCCCACGCGACGCCGGTCTCTTGCCGCGCCGCCGCGCCTAGGGTCAAGCTGTGGGACTCTACGCCGCGGTCATGCCGCGCTGGCCGCGGCGCATCCGCAGGTACGGAAAGGGCCGGTGCGGATCGGCGAGCCGCAACGGGATCTCGCGCAATACGATCTCCGTGACCGTCGGGAGGTCCAGGGCGAGCGCCTGTCCGAGCTCGAACCAGGCGATCTCGTCCAGTTCGCCGCAATCGGGTTGGCGCTCGAGGCTGAGCAGGTTCTCCGCCTCGGCCATGAAGAAACGCGCATCGTAGCGCTTGGGCACCATCGGCGGCGTGACCGCGCGGGCGATGAATTGCAGCGCTCCGAGGTCCGGCAGCGCGCCCTGCTCCAGGAACGCATGCCACGGGCCAGCCACCGGGCGATGCTGTCCCGGCTTCGCAAGCAGAAGGCCCGTCTCCTCGAACGTCTCGCGGATGGCGGCGAGCGCGAGCGCCCGCCCGCGCTTCGGCGGCGCCGCCGTGGCGAGCTTCTCAGCCACTTCCGGGCGCAGCTCCGAGGCGACTGGCGCGCGGAAGTCGCTTGGATCGATGCGCCCGCCCGGAAACACCCATTTGTCGGGCATGAAGTCGTGGCCGCCGTGGCGGCGGCCCATGAGCACGCGGGGCTGCGGCCCGTCGCGGCGCAGCACGATCAGCGTCGCGGCGTCGCGCGGTCTGACGGCCCTCTGCCCCTTGCGGCGAGGCGGCATGCGGGGCGTGTCGGGGTGAGCGTCAAACGCTTGTTCGGCCATGGGGCGACAATGGCCGCAGCCCGCCTGCGCCGCAAGCCCGCCGGCGCTGGCGCCCGGCGTCGGCGCCTAGTAGAGGGCTGATTGCAACATTCGAGAGGACACCCGATGCCGCTGTCCGCCGGCGACGCCGCCCCCGATTTCGATCTGCCCACCGACGACGACCGCGTGTCGCTGAGCGGGCTGAGAGGCAAGACCGTGGTGCTTTATTTCTATCCGAAGGACGACACCTCGGGCTGCACGGCCGAGGCTCAGGGCTTCACGGCCGCGTCCAACGACTTCGCAGAGGCGGGCGCCGTCGTCGTCGGCGTTTCCAAGGATTCCGCCACCAGTCACGCGAAGTTCCGCGCCAAGTACGGCCTCGAAGTGAAACTGGGCTCCGCCAAGGACGACGACATCGTCGAGCGCTACGGCGCCTGGGTGGAAAAAAGCATGTACGGCCGCAAGTACATGGGCATCGACCGCTCCACATTCCTGATCGACAAGAACGGCGTCATCCGACGCGTCTGGCGCAAGGTCAAAGTGCCAGGGCACGTCGCTGAAGTGCTTGCCGATGCGCAGGCATTGGCTAAAGGGTGACGAGACCGACAGGCGTATGACAGGAGGAGAATCGTCCAATATTCGGACGAGCGCACAGTCTTTCCCTCGCAGAATCCAGCCGAGGCGGCCCCTCTATACTCTGGCTGTCGAGATAGCTGTTTTGACGCACACCCGGACAGAGCTCACTGCGTTCGGCCCGGACTTATGTTCAAATTGCGACCACCCGCGTCATGACTCTGCGGTTGGGGAAACATGGGTTGCGCTCTCCCCTGCATTAAGGGCATATCGCGGAGCCGTCGGACTTTCGCGGGACCTTTGGGACGCCATGAGCCTTAAGCGCCTTGCGCGGCTTGCCCGCTGGCTGGAGGAGCTTTTCCCAGAGCGGCACATCTACATGCGGTCGGGCGGCCAGATGCGCGGATTCGTGCTGACCACCGATCGGCAGTTGGTCATCGGCGGCGCCCTTGTGGCGGCGGCCATCTGGATGAGTGTGTCGACAACCGTCATGCTGCTGGCCGTCGCCATGCCGAATAGGACTGACCAGGAAGTCGCCAAGACGCGGGCACGCTACGAACGCTGGATCGCCGACCGCGACGCGCGGCTGGACAGCGCGGTCGCGGCTCTGAGCGCCACGGGCGGCTCCTACCAGGACCTGGCGAACACCATGGAGAAACGCCACCAGGCGCTCGCCCTGCTCCTGACCGACATGAAAAGCGCGCCGGGCGCGGCGCAGGCGCTGCTGCCGGTGCTGCAGGCCGAGCCGCCACCGCGGGGGAGCCCGCAGCAGCAGATCCACGCGCTCGAGGTCGATCAGGACCGACTGATCGCTGCAACCGAGACGTACGCCAAGAGCCGCGCCGACCGCCTGCGGCTCGCCTTCCGCCTCGCCGGTCTCGACCCGGCGGTCTACGCGGCAGGCGGAGCCGATGCGAGCGGCGGCCTCGGGGGGCCATTGATCGAGGGCCACGACCCACGGGCGCTGGCGGCGGAACTCGACGTCGACGAGGACTTCGCGGCGCGGCTCGAGGCGGCCGTGGCCAATCTCTCCGACATGCAGAGCCTGGCGGACGCTGAGGCGTCGCTGCCCCTCGCCCAGCCCACCACCGCCGGCGCCCACGAGTCGAGCGGCTTCGGCGTGCGGGACGACCCGTTCACCGGCCGCCCGGCCTTCCACCCGGGCCAGGACTTCGCCGGCGCATACGGCAGCCCGGTCTACGTCACCGCGCCAGGCGTGGTGTCGTTCACCGGCCAGCGCAATGGCTACGGCAACGTTATCGAAGTCGACCATGGTCATGGGTTCAAGACCCGCTATGCTCACCTTAGCGCCATTTCCGTCACCGTCGGCCAACACGTGGCCGCCGGGCAGCGGATCGGCGCAATGGGCTCCACCGGCCGTTCCACCGGCACGCACCTGCACTACGAAGTGTGGGTGGACGGCAAACCGCAAAACCCCCTTCGTTTCTTGAGAGCCGGCAACGATGTTCAGCAAATCAGGTTCTAACCCTCCCACGCCCCCGCAGAATCCCCCGCAGCCCGGGCCCGCCCCGGCGCCGGCGACGCCTCCCCAGGCAGCCGCGCCAGCTCCTGCGCCGCAGGCGGCGCCACGTCCGCAGAAAGGCGCCTCGTTCATCGGCGGCGACATGATCTTCGAGGGCGATATCTCCGGCGGCGGCGATATCCAGATCGACGGCACCGTCAAAGGCGACGTTCGCGTCGACCACGTGACCGTTGGAGATTCCGGCCAGATCGAGGGCGGCGTCTACGCCGAGGCGGTGGAGGTGCGCGGCCGTGTGTCAGGGTCGATCACGGCCAAGCAGGTGCGGCTCTATGGCGCCTGCCACGTGGACGGCGACATCACCCACGAGCAGTTGGCCATGGAAACGGGCGCCTTCTTCCAGGGCCGCTCGCTGCGCCTGCAACGGCCGGCGGCGCAACCCGCTCCGAAGCCCGCGGCCGCCGCCCCGGCGCCCGCGCCCGCCCCTGCGAGCGCGCCCTCCCCCGCCTCGGCAACCTCGACGACGCCGCGGGCCTGAGGCCTCTAGACCTCCTCGGCCAGCTTCGCGCTCGCGACGCGCCAGCAAGCGATCGCCCCGACAAGGGCGATCGGTGTCGAGAGGGCGAAGAGCCAGACTGCGGTCGCCCGAGCTGGCGCCAGGGCGACGCCTTCGGCCATGCCGAGAAGGTTGGCGATGATCCCGGCGAGACAGGCGCCGGCGGCGTTGCCGACCTGCCGCACGCTGTTGATTCCCGCCGAGGCCACCTCGCGCTCGCCTTCGTCCGCAGATGCGATGACGCGGCGGGCTATGAATCCCGAAGTCAGCCCGAAGCCGGCGCCCAGAACCGTGGCTGCGGCGAGAATCGCCCAGATCGGTCCGGCGCGCGTCACCATCGCCAGCGCGGCAAGCGAGCATGCGACGCAGGCGCCGCCGAGCCGGATGAAGGGCGGGTGCCAGCGGGGCTCGAGCCCGGCGACGGCGAGCGCCGAGATGGTCCAGCCAACCGACTCCAGGCCCACGGCGTAGCCCGCCAGCATCGGCGAGAAGCCGTAGAGCTTCTGCAGCAGCGCGGGCCCGTACACGCTGAACCCCATGGCCGCGGCGCCCAGCGCGAAGTACGAAAGGTACGCCACGCCCGTCACCGTTGTGACGTCCCCCGCAGAGGCGGGAAACAGACCGTGGGGCCCGGCCTGAAGCCGCATGGCCGCCGCGAACACGACGAGGCTTGCAAGGCAAAGGGCGCCGGCGATCCAGGCGTCGCCCGCGAGGTCTGCCGCGCCGATCAACCCCACGCCTGCGAGGACCAGAGCGAGCTGCATTCCCGGCGTCCGCGCGTCGACGGCCGGCGCCGCGTCCCCCGGCAGCATGCGCCGGGCTGAAGCTACGAAGGCCAGGCACTGCGCCGCGAAGAACCAGAACAGCCAGCGCCAGTGGCTTCCCTGGGCGAAGACCGCGCCGACCAGGGGGCCGAGCACGGTGGCGATCCCCCAGATGCTCGTCATGACGCCGAACACGCGCGCCAGGTGCCTTTGCGGGAATACCTGCCCGATCGCGGCGTAGCACGCGCCGACGATCCAGCCGGCGCCCAGCCCCTGCACCGAGCGGCCCACCACCAGCGTGAGCATGTCAGGCGCAAGCGCGCTGACGCCGCAGCCTGCCGCAGTCGCGAATCCGGCCCAGATCATGGCGCGCCTCAGGCCGAAGCGCGCCGAGAACCGTGCCGCCGTGGCCCCCGACAGGATCGCGCCGACCATGTAGGCGGCCGTCGCCCAGCTGAAATAGGCATATCCGCCGAGGTCACGCGCCACGCTCGGCATGATGGTCGTGGTGACCAGCGAGTCGGCCGCGTTCAGCCAGACACCAAGCGCGATGAGCCCGACACGGGCCGCCCGGCCTTCGGCCAGGAGGTCCCGCCACCCCAGGGAAGAAGTCGCCGCGGTCATTTTCAGAAAGCTATCGCTTTCAGAATTGAACGCCTAGGGGCGAGCGGTCCCGCCTTATGGTCCGCTCGGCGCCTATCGCGTCGCACCGACCCGCTGGGCGAGCGATGCGGCCATGAACGGATCGAGATCTCCGTCCAGCACGCCCGCCGTATCGCTGGTCTCGACGTTGGTGCGCAGGTCCTTGACCATCTGATAGGGCTGAAGGACGTAGCTGCGGATCTGGTGACCCCATCCGATGTCGCTCTTGTTGGCCTCGATCTCGGCGGCCGCGGCCTCGCGCTTCTGCAGCTCCAGTTCGTAGAGCCGTGCGCGCAGCATCTTCCAGGCCTGTTCCCGGTTCTGGTGCTGTGAGCGTTCGTTCTGACACGCAACGGCGATGCCGGTCGGGAGGTGGGTCAGGCGCACGGCCGAGTCGGTCTTGTTGACGTGCTGGCCGCCGGCGCCGGAAGAGCGGTAGGTGTCGGTGCGCACGTCGGCGGGGTTGATCTCGATCTCGATCTTGTCGTCGACCACCGGATAGACCCACACCGACGCGAAGCTGGTGTGGCGACGCGCGTTGGAGTCGAATGGCGAGATGCGCACGAGGCGGTGGATGCCGGCCTCGGTCTTCAGCCAGCCATAGGCGTTGGCGCCGGCGATCTTCACCGTGGCGGACTTGATCCCCGCCTGTTCGCCGGGCGTTTCCTCGACGAACTCGACGCCCATGCCATGCGCGCCAGCCCAGCGGGTATACATGCGCAGAAGCATGTTGGCCCAGTCCTGCGACTCGGTCCCGCCAGCGCCGGCGTTGATCTCGAGGAAGCAGTCGTTGCCGTCCGCTTCACCTGAAAGCAGCGCCTCCAGCTCCGCCCGGGCGGCGAGCTCCTTGAGCTGCGACAGCTGCCGAGCTGCGTCTTCGAGCGAAGCCTCGTCGCCCTCGGCTTCGGCCAACTCGGCGAACTCGAGCGCATCGGCGCGATCCTGCTCGAGCTTCCTGACGCGTCCGACCTGATCGGCAAGGCGCGTGCGCTCGCGCATCAGCGCCTGCGCCGCGTCGGCGTCGTCCCAGAGGGTCGGGTCCTCGACCCGGGCGTTCAGCTCATCGAGCCGGCGGAGGGCGACCGCCCAGTCAAAGACGCCTCCTCAGCAGTTCCACCGACTGCTCAATGTCGGCCGCGGCCGCTTCTATGTCCGCACGCATGGCATGCCCCGGATGAGATGAAGGCCGCGCACTTAAGGCGCGCCGCCCTTCAATACAAGCCGTTGAGCTCGTCCGGCTTTGCAGGCTTCCCGGGCCTGGGCGATCGCCCCTGGGCGGAAGGCGTAACGGCCTGGTTCGCTGGCGCGGGCGCGACCGGCGTCAGGCTCTCTTGCATCAGCTGGTCGATGGTCGTCGGCGGCGCAGGGGCCCGCGGTAGCGTGCCCGGCTGAAACGCCTCTCGGTTGCCCCCGATGGTCATGAACTCCGTCCCCGGCGGAGCCTGGAAGTCCATGACCGGGTAGCCCTTCAGCGCCTCCTTCATGAACTCGATGAAGATCGGCACCGCCGCAACTGCGCCGGTCTCACCGTGGCCCAGCGATCGGTTGTCGTCGAAGCCGACAAAAGTGCCGACCACGATCTGCGGCGTGAAGCCGATGAACCAGGCGCTCCGATAGTCGTTCGTCGTTCCGGTCTTGCCGCCGACCGGCCGACCCAGCTCGCGCGCCTGGTAGGCGGTGCCGTGCTGCACGACCCCCTCCAGCATGGTCGCGATCTGGTAAGCGGCGATCGGGTCGACGACCTGCTGCCCAGGCGGCTGGTACTGCGGCCCGTCGTCACCGGTGAAGTCGCCATCGCAGCCGCGGCAGACACGGTCGTCGGCGCGGAAGATCGGCTTGCCGTAGCGATCGTCCACCAGTTCGATCAAGTGGGGGTTGATTCTCCGGCCCCCGTTCAGGAACGCCGAATAGGCGCCGGTGATCCGGTAGGGCGTCGTCTCGGCCGCGCCGAGCGCCATCGCCAGGACCGGGTCCATGTGCGTAACCACGCCGAATCTGATGGCGTTCGCGACGATCTTCGGCATGCCGACGGCCGCGGCGATGCGCACGGTCATGTCGTTGAGGGACAGCTCCAGGCCGCGGCGAAACAGCATCGGGCCCGCATAGCCGTGCTCATAGTTCTGCGGCGACCAGATCTGCCCGTTGGCGCCAGGGAGGCTGATCGGACCGTCGTTCACCACGCTCGCGGGCGTGAAGCCGTTCTCCAAGGCGGTCACATAGACGAACGGCTTGAACGCCGAGCCGGGCTGCCGCATCGCCTGCGTCGCGCGGTCGAAGCTGGAAAGCGAGAAGGAATACCCGCCGACCATGGCCAGCACGCGTCCGGTGTCCGGGTCCATCGCGACCATCGCGCCGTTCACCAACGGAACCTGCCGCAGATGCACGCCGCCGCTCGCGTCGGGCTTGCCGCCCGGAGGGGTCGGATTGATCGGCTCGACGAACACGAGATCGCCTGCCGCTAGCCCCTTGCCGGCGTGCGCCCAGCGCATGTCGGCCGGATCGATCGCGCCCATCGAGTCGTCGACGGCTAGCTTGACCTCGCCGCTCGCGTCCTCGACGCGCGCGACTTCCCAGTGACGCTGGGAGGGCGCTGTCGGCGCGTGCTGCAGCGCGGCCTGCTCCCAGCCCGGCTGCTCGGCCACGTGTCCCCAGGCGCCGCGCCAGCCGTGACGACGGTCGTAGGTCTCAAGCCCATCCATCAATGCGATGCGCGCAGCGGTCTGAAGCCGGGGATCGAGCGTGGTGCGGATGTAGTAGCCGCCCTCGTTCACATCCCTGCCCCATGATGAGGCCAGGGCCTCGCGGCGAACCTCCGCCACGAAATAGTCGGCGTCGTGATAGCTGGCGCGCTGCGGCGGCTGGATCACGATCGGCTCGCGCATCGCGGCGGCGACGCCGGCCTGGCTCGCCCAGCCGAGTTGCATCATGGCCTCGAGGATCGCGTTGCGCCGATCGACAGCGGCCTGCATGTGGCGGGTAGGGTTGTAGTTGTCGGGTCCCTTCGGGAGCGCCGCCAGGAAGGCGCACTGCGCAAGGTCGAGATCCGAGATTGATTTCCCGAAGTAGTTGTACGCTGCCGCGCCTACTCCGTAGGAGTCGTGACCCAGCCAGATCTCGTTCAGATAGAGTTCGAGGATCTGCTGCTTCGAAAGCGCCTGTTCCAGGCGCGTGGCCAGGATCGCCTCCTTTATCTTGCGGCCGATCGAGGCCTCGTTGGTGAGCAGCACGTTCTTTGCGACCTGCTGGGTGATCGTCGAGCCCCCTTCGGGGCGGCGTCCCTGCAGGATGTTGAAGATGTCCTTGAACATCGCGCGGCCGACGCCGCCCATATCCACGCCGCCGTGATTGAAGAAGTTATGGTCCTCCGCGGCGAGGAACGCATGGCTAAGCTGAAGCGGAATCTGGTCGTACGGGACGTAGATGCGCCGCTCGGTCGAGAACTCTCCGATCAGCGTGCCATCCCAGGCGTAAACGCGCGTCGACGTCGGCGGGTGGTAGTCGACCAGATCCGAGGCGTCCGGCAGGTCGTGGAACAACCAACCCATGTAGAGGGCCAGGCACACCCCGCCGACCGCGGCGAGCCCCAGCAACACCGCGCCTCCGAACGCCGTCCAACGCCCGATCCGACCCAACTATGCTCCTCGAATGCGCAGACGGCCCGCCCCGCCCCCGTCTACCGCGACGGGCCCCGGGCGCCAATGGAGCCGGGTGCGTCCGGCTGTCCTACCCTTCCGCCAGCCGCGCTCGGGTCGGTCTAGCGAAATAGGCGTCGATCGACTGGGCGATCTTGTCGACGAGCTGCGCGCGGTCGCCGGGGTCGTTGAGACGCGCCTCGTCCTTCGGGTTGGTGATGAAACCCATCTCCAGAAGCGCGGCCGGCACGTCGGGCGCCAGGAGGACAAAGTAGTTGGCGTCGCGCTGGCTGCGGTTCAGCAGTGGCGCGCGATCGCCGACGTGCGCAATAAGGATATGCGCGAACGTTGCCGACCGGTTGCGGGTCGAGCGTTCGGTCAGGTCGAGAAGGATCCGGCCTACCGCCTGATCGTCGCTCGCCTCCTGCAGGAACCACTCGTTGCCGCGCAGGACATAGCCGACGCGCTGCTCGCCGCGCCGGGAAAGGGTGTAGACGCTCGCGCCGTGGATGGTCGGATCGGCGCCGGCCGAGTCGGCGTGAAGCGACAGGAACAGGTCGGCCCCGGCCCGGCGCGCGATCCGGACCCGCTCCTCCAGCGGCACGAAGACGTCCGTCTGGCGCGTCATCACCACTTGATAGCGACCCGTGCGCTCGAGCCGATCACGCAACGCCAGCGCCGTGGCGAGGGTGACGTTCTTCTCGAAACTGTCGGAGCCGATCGCGCCGGAATCCTTGCCGCCATGCCCGGGGTCGATGACTATGACCTCACGCCAATGATCGGGATGCGGCGGTGTAGCGAGCGTCTGCGCGCTCATCGGTTGCGCAGCCCATGCGCGGGGCGCGCCCATCACCCGCGCCACGGTGGGCCCTCTGGCGGCGATGTCGATGACGTACCGCCAGTTCCTCACGCCGTCGGCCGGCGGCAGAAGAAAACGGCGCTCGATCCTCGCGCTCTGATTCAGGTCGAGCACCAGGCGGGCGCCGCCGCTGTCCGGCAGCAGTTCCCAGGCGCGCACCAGACCTTGGCCAGCCCCGCTGAGCCGGCTTGGCTCCGATACGCCGGTCAGAACCACGGCCAGGCGCAAGGGCTCGCCGGACGTGTCGTCGACCTGGCCGCTCGCGCCCTTTCCGAGGTCGACAACGATCCGGGTTTCTGTCGGGCCGGCGCCGAGGCGCACGCCGATGACGTCGGCGCCGTCCGGATGGCGCGTTGCGGCCATCACCGCGACGGCGCAGCCCACCGCGAGCGTCAGTCCGAGCCCGACGCGCAACAACCGTGATCTCAGGAGCCGCCGCATCGCGCCGCTCACCACGCTCACGCCCACCACCCCGCGGTTCTGGTCCGCTTGGCGTCACTATGGCCGCGCCCTGTAGCGAAAGGGTTAAGTTAACCCCGGCGCGGAACCGCGCCTTCCCAACCGCGACCTAATGTTGCTACATAGCCGACTGTTCGCCCGCACGTCCGAAGCTGGACATAGCGTCGGGCGAGCAAAGGCCAAGCGCCGGGCTTTCGCGAAGACATCGCAGCGGCGCGCCCTTCTCGAAGCGCCTCCCGTGAGTGGGGGGCGCGTCATTGGAACCAGAAAGACTTGATGGGCAGCGCCCTCCTCTCCCCCAAACGGAACGCCGCCGCGAACAATGGCGGCGGTATGCGGGGCCAGAGCGGCGCGCCGAGCATGTGGCGGCGACGGGACGGGACGTCCGCGGCGCGCCAGGGAGACTGTCGTAATGACAAGAAAGATGCTGATCGACGCCGCTCACGCCGAAGAGACGCGGGTGGTCGTACTGGACGGGACGCGGGTTGAGGAGTTCGATTTCGAAAGTCAGGCGCGCAAACAGCTGCGCGGCAACATCTACCTCGCCAAGGTCACCCGCGTAGAGCCCAGCCTGCAGGCCGCCTTCGTCGAATATGGCGGCAACCGTCACGGGTTCCTCGCCTTCAACGAGATTCATCCCGACTACTTCCAGATCCCACACGCGGACCGCGAGGCGCTGATGCGCGAGGCGGCGGCGGAAGATGACGACGAAAACGGGGCCGCCCAGGGCGCCGCCTCCGGCAATGGGGACGAGGACAGCGACATCGTCGGCGGCCTGGAGGACGAGGTCGAGGTCGACGAGCAGGTCGAGCGCCTGCGTCGGCGCATGCTGCGCCGGTACAAGATCCAGGAAGTGATCCGCCGCCGGCAGATCATGCTGGTGCAGGTCGTCAAGGAAGAGCGCGGCAACAAGGGTGCGGCGCTGACCACCTACCTCTCGCTCGCGGGCCGCTACTGCGTCCTGATGCCCAACACCGATCGCGGTGGCGGAATCAGCCGCAAGATCACGTCCGCGACCGACCGCAAGCGCCTTCGAAGCGTCGTGCAGAGCCTCGGCGTCCCGGCCGGAATGGGCCTCATCGTGCGCACCGCCGGCGCCAAGCGCACCAAGGCCGAGATCAAGCGCGATTACGACTACTTGGTGCGCGCCTGGGAGAACATCCGGGACACCACCCTGCACTCGGTGGCGCCGGCGCTGATCTACGAGGAGGAAGACCTCGTGAAGCGCGCGATCCGCGACCTCTACGACAAGGACATCGACAGCGTCTGGGTGGAAGGCGAGGCCGGCTTCAAGGAAGCGCGCGAGTTCATGCGCATGCTGATGCCCGCTCAGGCCAAGAAAGTGCAGCCCTACCGGGAACCCGTGCCTCTCTTCGTCCGGCACCGCATCGAGGACCACCTCACTCAGATCTACTCGCCCGTCGTGCCGCTCAAGAGCGGCGGCTACCTAGTGATCAACCAGACCGAGGCGCTGGTCGCCATCGACGTCAATTCTGGGCGCGCCACCCGCGAGCGCAACATCGAAGCGACTGCGCTGAAGACCAATCTGGAAGCCGCCGAGGAAGCCTGCCGTCAGCTACGCCTGCGCGATCTGGCCGGCCTCATCGTGATCGACTTCATCGATATGGAGGAGTCCAAGAACAACCGCGCCGTCGAGAAGAAGCTGAAGGATTGCCTGAAGGACGACCGCGCCCGCGTGCAGATCGGGAAGATCTCGTCGTTCGGGCTGATGGAGCTCTCTCGGCAGCGCCGCCGCTCCGGAATCCTTGAAGGCACCACCCACGTGTGTCCACACTGCCAGGGCGCCGGCCGCGTGCGCTCGGTTGAATCAAGCGCGCTCTCGGCGCTGCGCGCAGTCGAAGCGGAAGCGCTACGCGGCGGGGGGGAGATCTCGCTGCGGGTGCCGGCCGAGGTCGGGCTCTACATCCTGAACGCCAAGCGCGACTATCTGGTGCGGCTGCGTCAGACGC
Source organism: Pseudomonadota bacterium (assembly GCA_021816155.1). Taxonomy (GTDB): domain Bacteria; phylum Pseudomonadota; class Alphaproteobacteria; order Caulobacterales; family Caulobacteraceae; genus Acaudatibacter. The sequence continues at coordinate 4,260 of JAKAZA010000041.1, read as the reverse complement.
ATGGCCTCTGGGTCAACGTCGCGCTGGACGAGGCGCTGGCGGCGGCCGAACACGCCATCGAGCGCATTTCCAGCGAGGCGCCGCCCGTTAGCGGCGGATGGGAGACGCCGGCGACCCCGCCGTATGAGCCCGGGGCGGAGGACTACCTCGTCGAGGAAGAGGAAGACGAGGACGAGCTGGAAGAGGAAGAGGAAGAAGAAGCCATCGAACTCGGCGCGGAGGAGGAGATCGCGGCCGGTGACGAGGACCGTCGGGGCGGTCGCGGCCGCCGCCGCCGCCGTCGTGGCCGTCGGGGCGAAGAGCCGCGCCAGGCTCAAGCGCCCGCGCGCGTCGCCCCCCCGGCCGTCGAGGCCCCGGGCGAGGGAGATGATCGGCGCGGCCGCCGGCGCCGAGGACGTCGCGGCGGCCGCCGTATGCGCGAGGAGTCGCGTCAGGGAGACGTCTACGCGTGGTCGTGGCCGGCGCGCCCGGTGGGGGACGACGCCTACCAATGGCGCGGACCGGTGGCGTCGCAGCTCACAGGACCGCCCGAGCCGGCGCCGACGCTCGCTGTCGAACCGCCGCGCAACCTCGCGGAAGAGCCGCAGCCGGAGCTGGCGGAGGGTTTCGTGATCGGCGCGCCCTCCGATGAGGTCTGGGTCGAGCTGCCCCCCGCCGAGACCCCGCCGGCGCGCCGTGGCCGCGCCCGACGCACTCGCGGTCGGGGCGCCGCCCAGACGGAAGCAGCGGCCGAACCGGTGACGAGCGCCGAGGCGACGCAGGTCGCAGAGGCGCCGCCTCAGATCGAAGATGTCGCCTCGGTGGGGCCGCCTGCGCAGGCGCACGTCGAGCCGGCAAAGCCCGAGCCGCCCGCCGCCTCTGCGGTCACGGTCGCCGAAGAGGTCACGCCGCCGCCGCCCCCCCACGACGCGAGCGAGATCAAGGCGCCGCCGGCGACGCCGCGTCGCGGCTGGTGGCGCCGAGGGGCCTGAGGCGTTAAGGTCCTCGGCGCGAGGGGGCGCTAGGCTGATCCGGAGACTGGATGTGAGCTTGCGCTTTGCCCCCGCGACCCGCCAGCTCAGGGCTGTCCTCGGCTCCGTCGCCGCAACCTGCGCGCTTATCACGCCCCTCGCGGCCCGCGCGCAGGACGGCGAGAACCTCAATATCGTGCGCGACACGGAGATCGAGGAGATTCTGCACCACGAGATGGACCCGGTCTTCGCGGCCGCTAATCTCGATCCGTCGCGGGTGAAGCTTTACGTCGTGGCCGACAATGACGTGGTGAACGCCGAGACCGGCTCCGGCTACAACATGATCGTCTTCTCCGGCCTGCTGCTGAAGACGCAGACGCCGAATGAGCTTATCGGCGTGCTGGCCCACGAGACCGGCCACATGGCCCGCGGCGACGTCGCCCGGGTCGGCGAGATGGAGCACAGCGCCATCGCGCCGATGATGCTGGGTCTTGGCCTCGGCATCCTGGCCGCGATCGCTGGCGCGCCGGACGCGGCCGCCGCCCTGATCTACTCAGGCAGTTACTTCGGCGAACTGAACGCCCTCGCCTACTCGCGCGACCAGGAGGCGCGCGCCGACCAGGCCGCCATCACCTACCTCGAGAAGGCCGGCTATTCCGGCCAGGGGATCGTCGACTTCTTCGACTACTTCCGCAGTGAGGAGGTCTTCACTGACATCAAGAAGTATCCATTCTGGGTCGACCACCCCCTCACGGATGCGCGGATCGAGGATCTGACGGTTAGGGCCAGGAAGCAGCCGCACTGGGGCACGCCCGACACGCCGCAGATGATCGCCGAGTACGAGGTCATGAAGGCCAAGCTGGCCGCCTTCACGAATCGGCCGTACCAGACCTATATCGATTATCCGGAAAGCGATCAGTCGTTCCCGGCTCGGTATGCGCGTGCGATCGCCGACTATCGCGAACTGGACACCGACAAGGCGATCAAGGAGATCAACGCACTGATCGCCGAGCGGCCGAGCGATCCCTATCTGTACGAACTGAAGGGGCAGGCTCTGATGGAATCGGGTCGCTCCGAGGAAGCGGAGGCGCCGCTGCGCAAGGCTGTGGAGCTGAAGCCGGACGCGCCGCTCCTGCGCCTGCTTCTCGGCCAAACCCTGCTGGCCGAAAACGAACCGAGCAAGATCGACGACGCCATCACGAATCTCAACCGGTCGCTCATCGTGGAGCGCGACGACCCTCTCACTTGGCAATATCTGGCAGAGGCTTACGACGCCAAGGGAGATGAGGGCATGGCTCGGCTGTCCGCCGCCGAGCAGGAATTCTATCTTGGACAGATGAACGACGCCCGCGCTTTCGCCATGCGGGCGCGCAACTTTTTGAGAAGGGGTACGCCTGAGTGGCAGCGAGCAATCGACATCGTGCTGACGTCCAATCCGTCTCCGGACGACCTAAGGATGCTCGGGCCCGGCTGACGCGCCTGTCGGTGCTCGGCGCCGCGGTGACGGCGCTGGCGTTGGCCGCCTGCCAGCCCGCGGCGGGCGGAGACGACGCCGCGTTCGACGCGAAAGTGAAGACGTACCTGATGACGCACCCCGACGTGCTGCGGGCGGCGCTCGACAACATGCAGGCCAAGGAGGCCGCCGACGAGGCCCAGGCCGAGACCGAGGCGCTCGCGAAGGCCCGCGCGCTGCTGCCCAGCCTGCGCAAGGCGCTCGAGCAAGATCCGCGCGACTTTGTCGCCAACCCGAGCGGCAAGATCACGGTGACCGAGTTCTACGATTACCGTTGCCCGCATTGCATCAATATCGCCCCCAAAGTGCTCGAGCTGATCAAGACCCACCCGGACGTGCGCGTCGTGTTCAAGGAGATGCCAATCTTCGGCGCCACGTCCGAGCATGCGGCCCGCGCCGCTCTGGCCGCCAAGCAGCAGGGCAAGGATTATCTGGCGCTCTACGAAGCGTTCATGTCGACCCACCCGCTTACCGACGCCGAGATCGACCGGATCGCGGCCGCGCACGGCGTCAACATCGCTGCGATGAACGCCCCCGACGTGCGCAAGGCCGACGACACCCAGCTCGCCGACATCGCCAAGCTCGCCGACAAGCTGGCGATCACCGGCACGCCGGGGTTCGTGGTCGGCGACGACATCATCGTGGGCGAGGACTACGACACCCTCACTTCCGACATCGCCAAGGCCGAAAAAGGCTGAATCGTCTAGGCATGTCTTAACCTTGCCCGGGGCATAGCTCGTGGTGCGTCAGAACGGCGCACAGACGGATCAGAACGTGCAACGAGCCCGCAAGACGCCCGCATCGTCGATCGCCGCCACAGATGATGTCCTGGCCGGCGTGATCCGTAGCCTGCCCGTCTCCGTGGTGATGGTGGACCGCGACCTTCGCGTCATCGCCGCGAGCGCGGTCTGGGCGAAGAACCTTCAGCTCGACCTCGAGGCCTCGAAGGGCCGCTCGATCTGCGACCTGGCGCCCGACGTCTATGTGGCGGGCAACCCGCTGTACGAACTCTGCCTCGAGGGAGAGGAGTTCGCCAACCTGCGCGTGCCGATCCCGAAAGCGGAAGGCGGCGTCCGGTGGCTGCAAACGGACATCGTCCCTTGGGCTGACGCGTCCGGCCGGATCATGGGCCTTACGATCTCATCGGACGACGTGAGCGCGCTCGTGGAAGCCAAGGAAGCCGCGGAAACCGCCAACCGGGCCAAGAGCGCCTTCCTCGCCACCATGAGCCATGAGATCCGCACGCCTCTCAACGGCGTCCTGGGGATGGCGCAGGCGATGGCCGCCGGTGACCTGAGCCCCGTGCAGCGCGAGCGACTGGATCTCATCCGCCAGTCCGGCCAGACGCTGCTCACCATTCTCAGCGACCTCCTGGACCTTTCCAAGATCGAGGCCGGCCGTCTGGACTTGGAAGCGCGCCATTTCGACCTGGCCGAGCTGACGGAGGGCGTCTTCGCCTCGTTCGGCCCTATCGCCAGCGACAAGAACCTGCTCTTTCGGCTCGAGATCGCGCCACAGGCCCGCGGCGCCTATGAGGGCGATCCGACGCGGGTCCGGCAGATCCTGCATAACCTGATCTCGAACGCTCTCAAGTTCACGCAGGTCGGCGAGGTGCGCGTTGACGTGACGCGCAAGCGCGGTCAGGTGCTGCTGCGCGTCAGTGACACCGGCATCGGCATGCCTCCCGAGCAGCTCGCCAAGCTATTCCACCGCTTCGAGCAGGGCGACGCCTCCACGACGCGACGGTTCGGCGGCACAGGCCTGGGCCTGTCCATCTGCCGCGAGCTAGATCGGAAG
>JAKAZA010000040.1 GCA_021816155.1 Pseudomonadota bacterium | reverse complement strand
GCACGGCTCGTCGCGGAAGGCCCCAACACGTATCCCGATCGCGACCAGCATGGCGTCGTTTGGATCATCCTCGAGGTGATCCGCGAGCCGATGTTCGCGCTGCTGATCGTCGGCGGCCTTGTCTACATGACCATCGGCGATCGCAGCGAGGCGCTTCTGCTGCTGGGCTTCGCGCTGCTCTCCGTGATCATCGCAGTCGTGCAGGCGTTTCGCAGCGAGCGGGTGCTCGCCGCCCTGCGCGAGCTGGCGGCGCCGGTGGCGACCGTCGTCCGCGATGGGGTGCGGCGCCAGCTCCCGAGCCATGAGCTCGTGCGCGGCGATCTCCTCGCTTTCGCGGAAGGCCAGCGCATGCCGGCCGACATCGTCCTGCGGCAGGGCGACGACATCGAGGCCGACGAGAGCCTTCTGACCGGGGAATCGACGCCGGTCGCCAAACACCCCGCAGCCGGCGTGGTGGCGCCAGCACGGCCGGGCGGCGAAGACACACCGCTCCTCTACTCCGGCTCGCTTGTCGTGCGCGGTCAGGGATTCGGCGAGGTGGTGGCGACCGGCCGCCGGACCGAGTTGGGCCGTCTCGGCCAGAGCCTGGAGTCGATCGTCGAGCCGCCGGGGGGCCTGACGCTCGAGTTCCGAAGAATCGTCGGGTTCATGGGCATGGCGGCCCTGGCCGTCTGCGCCACGACCGTTCTGTTCACCGGTCTCGCCCACGGCGCATGGTTGCAGGCTGTCCTCGCCGGCGTGGCCCTAGGCATGGCCCTGCTTCCCGAGGAATTTCCGCTGGTGCTGACGGTGTTCACCGTCATGGGTGCGTGGCGTCTGTCGCAGGTGGGTGTGCTGACGCGGCGCGCCACCGCGATCGAGACTCTCGGTGCGGCCACGGTGCTTTGCACCGACAAGACCGGCACGCTCACGGAGAACCGGATGCGCCTCGTCGCCGCCTGGCTCGGCGGCAAGCTGATCGAGTGGCCGGCGGACGGGCCGCCGCCGGCCTCGGTCCGGCCGATCGCCCATGTTGGGAGGCTCGCCAGCGCGGAGCATCCGTTTGATCCGATGGAGCGCGCGTTCCACGAAGCCTGCGAGGGTTGGTCGGCCGCGCAGGACGGACTGGCGTCCCTGCGCCTGTACGGGCTGACGCCGCAGCTGATGGCCGTCTCGCAGGTCTGGGACGGTCCCGGAGCCGGCGACCGCCTCGTGGCGGCGAAAGGGGCGCCGGAGGCGATCCTCCGGCTCTGCCAGCTCGGCGGCGACGCGGCCGACGAGGTGCTCGCCGCCGTCGAGGATATGGCGCAGCGCGGTCTAAGGGTTCTCGCGGTCGCCCAGGCGCCCGTCGCCGTGGACTGGACGCCGGACGACAACACGCCGCTCGACTTCATCGGACTGGCCGGTCTGGCCGACCCGCTGCGTGCCGACGCGGCCGCCGCCGTCGCCGAATGTCGGGCTGCAGGCGTGCGCGTGGTCATGATCACCGGCGACTATCCCGCGACCGCGGCCGAGATCGCCCGGCAGGCCGGCCTCTCGGACGGCGCGGTCCTGACGGGCGCCGAGCTGGCCGCGCTTGGCGACGAGGACCTCGCCCGCCAGATCGGCGATGTCGGCGTGTTCGCCCGCATCCTGCCGGAGCAGAAGCTGCGCATCGTGCAGGCCCTGCAGGCGCGTGGCGAGGTCGTTGCGATGACGGGCGACGGCGTGAACGACGCCCCTGCCCTCAAGGCGGCGGACATCGGGATCGCAATGGGCTCGCGTGGTGCCGACGTGGCGCGGGCGGCCGCGGACCTCGTACTGCTCCGCGACGATTTCACCGCGATCGTGGCGGCGATGCGGCTCGGACGGCGCATCTACGACAATCTCAATAAGGCCAGCGGGTTCATCCTGGCCGTCCATGTGCCGATCGCCGGCCTCGCTTTGGCGCCGCTCCTGGCGGGATTTCCGCCATTCCTGCTCCCGGCGCACATCGCTTTCATCGAGATGATCATCGATCCGGCCTGCTCCATCGTGTTCGAGGTCGAGCCGGCGGAGCCCGGCGTGATGCGTCGTCCGCCGCGCGCGCCCGGCGCCCCGCTCTTCACGGCGGCGCGCGTCGTGCGTCACCTCGCGCAGGGCCTCATCGGACTCGCGGGCGCTCTGGGCGCCTACTTCGCCGCCGGCGCGCTGGACCTTCGCGGAGACGCCGTACGCACGACGGCCTTCCTCGCCTTGATCCTCGTGGTGCTGGGTCTCGTCATCGCGAATCGCTCGCTCCGGTCAGCCGCCGCGGGACTGGCGCGTCCGACCCCGGCCCTCGTCGCCGTGGCGGCGACCGCGGCGGTCGCGCTGTCCGGGGTTCTGCTGGTTGCGCCGCTGCGCGCGCTCTTCCACTTCGCGGCCGTCGGACCTCTCGTCATCGGCGTGGCGTTGGCGGGCGGCGGCGCGGCGTTCGCGGCGCTCCAGGTTCTCGCTGTCGTGCTTCCCGAGCCGGAGCCTTCGCGCGGCGCCCGCTGAAGCGTCTGCGGGATCGGCCTGACAGATGCGGGCGCGGGTCAGCGGCGCCGGCTTGCGGCCCTACTCGGCCGCCTGAAGCGTCGCGCCCTGTACGTGCGGCCGGCGCGCCCGATAGCTGGCGATCCGCTCTTCCACTTCGTGGCGGAAGTGGCGGAAGAGGCCCTGGATCGGCCAGGCGGCCGCGTCCCCGAGGGCGCAGATGGTGTGGCCGTCGATCTGGCTGGCGACGTCGAGCAGGGTGTCGATCTCCTTGGGATCGGCCTCGCCGGTGACCATCCGCTCCATCACGCGCCACATCCAGCCGGTTCCTTCGCGGCACGGCGTGCACTGGCCGCAGCTCTCGTGCTTGAAGAAGTAGGCGACGCGGGCGATGGCGCGGACCACATCGGTGTCCTTGTCCATCACGGTCATGGTGCCCGTGCCGAGGCCGCTCCTCAGCTCCTTGAGGCTGTCGAAGTCCATCAGCGCACCCTCGGCCTGCTCGGGCGTGATCACCGCCATCGACACCCCGCCCGGGATGATGGCCTTCAGGTTGCCCCAGCCGCCGCGCACGCCGCCGAAATGATCGTCGATGAGCTGGCGCACCGGGATGCCCATCGCCTCTTCGACGACGCACGGCCGGTTCACGTGGCCCGACGCGGCCATCAGCTTCACGCCTGTGTTGTTCGGGCGCCCGATGCCGGCGAACCACTCTGCGCCGCGACGGATGATCTCCGGCGTCACCGAAATCGACTCGACATTGTTGACCGTGGTCGGGCAGCCGTAGACTCCGGAGCCGGCCGGGAACGGCGGCTTGAGCCTCGGCTGCCCCTTCTTGCCCTCCAGACTCTCGAGCAGCGCCATTTCGTCGCCGCAGATGTACGCGCCGCCGCCGTGGGTGACGCGGATATTCACGTCCCACCCGATCTTCGTATTACTGCCGATAAGGCCGGCCTCGGCGGCTTGCACGATCGCCGCTTCGAGGTGCTCGCGCTCGAGCACGTACTCGCCGCGGATATAGATGAAGCAGTCGTGGGCGCGCATCGCGCGGCAGGCCAGCACGCAGCCTTCCAGCAGGCGGTGCGGTTCGTTCCTCAGGATCTCGCGGTCCTTGCAGGCGCCGGGCTCGCTCTCGTCGGCGTTCACCACGAGATAGTGCGGCCGCTCGCTCTCCTGCTTGGGCATGAAGGTCCACTTCAGGCCGGTGCCGAAGCCGGCGCCGCCGCGGCCGCGGAGCCCGGAGTTCTTGATCTGGTCGCAAATCCACTCCGGCGTCATGGCCATCATGTCCGCTATGCCGTTCCAGATCCCCCGCTGGAGCGCGCCTTCCAGGCCCCAGTCGTGGAGGCCGTAGATGTTGGTGAAGACGCGGTCCTTGTCCTGAAGCAGTCCGACCATGGCTTACCCGTTCACATCAAAGGGATGCGCGCGCACCCACGCGGTGCGGCGGAAAATGACATAGGCGAACAGCAGCCAGGACGCCCCGATCACGCCGACGGCCAGCCACATCGCCCATGTGGCGTCGGTCATCCGGTACCTGGCCCACACCAGCAGCAGCACGCCCAGGAGGCAGCCCACGAGACCTATCGTGCGCTCGCGCCGGTAGAGGCCGCGGATCTGCTCGATGTACGCGATCTTGCGGCTGTTGGCGCCGGCCTCGCCGCTCATGCCGAAGGCGCCCTGTCTCGCCAGAGGCCCCAAATGAGCCAACCGTGCGACGAGAAACCAACCACAATCGCTGCGGCGAAGACCCAGATCGCCCACGCGAAGTGAAGACCGAACATCCCGACCGCCGCCGCAAGCGCGACAATGAGCGCCACGACCGTGACCGTCATCGCGGCGAAGAAGCGGCGGCGCTGCAGGTCGAGGTCCACGCAGAGCCTCAGGCCGGTTCCGGCGCGTTCGGGAGCTTGATCGGCTTAGCGCGGGAACCGTCGTAGAGCGACGGCTCGGTGAGCACCAGCGGCCCGCCGACCGGGGCCGCGCCGTGGCGACCGATCTGCGAGCCGGGCTCGGGCGTGCGGCCGGCCCGAAACTCATCGAGGAGGCGCTTCAGCGATTCCGGCGTCAGGTCCTCGTAGTAGCGATCGTTGATCGCGGCCATCGGCGCGTTGGAGCACGCGCCCATGCACTCAACCTCCTCCCACGAGAAACGCCCGTCGGCGGACACGTGGTTGCGCGGCCCGATCTCCGACTCGAGCGTTTCGATCAGCTTGTCGGCGCCGCAGATCAGGCAGGGAGTCGTCCCGCACACCTGTACGAACGCGGTCTTCCCGACAGGCTCCAGCTGGAACATCGTGTAGAACGTCGCGCACTCGAAGACGCGCATCACCGGCATGCCGAGCAGCTCCGCGACGGCGCGCAGCGCGGGCTCGCACACCCAGCCCTCCTGCTTCTGCGCCAGCCACAGCAGCGCGATGACCGCCGACTGCTGGCGGCCCGGCGGGAACTTCGCCATCCACCACTTCGCCTTCTCGAGGTTTTCGGGCGTGAAGGCGAAGGAGGTGGGTTGCTCCTTGGCGAGGCGGCGGACGCTCAACGGTCGATCTCCCCGAAGACGATGTCCAGCGAGCCCAGGATGGCGGAGACGTCGGCCAGCATGTGGCCGTGGCACAGCCAGTCCATCGCCGCCAGGTGCGGATAGCTCGGCGCCCGGATCTTGCAGCGATAGGGCTTGTTGGCGCCGTCCGCGACCAGGTAGACCCCGAATTCGCCCTTCGGCGCCTCGACGAAGGCGTACGCCTCGCCTTCCGGCACGTGGAAGCCCTCGGTGAACAGCTTGAAGTGATGGATCAGCGCTTCCATCGAGCGCTTCATCTCCCCGCGGCGCGGCGGCGAAACCTTGTGATCGGGCGTAAGCACCGGCCCGGGCGTCTTCTTCAGTCTCTCCACGCACTGCAGCATGATGCGGGTCGACTGGCGCATCTCCTCCATGCGGCAGAGGTAGCGATCGTAGCAATCGCCGTGGACGCCAAGCGGGATGTCGAACTCGAAATCGTCGTAGCACTCGTACGGCTGGTTGCGGCGCAGATCCCAGGGAACATTCGAGCCCCGCAGCATGACCCCAGTGAAGCCCCAGGCGAACGCCTGCTCCTTGGTCACCACGCCGATGTCGACGTTGCGCTGCTTGAAGATGCGGTTGTCGGTGATCAGCCCCTCGATGTCGTCGAGCACCTTGGGGAAATGCTTGCACCAGGCCTCGATGTCGTCGACGAGCGCCGTCGGCAGGTCCTGGCGCACGCCGCCGACGCGGAAATAGTTGGCGTGCATGCGGGCGCCCGACGCGCGCTCGTAGAACACCATCAGCTTCTCGCGCTCCTCGAAGCCCCAGAGCGGAGGGGTGAGCGCACCGACGTCCATCGCCTGGGTCGTGACGTTGAGGATGTGGTTCAGGATGCGGCCGATCTCGGAATAGAGCACGCGGATCAGCTGGCCGCGGATCGGAACCTCGAGCCCCATCAGCTTCTCGATGGCGAGCACGAAGGCGTGCTCCTGGTTCATCGGCGCGACGTAGTCGAGGCGGTCGAAGTACGCCGTATTCTGGGCGTAGGGCCTGGCCTCGATCAGCTTCTCGGTGCCGCGGTGCAGCAGGCCGATGTGCGGATCGACCCGCTCGACGAGCTCGCCGTCGAGTTCGAGCACGAGCCGCAGAACGCCGTGCGCGGCCGGGTGCTGTGGCCCGAAATTGATGTTGAACTTGCGGACCGGGGTTTCGCCCTCGGCCGGGGTGACGGCGTGCGCGTCGGTCATGGAGCCTTCTCCGGAGCGAGGCGGCCGGCGCTCATCAGCACCACGGCGACGGCGGCGAACAGGAGCCCCGCCTCCAGCGTCATGCCCTGATCCCAGCGCACCGCCAGCGCCATCTCGGCCACACGGCGCGAGACCGGCAAGCTCAGCGCCCAGATCCACAGGATCGCCGAGCGGTCGGCGAGCGGATAGCGTCGGTTCAGATCGAGCCCGGTGAAAATGGCCGCCAGCCCCACGACGATCGCAAGCGCCGCAACCTGCATCACGTGCGGGGTTTCCGCCGCCGTCGGCGTCGGCGTGGTGGCGAGTAGCAGGCCGACATTGCCGAGGAACAGGGTCGCCAGCACCGTCAGCCCGTAGCCGGCGTTGGGCGCCAGCGCGCGCAACGCCGTCATCATGCTCCGGGCCCCGCCTTCTCGTCACCCGGAAGCGCGTACGGATAGCCTTGGCCCGGCTGAGCGTAGGCGGCGCCTTCCCACGGCGAGAGGAAGTCCCAGCTGCGGAACTCCACCGACTTCACCGGCTCGTAGACCACGCGCTTGAGCTCGTCGTCGTAGCGGACCTCGACGTAGCCGGTCATCGGGAAGTCCTTGCGCAGCGGGTGGCCGTGGAAGCCATAGTCGGTGAGCAGGCGCCGTAGGTCCGGATGGCCCTCGAAGAAGATCCCGTACATGTCGAACGCCTCGCGCTCGAACCAGTCCGCGCACGGATAGACGCCGGAGACCGTCGGCGCCGGCGTCTCCTCGTCTGTCTCGATCTTCACCCTGACCCGACGGTTCGCAGTCATCGAGAGCAGGTGGTAGACGACATCGAACCTTTTCGCCCGCTGCGGATAATCGGCGCCGGCGAGGTCGATCAGCTGCTGGAACTGGAACTGGTCCCGCAGCAGCGTGATCGCCTCCACGATCCGCCCCCGCTCCGCCAGGAGGGTGAGTTCGCCAAAGGCGACGTTCGAGGCCGTGATCGCGCCGCCAGAAGCCGCGATCGCCCGCTCGCCGAGATCGGCCAGCACCTCATCCGGCACGCGCCACGCGCTCATCGCTCGATGGTCCCCGTGCGGCGGATCTTCTTCTGCAGCTGCATGACCCCGTAGACCAGAGCCTCGGCGGTCGGCGGACAGCCAGGCACGTAGACATCGACAGGTACGACGCGGTCGCAGCCGCGCACGACCGAATAGCTGAAATAGTAGTAGCCGCCGCCGTTGGCGCAGCTTCCCATCGAGATCACGTAGCGCGGGTCCGGCATCTGGTCGTAGACCTTCCGCAGCGCCGGGGCCATCTTGTTGGTGAGCGTCCCTGCCACGATCATCACGTCCGACTGGCGGGGACTCGCACGCGGCGCGAAGCCGTAGCGCTCCATGTCGTATCTGGGCATCGAAGCCTGCATCATCTCGACGGCGCAGCAGGCCAGCCCGAACGTCATCCACATCAGCGAGCCGGTGCGGGCCCAGGTGATCAGATCGTCGGTCGCGGCGGTGATGAAGCCCTTGTCGGCAAGCTCGTTGGAGACGCCGTCGAAGAACGGGTCGTGCTTCTTGGGGTCGTACCCCTCGACCTGGCTGCGCGCAGCCGAGCGCGCCGGAACGATCACTCCCATTCCAGGGCTCCCTTCTTCCACTCGTAGATGAAGCCCACGGTCAGGACCCCGAGGAAGCCCATCATCGACCAGAAGGCGTAGACAGCCGTGTCGTGCGGCAGTTTCAGCAGGCTCACGGCCCAGGGGAACAGGAACGCGACTTCGAGGTCGAAGATGATGAACAGGATCGAGACCAAGTAGAAGCGCACGTCGAACTTTATCCGGGCGTCGTCGAACGCATTGAAACCGCACTCGTACGTCGAGAGCTTTTCGGCGTCCGGCGCCTTGGGCGCGATGATCGTTGGCAGGATCGTGAAGACGATACCTAGCGCGGCCGCAATCGCGAGGAAGATCACGATCGGCAGGTACTGGAGCAGGAACGCGTTCATCGACCCTCTGATGGGACTTCGCGGACGCCGGAGGCGGCGGAGTCGCGCGCCCTTCTAGCCCATGGCGTCCGGGGGTTCAAACATCGGAACGGCGCGATCGGCGACGCGAAAGACATAGCGCTCGAGCAGCGTCGCGGCAGTTGACGCGCCCCGGCCAGGGACATATCAGACGCGCCTCCTTTCGGGGGGCAAATCGGCCCGCCGGGTTGAGACGCGGGTGTAGCTCAGTTGGTTAGAGCGCCGGCCTGTCACGCCGGAGGTCGCGGGTTCGAGCCCCGTCACTCGCGCCACTTATGGACCGCGCGAACCTTCAGGGCGTCCGCTCGAAGGGCGCGACCTGCCCTTCGGCCACCTGAACTTCGAACGCATTCAGCGTCATCGGGACCAGCGTGTCGGGTGGCGATCTGCCGGGTCATGGGGCGCCCTCCGATACCGGCTAGCTGACCAGCGCGCCCTCCGTGGCGGGACGACCGAAGGCGGGCTCGCCGGTCGCCTCGGCGTAGATCGCCGCCAGCCGCTCGAACACCGCGTCCCAGCCGTGACGCTCGCAGGCCCTCAGTCGCGCCGCACACCGCAGTCTTGCGAGGTCGCGGGCGAAGAGGCTGTCGATCGCGCCCGCCAGCTCCGCGGCGTTGGAGCGCTCGGCCAGCGCCCCGACGGCGTCGTCGACGCTTTCGGCCACGCCGCCGGCGGCTACGCCCACCACAGGCAGTCCGCAAGCCAGCGCCTCCAGCACGACCAGGCCGAACGGCTCGCCATCGTTCGCGTGGACGAAGGCGTCGCAGCTGGCGAGCAGCGCCGCGAGTCGGGCCGGGTCCTGCTCGTAAGGCGCTTCGATCACCCGCGGCGACGGCGCCGTGGCGCGCGCGCCGACCAGCAGGAGCACGTAGGGGGCGCCGAGACGCTCCACCGCCTCGACCAGCACGTCGACGCGCTTCTCGCGCGCCGGCCGACCGGCGAACACCAGCAGCCGGTGGCCCGCCGTCAGGCCAAGCCGCCGACGAAGCCCCGCCGGATCCGCGCCGTCGGGTCGGAACAGGTCGACGTCGACTCCGAGCGGCAGGGCGATCGGCCGCTCCACGCCCGCCTCGGCCAGGCGCGATGCGATGAAGCGGCTCGGCGCAACCACGCGGTCGAAACGGCGATAGATGTCGCCCCAGCGCCGCCTCACCGGACGCTCGGCCCACTCGCCGATGTGCAGCGCCGCCAGCGCGCCGAGATCCGTGTGGCAGAATCCAACCACCGGCACGCCCAGCGCGTCGCCAGCCTTCTGAGCCGCCAGTCCCGGCGTATAGGGATCGCCCGCTTCGATCAGCGTCGGACGCTGACGAATCAGCCGCTTCATCCAGGCGGTCTTGCTGACCGGCCAGCGGTAGCCGTCCCCGAACGGCAGCGGGGCGGCGTAGATCGAGATCCGGCCGTCGCTGCCCTGCGCATGGCGTGGCCCAGGGGCCACCAGAGTGTGACGGATCTGCGGCCTCGCCTTGGCGAACCAGGCGCGCTTGGCCGTCAGATACCGCTTCACCCCGCCGCTGCGCGGCGCGTAGAGCATCGTGGTGTCGACAAGTCTGGGCCCACCGTCGAAGCCTGCCCATCCGAACAGGTCTGCGCGCAACTCTGTTAGGCCCCTCGCAAGCACCGGCCGCGACTCCCGTTGCCCAAGCGTCTCTGCGCCAGCGTTAAAGGCTGCCGCAGCCCAGGTCAAAACGACCGTGCCCCAACTTGGTCGCATCGCCTCGAGGCGGCGCGGCCCACGGCCCGCCGCACGGGTCCGCGCGGACGGCATCGCAGGCTTGGTGGGGGCGCCGCCGGGCGATACGGGGTACAGAAACAGCGCGCTCTTGCGACGCCGCGTTGAACCCCCTGCCCAGGAACTCCGCCGATGATCAAGCTCACCTTCTGCCTCACACGCCTGCCGCACCTGAGCCGCGCCGAGTTCCAGACGTATTGGCTCGAAACGCATGCGCCGCTCGTGGCCAGCGTCAAGGACGTGCTGCGCATCCGCCGCTACGTCCAGTTGCACAGCCTGCCGGCGGACGTGTCCGAAGGGCTGCGCGCCGCGCGCAGCGGGCCGGAGGGTTACGACGGCGTCGCCCAGCTCTGGTGGGAGAGCTTCGAGGACATGGCGACTCGCGATCCGGCGGCCGCCGAGGCCGGGCGCCTGTTGCTGGAGGACGAACGCAAGTTCATCGACCTCGCGAGGTCGCCGCTCTGGTGGGGCGAGGAACAGGTGATCATTTGAACCTCGCGGCGGCGCCGCGCGGAGTGCGGATCAGTTCTGCGAGGGCGCCGGGCTGCTGAACGCTCAGCCTGCGCCCAGGGCCAGGGCGACACGATAGGTGACGAAGGCGGCGGCGTAGGCGAGCGCCATCATGTAGGCGAACATGATCGCGGGCCACTTCCAGGAATTCGTCTCGCGCTTCACCACGCCCAGCGTCGAGGCGCATTGCGGTGCGAACACGTACCACGCGAGGAAGGCGAGCGCCGAGGCGAGCGTCCAGTGCGTGGCCAGCGTCCGCCCGAGCAGAGCCGTGCTGTCGCCCCCGATCGCGTAGACGGTGCCGAGCGCGCCCACCGCCACCTCGCGTGCGGCCATCCCTGGGATCAGCGCCACGCTCATCTGCCAGGAGAAGCCGATCGGCGCGAGGATCGGCTGCAGCGCATGGCCGAGAATGCCGGCGAAGCTGTAGTCGATGGCCGGGTCCTTCGCGCCCGGGGGCGGCAACGGCACCTCGGCCAGCGCCCAGACCACCACCATCATCGAGAGGATGATGGTCCCCGCGCGCTTCAGGAATATCTCGCCGCGCTGCCAGACGTTGCGGGCGACGTTCCAGGCGTCGGGGACCTTGTAGGCCGGCAGTTCCATCAGGAATGGTTCGGAGGCGCCGCGCCAGAGCACCTTGCGGATCACGAACGCCACCGCCAGCGCAGAGACGATACCGGTGGCGTAGAGGCCCAGCATCACCAGACCCTGCTCGCTGACCCAGCCCCACAGTTTGTGCTCGGGCACGAAGGCCGAGATGATCAGCGTGTACACAGGAATGCGCGCGGAGCAGGTGGTGAGCGGCGCGACGAGGATCGTGGTCAGCCGATCGCGCTTCTGGTCGATCACGCGCGTGGCCATGATCCCGGGAATGGCGCAGGCGTGCGATGACAGCAGCGGGATGAAGGCGCGGCCGTGCAGCCCGGCGCCGCCCATGATCTTGTCCATCAGGAAGGCGGCGCGGGCCATGTAGCCGACGTCTTCCAGGAGGATGATGAACAGGAACAGCACCAGGATCTGCGGCAGGAAGACGATCACGCTCCCGACGCCCGAGATCAGGGCGTCGCAGATGAAGCTCTTGGCGATCCCGTCGGGGAGTACGGCGCCCACCTCGACGGCCAGCCAGTTGAAGCTGGCGGTGATGACATCGTTGAGCGGGTTGGCGGCGGCGAACACCGCCTGGAACATCACGAACAGCAGCACGAACAGCACGGCGAGCCCGCCGATCGGGTGCAGCAGCACCGAGTCGAGGCGGCCCGTCCAGGTGTCGGGCCGCTTGGGAGGTTTGACGTAGGTCTTGATGAGCCGCTCCGCCTCGCGGTGCAGCGCCCGCAACTCGCCTGCGGAGGGCTCGCGCCACGTCACCGGCGCCGACGCGCCCGCCGTGGCGGCCGCCTGCGCGGCGGCGAGCAGCGCCTCGATCCCGCGCCGGCGCGTGGCGACGGTGGCCACGATCGGCACACCGAGGTCGTGCGATAGGCCGTCGACATCGATTTCCAGGCCCTGGCGGGCCGCGATGTCGATCATGTTCAGCGCAAGAACAAGCGGCCGCCCGACGGCCCTCAACTCGAGCACGAGGCGCAGGGCGACGCGCAGAGAGGTGGCGTCGGCGACGCAGACAACGGCGTCAGGCGCGGCCTCGCCGGCGCGCCGACCCAGAACGATGTCACGCGTGATCGCCTCGTCCGGGCTTCGGGCGCGCAGCGAATAGGTGCCGGGCAAGTCGAGGATGGCGAGCCTGGCCCCATCCGGCGCGATCGCCTGCCCCTCCTTCCGCTCGACGGTGACCCCTGCGTAGTTGGCGACCTTCTGGCGCGCGCCGGTCAGGGCATTGAAGAGCGCCGTCTTGCCGCAGTTGGGCACGCCCGCGAGCGCGACGCGCAGGGAACGCGCAGCGGCCTCGCGAGCAGGGGCGATGGCGACGGTGTTCACCGCGGGGACCCGGCCCTCACCAGCACGGCGCGCGCCTCGCGCCGGCGCAGGGCGACGACGCGGTCGGTCAGCCTGACGGCGATGGGGTCGCGTCCGAAGAGGCCCTCGTGCACGATCTCGACCGGTGCGCCCTCGACGAGGCCCATCTCGATCAGGCGCCGCTCAATCTCGACGTCGGCGAGGCCACCCGCGGCCTCGCCGGGCTTCACCTCCGCGATCACGCCAGCGAAGCCGCGCCGACCGGTCGATAGCGGCGTGGTGACACCGCCTCCCTCGTGTGCGGGCGCCGACAGGTCGAACGGGTCCAAGCGGCGCACGGCCATATCCCTTGATCGCGAACGATTATCAATATTAGGTTTCAGCGTCCCGGATCAATGGCGATCGTTGCGGCGCGTCGCCTGGTCGCACCAGTCAGGGATTGTCCGTAAAGCTCACCAGACGCCCGGGATCAGACGCCGCCGCACGCGGGCTCGATAGTCGCGGTAGCCGGCGAGGTGGTGCGCCAGGAAGCCCTCCTCGCGCGTCAACCGCCAGGCCAGCAACGGCGCGATGAGGGCGCCGATCCCAAGGCCCCACCAGGAGCCCAGCGCCAGCGGCATGCCGACGAAGAGCAGCAGCGCGCCAGCGTACATCGGATGGCGCACCAGCGCGTAAGGTCCGGTGTCGACAACCCGCTGACCCTCGGCGATCTCGATCGTCCCGGCGGTGAAGCTGTTCTCGCGGAACACGAGAAAGACCACGAGGAAACCCACAGCGACGAGCGCGTCGCCGACCACCTCGGCCGCGAGCGGGAGGTGCGACCAGCCGAAGCGGTGATCGAGCGCAGGCAGCCCGATCGAGCCAAGGAAGACGAGCCCCGCGAGCGCCTGGACCACGTTCTGCACCGGATCAGGCTCGCGGCCCGGCCCCGCCTTCACGCGCCGCGCCAGCAGCGCCTTGTCATGGAACCAGAGCCAGATGGTGATCAGCCCCGAGCAGCCCACGAAGACGCCCAGGAGCCCCCACCCCTGCCAGTAGGCCATTGTTCCGGCCGCGCCGAAGACGCACCCGCCCATCGCGGCGAAGAGAAAGGCGAAACCGGCGATGGACTGCGCGGCGAGCTTCACGGCGGGCGGCATTCCGCGCCCCTCGGCCGGCGTTGTCCAGCAATACCGGCGCCCGGGCGCCCGACCTATGCGGGCCGGAACCGCTTCGAGGCCGGGAATCCCTTCGGCACGAGCCGCCCCGCCCCTGCCCGCTTGCCCAGCCACTCGCGCCACTCGGGCCAGGCGCGGGTGCGGCCGTCTGCGGTCGTCCAGGCGGCGCCCTCGGCCGCGGAAAACACGAGACCGTCGCGCAGTCCCCCCTCGCGGTAGCTCTGCAGCTTGACACCCTTCCCACGAGGCATCTCGGGGAGTTCGGCGAGCGGGAAGATCAACGCCTTGCCATTGTCGCCCAGCACAGCGACGTGGTCGCCGTCGGCCGGCAGGCAGAAGCAGGCGCCCGCGGCATCCACGCTGAGCGTCTGCTTGCCCGCCTTGCGCATCGCGACCGCCTCGTCCTCCGGCAGAATGAATCCGTATCCTGATTTGGAGGCCAGCACGCGCTTTGCGCCCGGCCTGTAGACGAACAGCGCCAGGATGGTCACGCGATCGTCGAGATCGAGCATCAGGCGCAGCGGCTCGCCCTGCCCTCTCGCCGACGGCAGCTTGTCGCCGGCGAGCGTGAAGAAGCGGCCGTCGGATGCGAACAGCAGCAGCTTGTCGGTGGTCTCCGCCGGGACCAGGAAGGCGAGCGCGTCGCCTTCCTTGAACTTGAGCTCCGACGGATCGTCGACGCGGCCGCGGGCGGCTCTGATCCAGCCCTTCTCGGAAAGGATCACCGTGATCGGTTCGCGCTGCACTAGCGCCTCGGCCGCGGCGGCCACGTCAATCGCCGGCGCATCGGCGAAGGTCGAGCGGCGCCGGCCGACCGCGGTGTCCGGACCGAGGATCTTGCGGACATCACGCAGCCCTGCAGCGATGAGCTTGCGCTGCTGCGCATCGGAGCCGAGCATCGCATTGATCCCGTCGCGCTCCTCGGCGAGGTCGGCGTGCTCGCGACGCAGTTCCATTTCCTCGAGCCTGGCGAGTTGGCGCAGGCGCGTGTTGAGGATCGCGTCGGCCTGAACGTCGTCGATTCCGAATGTCGCCATCAGCTTGGCTTTCGGCTCGTCCTCGAAGCGGACGATGCGGATCACCTCGTCGAGGTTGAGGAAGACGATCAGCAGGCCGGCCAGGATGTGCAGGCGCTGCTCGATCTTGGCGAGCCGGAAGCGGGCCCGGCGCACCAGCACCT
The DNA here is from genome assembly GCA_021816155.1 of Pseudomonadota bacterium. Taxonomy (GTDB): domain Bacteria; phylum Pseudomonadota; class Alphaproteobacteria; order Caulobacterales; family Caulobacteraceae; genus Acaudatibacter. The sequence continues at coordinate 12,962 of JAKAZA010000040.1, read as the reverse complement.
CGCGCCGGTGATCGAGGAATGCGGCGAGCGCGGGCTTCAGTCCCATGACCCGCGGCGCGCCCTTGCCGTCGAGCACGTTCATGTTGACCGGAAAGCGCGCCTCGAGATCGGAAAGCTTGAAGAGGCTCTCCATCAGCAATTCCGGCTCGACCGTTCGCGACCGTGGCTCCAGCACGAGGCGTATATCCTCCGCGGACTCGTCGCGGACGTCGCCGAGCAGCGGCGCGCGCTTGGCCTCGATAAGCCCCGCTATCTGCTCGACCAGATCGGCCTTCTTCACCTGGTACGGAATCTCCGTGACGACGATCCGCCACGTTCCCCGGCCGGTGTCTTCCTTCTCCCAGCGGGCTCTGGTGCGTACGCCGCCGCGACCGGTCTCGTAAGCCTCGAGCAGCGACGCCCGCGGCTCGACGATCACGCCGCCGGTCGGAAAGTCCGGGCCAGGAACCTTCTCCATCAGTTCGACCGTGGTCGCCTCCGGACGCTCGAGCAGCATGAGGCAGGCGTCTATGAGCTCGGCGGCGTTGTGCGGCGCGACCGAGGTGGCCATGCCGACCGCGATGCCGTTGGAGCCGTTGGCCAGGAGGTTCGGAAAGCCGGCCGGCAGCACGACCGGCTCTTCTTCCTCGCCGTCGTAGGTCGCGCGGAAGTCAACCGCGTCCTCGTCGATGCCGTCGAGCAGCAGTTGGGCCGCCTCGGTGAGCCGACACTCGGTGTAGCGCATTGCGGCGGGGTTATCGCCGTCGATATTGCCGAAGTTGCCCTGGCCGTCGATCAGCGGGTAGCGCTGGGCGAATTCCTGGGCGAGGCGGACGAGCGCGTCGTAGACCGCGACGTCGCCGTGCGGGTGATACTTGCCGATCACGTCGCCGACCACCCGCGCGGATTTCTTCGCGCTCGAGTCCGGGTCGAGGCGCAGCAGCCGCATCGCGTAGAGCAGCCGCCGGTGCACCGGCTTCAGCCCGTCGCGCACGTCCGGCAAGGCGCGCTGGGTGATCGTGGAGAGGGCGTAGGCGAGATAGCGGCGCGAGAGCGCCTCAGTCAGCGGCTCGTCGAGAACGCGCCCGGGCCCGTCGCCGGGCGGCCCGGACGGCGAGGTTGGCGGCAGCGGGGCGTCATCCATGGCTCTGCCATCGCCTGACTCAGGTGTTCTGTCCAGGATCGCAATTGACAACTAACATGTCATAATGACATGTGAATTGTCATGCTAACCCGGCAGCTTGACCTCGCGCCGCTGATCGCTCGCATTCCGCGCCTCTATTTCCTGCTGAAGGCGCTGGCCGACCAGACGCACCGCGATCTCGGGGTCACCAGCGCAATGCGCGGCGTCATGGTGTCGCTGGCCAACGGCGAGCCGTGCACGGTGCCCGAACTCGCCCGCGAGCGGCCGGTTTCGCGCCAGCACATCCAGACCGTGGTCAACGACCTGATGGCCGCCGGGCTGGCCGTGACTCAGCCGAACCCGTCGCACAGGCGCTCACCCCTGATCGCGCTCACCGACGACGGCCGCCGTCACCTCAGGCTGATCCAGGCGCGCGAGTCGGAGATGCTGACCGAAACCGCGCCGTCCGTCTCACACGCCGAACTCGCCGCCGCCATGCGCCTCTTCGACCGGCTCGAACGCGATCTGGTGCGCCGGGTCTCCGACGCCATGACCGTTGAGGACCGATGACAAGCCTGTTCGACAGACCGGGCGGCGCGATCGCGGTGGCCGCGATGGCCACGATGAACCGCGCCGCCGAAGCTGAAGCGATCCAGCTGCTGCGGCCCGCGCCCGCCGACCGCGTGCTGGTGCTCGGCTTCGGGCCGGGCATCGGCATTCGCCTGCTCGCGAAGCATCTGGCGCGCGGAGGAGCGGTCGTCGGCGTCGATCCGTCGACGACGATGATGAAAGCAGCCTCGGCGGCGAACCGCGCGAACCTGGCTTGCGGACGCGTGACGCTGCACGTGACGACCGCCGAAAGGGTGCCGGCCGACCAGGCCAGCTTCGACGGCGCCATCGCCGTCAACACGCTGCAATTCTGCGAGCCGTTCGCCGCAACGGCGAACGAACTGGCCAGGGTGCTGAAGCCGGGCGCGCGGATGGTCAGTCTTACCCACGATTGGGCTCTCGCCCGCCACGCGGGGTCGAGCTCGGCCTGGCTGGAAGCGGTGCGCGCGGTGCTCGTCGCGGCGCACTTCGACGAGATCGAAGACGGCCGCGGCCTCGCCGAGAAAGGTCGGATCGTCAGACTGACGGCGCGGCGTCAGCTCTAGCGACGCGCGCAGCCGGGCGGATCCGTTCGGCCGGCGACTCCGATCTCCGCCACAGCAGCCAGCCCCAGACCCGCTCGTGCACGTAGTAGACCACGATCTTGGTGACGGTCTCGACCCCGAACACGACGCCGGCGCACTTCATCTGGCCGGTCGCAAGCCACACGATGACGAACGTGTCGATGCCGCCGACCAGGCGCCAGCTGACAGCCTTCGCCAGGGAACGGCTATGGGCTTCGGGAATGCGGATGAACACTCTCGGCTCCTGTCGGCTTCGACCGGACGAATGGTGTCACGACGGACCGGACATATATTCCTAGAATTTCTGTCGACTTTTAAAGCTAAAGGCGGCCAGCCTCGGCGAGGCGATCCGCGAGCCAGTGTCGGGCAGCCGGGAGAGGCCGGTTGAGCGGCGCGAAGACGAACCGCTCGAGAAAATGGCCGGTTATGGCGAGGCCGGCCGCAACGTCACCCTCCGCAAGGCCGCCTTGCGCGGACAGCAGGAACCGCGGCAGCGGCAAGAGCCGATCGCGATAGGCTTCGCCCGCCGCGGCGCTCACGGCGCGGCCGGTACGCGGACTGACGTAGGCGAGGTCGTCGGCGACCCCGGTCACGGCGCACCTGGACAGGTCCAGCCCGAAACCCAGATCGGCCAGGAGGGCAGCCTCGAAGCGGACATAGACGGGCGGCCAGACGTCTGGCGCAGCGAGCGCCGCGATGAACGCCTCCAGACCGAGAAAGACGCCCGGATGCGGCTCGCGCTCGGGCAGCGCGCCGGCGACGATCGCCGCGGCGGAGGCGAGACCCGCGAGCGCCAGGCGGTCGTCGAACAGCGCCGCCGGCCCCTCCCCGATCGGCTCGAGGCTCGCGGACCCGAGCTGTTCCGCCGTGCGCGCCCGGAAGCGCGCAGTCACCCGCGCGCCGGTCTGGAGGTGCGACTTCATTCGCCGCGAGGCCGCGCCCGCCACGTGAGCCGCGTATTTGCCGTGGCGCCGGGTGATCAGCTCGATGATCGCGCCAGCCTCGCCGAACGGCCGCGCCGACAGGATGAAGGCGTCGTCCTCGAACTCCATGCCGCCTGTTTAGCGCGCTTCCGCCTGAAGCTAGACGTCGAACTCGAGTCCAAGGTCGCGATAGGTGGCGCGCTCGTCAGCCCAGTTCTGCTTCACCTTGACCGTCAGGAAGAGATGTACGGGGCGCTCGAGGATCTCGCCGAGTTCCTTGCGCGCCGCCTCGCCGATCCACTTCAGCGTGCGACCGCCCTTGCCGATCAGAATGGCGCGCTGTCCGTCGCGCTCGACGTAGACCGTCTGCTCGATGCGCACGCCGCCGTCCTTGTGGTCCTCGAACGCCGTCGTCTCTACGCTGGCCGCGTACGGCAGCTCCTCGTGGACGCGCAGGTAGATCTTCTCGCGCGTGATCTCCGCCGCCAGCAAGCGTGTCGGAAGATCGGCGGCCTGGTCGGCCGGGTAGAGCCACGGCTCCTCGGGCATCAACTGGCCGAGCCGCGCCTTCAGGTCCGCGACACCCGAGCCGTCGAGCGCGGAGATCATGAAAACCTCAGCGTACGCCTCGGAGGCGAAAAGCCGATCTGTCAGCGCCAGCAGGTCCTCACGGCGCACGCGGTCGATCTTGTTCAGCGCCAGGATGGCGCCCCGGCCGGCGTCTTTCAGCCCCTGCGTCACCGTGCGGACATCCTCCGCGGCGCGCCGATCGGCCGCCTTGGCCGACGAACCCGCGGCGGCGAGCTCGGCTTCGGCGTCGACCAGATGAACGATGGCGTCCGCCTCGCGTGCGCCCGTCCAGGCGGCGCGGACCATGGCGCGGTCGAGGCGGCGGCGCGGACGAAAGATCCCGGGCGTGTCGACCAGCACGACCTGAGCCTCGCCCGCGATCGCTACGCCACGCACCGGGAACCGCGTCGTCTGCGCCTTCGGCGTGACGATCGTCACCTTCGAGCCGACCAGGCGATTGACCAGAGTCGATTTGCCCGCGTTGGGCGCGCCGATCACGGCGGCGAAGCCGGCGCGCGTCATGCTGTCTGCTCGCGCTCGAGGAACAACCGCGCGGCCGCCTTCTCCGCCTCCCGCAGCGATCGGCCGGACGCCTCGGCCACCGGAAAGCCGCTGACATCGACCGCGACGAAGAAGACCGGCGCGTGGGCCGGGCCGGAGCGCGACACCTCGCGATAGGCCGGGAGCGGCAAGCCACGGGCCATGGCCCATTCCTGCAGCGCCGTCTTCGCCTCGCGGCTCTCGGCCTCGAGCGCCGCGGTCAGAGTGTCCGCCCAGGCATGGCGGAACGCCGCCCTCGCCGCCTCGAGCCCGCCGTCGAGGTAAACCGCGGCCATCAGCGCCTCCATCGCGTCGCCGAGAATCCGGTCGTTCTCGCGCGCGCCCTGCTTGCTGGCCGACCCGGCGAGGCGCAACGCAGCTGGCAGGCCGAGCTCGCGCGCGACGTGGGCGCATGTCTTGCCGCTGACAAGCGCCGCGTGGCGGCGCGTGAGCTCGCCTTCGCGCCAGGTCGGCTCGTGCGCCGTCAGCGCCTCGGCGGCGACAAGGCCCAGCACCCGGTCGCCAAGGAATTCCAGCTGCTCGTTGTGGTTGACCCGGCGAGATCCGTCGCCGACGCTGGCATGGGTCAAGGCTCTCTCGAGCAGGGCGCGGTCGGCGAACGCGTGGCCGAGGCGGCGCTCCAGCTCCGCCACTGCAGCCATACGGTTATCCAAGCAGCGGCTCTCCCGCGCCAGCGGTTCGTCTCACTGCAGCACCTTGAAGAAGCGGGTCGGCCTTGCGTAGGTGATCCACGTCCACGGCTTCCACAGGCTCGCGCAGCACGGATCGTTCTCGCCCTTGCCGGTGTTCCACGACAGGAGGACCATCGCAGCGCGCCCCTCGAGGTTCTCTTCCGGCACGAAGCCGACGCCGGTCATGTAGCCGACCCTCTCGTCTACGGCGCTGTTCCAGGCGCAACCGCCGAGTTTCGGGTCGCCAGGCGGCAGCCCCGGATCGAACCGGCTGTCGGCGGAGTTGTCGCGGTTGTCGCCCATCATGAAGTAGCAGTGCGGCGGGACGACGTAGACGCCCGTATCGCCCGCCTCCTCGACTCCTGAAGCCTGCTCCTGGATCTTGTAGCTGCGTCCCTCGGGATTGGTCTCCTGAAGGATCTTCACCGGCGCGACGCCGCCGGGGAGGTCGCCCATCGAATAGCCGAGCAGCTTCTCCTTCACCGGCGTCCCGTTGATGTAGAGTAGCCCGCTCCTCAGCTGGATTCGGTCGCCGGGCAGCCCGATCAGCCGCTTGATGTAGTCCTTGCTGTCCGGCGCGTTCCAGAACACGACGATGTCGCCGCGCTTTGGCGGAGTGGACAGGATTCGGCCGTCGAAGAGGTGCGGGCTGAACGGGATCGAGTGGTAGCTCCAGCCATACGACCACTTCGTGACGATGATGTAGTCGCCCTGGTACAGGTTCGGCTCATCCGACGCCGACGGGATAGTGAATGGCTGAAAGAGAATCATGCGGAGGAACAGCGCGATAAGCAGCGCGTAAACGACCGTCTTGACGATCTCGATCATCTCGTCGACGACGCCGACTTTCTTTTTTTCGCCCTTATCATCCCCTTTTTTGGGACTCGCGGGCTTGGCGGTTGCGTCGGTCATGCGCTCGTCGGTGAGGGGGATTGCTGTCGTCGTTGCTAGACGCTGGAGGGCGCCCCGGCAAGGCGCGCGTCCGTTAACTCGCTCTCATGCGGGGCGATGGCCTCGATCACCACGAACGCCTGGGCGTACGGATGGTCGTCGGTGAGGCTGAGGTGGACGCGCGCCTCGCGGCCGGGCGGCGTCAGCGCCGCCAGCCGTTTCGCCGCGCCGCCCGTCAGAACCATCGTCGGCTGGCCGGACCGGGCGTTGAACACGCCCATGTCGCGCCAGAACACGCCGGCCCTGAGGCCCGTGCCCAGAGCTTTGGCGCAGGCTTCCTTGGCTGCGAAACGCTTCGCGTAGCTCGCCGCGCGGTCTGCCTTGCGCTCGGAGCGCTCACGCTCGACGTCGGTGAAAATGCGCATGACGAAGCGTTCGCCGAACCGCTCCAGCGTCGCCTCTATCCGCCGGATATCCGTCAGGTCGGACCCCAGACCGATGATCATGGGACGAGGAACGCAGCGCCGACGGTCAAGCCGCAACCTCGCCCTTGGCCGCGTCCATCAGGGCGCGCATTCGCCGGATCGCGGGATCGAGCCCGGTGAAGATCGCTTCCCCGATCAGGAAATGACCGATGTTGAGCTCGGCGAGCTCGAGGATGGCTGCAACCGGACCCACCGTCTCGTAGTCAATGCCGTGCCCGGCGTGAACCTCGAGCCCGTGCGCTGCGGCCTCGCGGGCGCCCTCGCGCAGGGCCGCCAGCAGCCGCGACGCCTCGGGACGGCGCTCGCGCACCGCCTGGCAATAGGCGCCCGTGTGGAGCTCAACGACCTGTGCGCCAACATCCGCGGACGCCCTGATCTGCGCAGGGTCCGCCTCGATGAACAACGAGACCCGCACGCCGGCGGCCCTCAACGCCGCGACGCATGGCGCGACGCGGCCGCGGAGCATGACGACATCGAGGCCGCCCTCGGTCGTCACCTCCTCGCGCCGCTCCGGCACCAGGCAGGCGGCGTGCGGCCGGTGAGCGAGCGCGATCGCCTCCATCTCCGGGGTGACCGCCATCTCGAGATTCAAGGGCTTGCCTCGCCGGCGGGTCAGGGCCGCCAGCGTCTCGATGTCCGAATCCGAGATGTGCCGGCGATCCTCTCGCAGGTGGGCGGTGATCCCGTCGGCGCCGGCGGCCATGGCGATTTCGGCGGCGCGCGCCGGATCAGGATAGCCTTCACCGCGCGCATTGCGGATCGTGGCCACGTGATCGATGTTAACCCCGAGCCGCAGTCGGGGCGGCCACGGGGTGATCGACTGCAGAGACGGGCGGTCGAGGCTCATGCCGCGTATGTAGCGATGTTGGGCCGCCGGCGCGAGCGGTGAGGCGGCGCTTCCTCAGGCCACCTGTCGCTGACGCCGGTATTCGCTGGGCTGCACGCCATACGCCTGGCGAAACCAGCGCGAAAATGTCGAGAGGCTCGAGAAGCCGACCATCGACGTCACCTCGCTCAGCGGCTGACGCCCATGGCTCAGCTGCCAGCTGGCGACCTCCCGACGCGTCTCCTCAAGTATCAGGCTGAAGGAGCGGCCCTCCGCCGCCAGCCGCCGATGGACGGTTCGGCGGTCGACGCCAAGGTATTCCGCCACGCGGTCGACCGTGCATTCGCCGCCAGGCAACAGCCGCGCCACCAGGCCGCGCACGGTCTCGGACATGGATGCGCCCTGCGGGGGCGAGCTCGCCTCGATGAAACGGGCGAGCTCGCGGGCGACGTCAGGATTCGCGTCCGGCCGGCGCGTCGCCAGCTCCTGGCCGGTCAGCACGAACCCTGAGACGGGTGCGCCCCAGGCGACCGGGCCAAGCACCGCGGCGTAGGCGCCGGGGTCCCGTGGCTGCGGCAAGGCGATCGCCACGTGGGCGGGCCTCCAGGTCTTGCCGAGCAGGCCGCGGAACACCTGCACCATCGCGGTGAGCGTCATTTCCACCATCAGGCGGCTGCCGCGGCTGCGCGCGCTGAGCAGTTCCGGCGCGACCATGAGGCCGTCGCCTTTGCGAATGGCGCGCAGCTCCAGGTTCTCGTCCTGGCGGCGCATGTAGCGCCGCATCGCCGTGACCGCGTCGCCGACGCTCGCCTGCTCCCGCAGCAACAGGCCCAGCGAGCCCAGGAGCGGCAGGCGATAGGCGGCGCCGACCAGCAAGCCGAACTCCTCGCTGTTGGCGGCCCTGGCGCAGTCGGCGAGCAGCGCATGAATCCGATCGGCCGGAATCAGGTGGTCCGGGTGGTCGAGCGCCGCAACCGGAACGCCGGCACGTCTCAGCATGTGGTAGGGGTCGAGCCCAAGCGACCTCGCGGCTTCGGCGAATGCTGTCAGAAGCGCGCTTCTGACAAGACGCGGCCTGCCCTCGTCGCTGTCACCATTTGCTAAATTCGCGTCCCGATTGGACAAACTACACAGTCCCAACTGGCCGACGGCGCCGTAGCAGTGTGGTTAACGGCAACCGCGAGCCCATAAGCAACCCATCCGAGCCAGGGCTGGTTCCGCGCAACCGGGGCGCGCCCCACAACCGCCAGAATTATGCCAAAGCCGCCACAATTCAACCTAATCGTTTTTCGCTTCGAGGTTGCGTCGGCGGGCATGGTTAACTCTGCTGGCGAGAACCCGTCGCGTGCGCGGTTCCGCCGCAGTCCAAAGCTAGCAAATACTGTATCGATACTGTATTAATTCAACCTTAACCACACCTGTTAAGCACTGCGGCAGCTTGTTGCATCGTGCGATCCCGGCCGCCCGAGTAGGTTGCCAATACACCGGGGGGACGGAAACGGCGGTCAGAGCGGACCGCACTCCCCAGCCACCCGGTTGGCCTGAACCGAGAGCGAGTCACCGCCGTGGAATGGAATGAAGAGCGCATCGAAGCCTTGACCCGCATGTGGCGAGAAGGCCTTTCCGCGAGCCAGGTCGCGCGCCAGCTGGGCGGCGTTTCCCGCAGCGCGGTAATCGGCAAGGTCCATCGGCTCGGCATCGCTGGTCGCGACGCCCCGAGCCGGCCCAATGCGCTCGGCGGCCGTCCGTCTATCCGCCTGCGGGCCAGCGCCGGCGGCGTGCGGCGGACTCCCTCTGCTGCGCCCCGCGCCGCGCGCGCCCCCACCCCCACCGCGCCCAGCGTCGCCTTCGAAGTTGGGCCCACGGCCACCATTCACACGCTGTCCGAGCATGGGTGCCGCTGGCCGATCGGCGAGCCCGACCAGCCCAGCTTCGGATTCTGCGGCCGGTTGCGCGTCGGGAGCGGCTCGTACTGCTCGGGCCACTCGCCGATGTCGACGCGCCGACGCGAGGCGCCGATGAAGGACAAGGACATTGACCGGCTCGTCAGCCGTTACGTCGAAGGCAGGGGCTACGAGCCCGTCCGCCTCTCGCTCCGCGACTTCGCCTGAGCCCGCCATCAGAACCCACCTCCAGCTTCCAGCCGCCGCCATGTCGATCTCTTCCCTTGAGCATTTGCAGGTTCTGGTGACCGGCATCGACGCCGCGATTGCGTTCGACGTTGCGCGGCTTGTGGCGACCGAAGGCGCGAGTGTGACCCTCGCTGATCGGGACGCCAGTCGGCTCGCGGGCCTGCATCGGAACATCGGCCTTTGCCGAGGCCGCATCGTCACCGCTGCGGTGGACCTGAGCGACGCCGCCGGGGCCTGGGCGTGGGGACAGGCGCTCCTCGCCAGTGGACGGCGGCCGCACCTGATCGTCTGCTGCTGCGGCGCGCCGACGGGGCGCGCTCACGGACACAGCCTGCCAGACGATATCGCGCTCATCGAGCGGACGCACCGCAACTGCCCGGGCCGCTCGGCCGAACGCATCCTGCGGCCGAGACTCTTCCTCCACGCCGAACCGCTGCGCCGCAGCGTGTTCGACGGGGCCCTGTCCGTGCTGCGGCACCCCACCCTGCTCGGCCTGATGGAGCGGGCGGGCGGACGCGGCGACCTGGCCGACGACGCCGTCTCCTATGCGTGCTCGACGCACTCCACAATCTCGCACCGCGGCGACGCCCCGGGCGCCCGTCCCGGTGGTCCCCTCCGCCTCACTCCCGATCCGACGCCGACCCACGCCGACGCCGCCTAGCAAGAGCTCAGAAGGAAACGGCTCACATGACCACCCTGATCTTCATCGAAAACGTGCTCGGCAGCGGCCAGGTGGTGAAGCTCACCGAGGATTTCGGTGACTACTCCGTGTCACGCGACCTGCGCCCCGGCGAGAACGCCCGCCTGGTGGTCAGTCCATTCAAGTCCATCTCTGTCGAGGAGGTCCCGATCGGGGCGGTGGCGCCGCCGCATGCGGCGAACGAAGGCCGCAGCATCGCCACCTTCCCCGCGCCACGCACCCTCGAGCGCAGATTCGGCTAGGTCGAGTTCCCCCCGGCGGTCCTCCCTTCCGCCGGGCGCGTCGCGCCGTCCCCAGTCCCTCGGGTAGGCGCGTTACTTCGGCAGGGGCGTCGACGATCGTCCCGTGGATTTCAGTAACCTTGTACGTAGCGTAGCGTTCAGCGTCCGGCTCTGGACAACCCGTCTGTAGTGCGTCCAGAGCTTCGTCGACGCCCCTGCCGCCCTTTTCGTTTCCCATCGGCCGCTCAGTCATTCGTCCGTGCGGGCCCCGGCCGTCACGCCATGCGCGGGTCGGCCAGATCCTCGATCTCCAGCTCGACGCTGCTGCGTCCATTCCAGTCGTCGGGCTTCAGCTTGCCCGCAGCATGAACGGCGCCTCCCGCGGCCTGCAGACGGCGGCCGACCGGCGTGTCGGCGCTGCGCCAGGCGATGGCGCGCAGCGAAGCGCCGCCCGGCGCGGCCAGCGTGCAGCGCAGATGACCGCCGCGCATCGGCGTCACACGTTCGATGCGCACGCCGGCGAGTGCGAATGTCGGCTCGGGGTTGCCCGGACCGAACGGCTCGAGCGCCCGAAAGCTCTCATAGAGCGGCCGCGCCGCGGCGCCAGGCGTGACCAGCGCGTCGATCTCGTAGGCGTCCTCGGCTTCGGCGCTGGCCATTTCGCCGGAGAGGCGCTCGCAGAGAAAGGCGCGGAACTCGGGAACAGCGGCCGGGCGGATCGTCAGACCCGCCGCCATGGCGTGGCCGCCGCCCGCGAGCAGCAACCCCTCGTCGAATGCAGCCTGCACCGCCCGCCCAAGGTTCACGCCCGGCTGCGACCGGCCCGAGCCTTTGCCCACATCGGCGACGCGATCGAGCCCGATCACGACGACCGGCCGGCGATAGCGCTCGCGAAGGCGGCTCGCGACGATGCCGACCACGCCTGGATGCCAGTCCTCGGCCGCGACGACGATCGCCGGCGCTCCGGGATCGAAATTCGCGGCGCGCTCGATCTGCGCGATCGCCGCCTCCTGGATTTCGGCCTCAACCGCCTTGCGCTGGGCGTTCAGCGCATCCAGCTCCTCGGCGAGCGCCTGCGCCTCGCCCGGGTCATCGGTGGAGAGCAGCCGGGCCCCCAGGTCCGCCCGGCCGATGCGGCCGCCCGCGTTGATCCGCGGACCAAGAATGAAGCCAGCGTGGAACACGCCGGCCGGTCCATGCGCCCCGGCCAGGTCGACAAGCGCCCTGAGGCCCGGATTGGCCCAGCGTGACATCACCTTCAGGCCCTGCGAGGCCAGAGCCCGGTTGAACCCGGTGAGCTGTGTGACGTCGCAGATCGCCCCAAGCGCGGCGAGGTCGAGCCATTGGCGCAGGTCCGGCTCGGGACCGTCGGCGAACCACCCGCGTCGTCGCGCCTCGCGGCCCAGCGCCGCCAGAAGCACGAAGCTGACGCCGGCCGCGGCCAGCACGCCCTGATCGGACGGACAGCCGGGCTGGTTGGGGTTGACGAGCGCGCGGGCGGGCGGCGGCGTCTCGCGCATCAGGTGGTGGTCGATCACGACCACGTCGAGCCCGATCTCGCCGGCCGCCTGCAGTGCGTCGTAAGCGGCCGCGCCGCAGTCGACCGTCACAACCAGCTCATAGCCTTGCTCGCGCAGACGGCGGAATGCCGCCGGGCTCGGACCGTAGCCCTCGGTCAGCCGGTCGGGAACATAGATCGGCAGCTCGCGGCCCATGGCGCGCCACCAGCGGACCAGCAAGGCGGCGCTGGAGGCGCCGTCCACGTCGTAGTCTGCAAAGACGACCGTCGGCCGACGGTCCTCCATCGCGTCGATCAGCGTCCTGGCCGCCTCGTCCATGCCGAGGAAGCTGGACGGGTCGGGGAAAAGCGCGCGGAGCGTCGGCCTGAGGTAATGCTCGCCTCCGTCCGCCGTGATCCCGCGCGAGACCAGCGCCCGCGCCAGCGGCTCCGACAGCCCCAGGCGTCGAGCCGCCTCGCGCACCGCCGCGCCGTCGGCCGCGCGCGCCCGCCATCGCCGCCCCGACACCGACCGGGCGACGCCGAGGAAGTCGTCCGGCGCGGCCGGCGGACCCGGACGGGCGACGGCGAGCCCCATCGCCTCAGAGCGCGCGCCGCATGCGCACCTCGCGCACCGTGCGCGTCGAGGAGTCCATGACGAGGCTATGGGTGGTCACGAACGCGCCGGACCGCTTCACCCCATCCAGCAGAGCGCCTTTGGTGACGCCAGTGGCCGCGAAGATGGCGTCGGCGCGGACCATTTCGTGCAGGTCGTACTTCTTGTCGAGGTCGGTGATGCCGAGCCGCTCCGCCCTCGCCCGCTCGTCAGGATTGCGGAACACGAGACGGCCCTGGAACTGGCCGCCGACGCACTTCAGCGCGGCGCAGGCCAGAACGCCCTCAGGCGCGCCGCCCTGCCCGATGTAGAGGTCGACTCCGGTCTCGGGATCGGCGGTGTTCATCACCCCGGCGACGTCCCCGTCGGTGATCAGATGCACCCTGGCGCCGGCGCTGCGCAGCGAGGCGATGATGTCGGTGTGGCGCGGACGGTCGAGCACGCAGACGGTCAGGTGCGCCGTATCGACCCCCTTCGCCCGGGCGAGCGAGCGCGCGTTGTCGGCGGGCGTGGCGTCGAGGTCGATCACCCCAGCCGGATAGCCCGGACCGCACGCGATCTTGTCCATGTAGGTGTCGGGCGCGTTCAGAGATC
>JAKAZA010000039.1 GCA_021816155.1 Pseudomonadota bacterium | reverse complement strand
CGCACCGTTGTCCTTGGCCGAGGAAATCGCCAGGCCCGTGGAGACGATGTTCTGGGCCTGCTGCAGCTGCTGGCTGGTCTGGTTCAGGTTTTCCAGGGCGACGAGGGCGCCCGGGTTGTTGTTGACGCTAAAGCTCATAACGACAGTTCCTTTTCGAGGTGTCCGGACCCCGTGGGCGCCGGGGGCGTTTTGCCCGAACTCGCAAGAGCAAGCTGCGCGCCGCGCCAAATTCAGCGCTTATCATCTGATTCTATTGAACTATCGCCCTGTCAGTCGCGATCTCGGACGCGGCGCTTTTTGCCGGGTCTCAGCTCGCCCGGCAGAACTTGCCGGGTCGGATCAGACCGGCTCAGGTCGAGCGGCGAGCCCTTGCATCATGGTGCGGTTGAGCTCGATCAGGTCGTCGATGCTGGCTTCCTGGCGCATCACCTGGCTCGACGTGCGGTGCACGAAGAGGCTGAGCGAGATGATTTGCGCGCGCGTGGCCTCGGGCAGCGTGTTCTCCGCCTGCGCGCAGTCGTCGGCCAGCTGGGCCCATAGCCGACGATTCCAATGCAGCGCGCGCATCCAGGCCTGGATGTCGCTGCGAGGCTTGTCCTTGACGTCCATCAGCGCGCGCGTGATCACGCTGAACAGACGATATTCGACGTCCCTGGGCGTCTCAGCCCGTTGCGCTGCCTGCTGGTACGCGCGGAGCGACATTCCCCAACCTCTCGTCTTCGTACTCGATCAGCTTGCGGCACAACATCAGCGCCTTGTAGTACTCCTTCGTCATCACGTGCCGCGAGATATTGACGCAATCCGCGAGGATTTCAGGGTTACGCACAGCGCCCATGAATTCTGACAGGCGCTTGACGAACTCGTCCTGGTAACGTTGCGAGTCTGCCTGATCGAGGTACATCATCATTACTGGAAAGTATATGCGCCGCGAAGGCGTGTTCGCCTCGTCGGCTTGCATGATGTCCTTCTCGCGCAGGACCGAAGCCTTGTTCTGCAGCAAGAGCGCGCTGCGCCGGTCCCCGTTCTGCACGACCGCGCCGTTGAGGACGAACTTCTCCCCAGGTTTCAGCGACAGTTTCAGCGGCATCGACTTCGTCTCCGGTACGGTGTCGGCCCCCGTTCTAGCCGGCCGGCGGCTCCAGCCTCGCCGTTGAACCTTGGCGACCGGAGCTTTCGGCACGCTAAAGCGACATGGTTAACGGCGCCTTGAGGCGAACGAGAGACGCCTTAACGGCAGCTTAAGCGCGCTGGCGTGTTGTCAGGGGCGGACGCCGATTTCGCGCCGCCTCGATTCGCCCGTGTGATGACACCAAGATCCCTCGCGCAATCCTCCGCCTCCGCGGCCGCCCTCGGCGCCGTGGCGCCGAACGCCACAACCGAGACCGACGACGCTGCTTCCGGTGCGGCGCTCGCCAAGCTCGAGGGGGCGATCGCCGAACTCAAGGCTCTGGCCGTCGTGCCGATGCTGCGCCGGGCCGTCGAGGCCCTGCGCGCCGGCGATCCCCAGACGGGCGCCGAGTGGGCGCTGAAGGCGCTGCACCAGGACGAACGCTCCGGAATGGGATGGTATGTGCTGGCGGTCGCCCGCGAGCGCGCCGGCGATTTCACCAACTCCCTCAAGTGCTACCAGAGCGCGCTGGCGCTGCTGCCGGACCAGTCCGAGGTGGCGAACGACCTGGGCCGCCTCGCCTTCCGGATGGGCATGAAGGACGTGGCTGAGCAGCTCTTCCGCCGTTACCTGGCGACGCATCCGGATTCGCTGGAGGCCCTCAACAACCTCGCCTGCGCCATCCGCGACCAGGGCCGCGGCGCCGACGCGATCGAGATCCTGAAGACGGCGATCCACGCAAATCCGACGGACCCGCTGCTCTGGAACACGCTCGGCACCGTGGTCTGCGAGCAGGGCGACGTTACGACCGCGATCACCTTTTACGAGGAGGCGCTGCGGTTCGATCCGCGCTTCGCCAAAGCGCGCTACAACCGCGGCAACGCCAGGCTCGCGCTGGGCGAACTCGACGGCGCGCTGGTCGACTGCGAGGCCGCGATGCTGGATGCGACGGCCGAGGACGACAGGCTGATGATGCGGCTGGCCCGATCGACCATCGCCATCGCCCAGGGACGGCTCGGCGACGGCTGGGACGATTACGAGGCCAGGCTCGACCCGAACTTCGCCGGCGCGACACTGTTCCTCATCAACGCGCCGCGCTGGACGCCCGGCGCGGACCTGGCGGGCAAGACGCTTGTCCTGATGGGCGAACAGGGGCTGGGCGACGAGGTGCTGTTTGCGAACATGCTGCCCGACGTCCTCGACGCGCTCGGGCCGGACGGGCGGCTGGTCCTGGCGGT
This sequence comes from Pseudomonadota bacterium, assembly GCA_021816155.1. Taxonomy (GTDB): domain Bacteria; phylum Pseudomonadota; class Alphaproteobacteria; order Caulobacterales; family Caulobacteraceae; genus Acaudatibacter. Next base: position 25,494 of record JAKAZA010000039.1, on the reverse strand, counting down.
CGAGCCGCGGCTCACACCGCTGTTCCAGCGCTCGTTTCCGACTGTGGAGGTGCTCGGCCACGCGACCTACGCGGTCCAGGGCCGCACCTACCGCGGCGCGCCGGCCCTCGACGGGCGGCGCGACATCGATCTGTGGGCGCCCCTCGCCTCGCCGCTGCGCCAGTTCCGCCGCGACCTGGCGTCCTTCCCGACGGACCGCGTCGGCTACTTGAAGCCCGCCCCATCGCGCGTCGCACACTGGCGGCGCGAGCTGGCCGTCGCCGGCGACGGACGCAAGGTCGGCGTGCTCTGGAAGAGCATGAAGCTCGACTCGGGGCGCCAGCGATACTACTCGCCGTTCGAGCTCTGGGCGCCGGTGCTCCGGACGCCTGGCTGCGCGTTCGTCAACATCCAGTACGGCGATTGCGAGGCCGAGATCGCCTGGGCGGAGCGCGAGCTCGGCGTGCGGCTCTGGACCCCCGAGGGGATCGACCTGAAGAACGACCTCGACGATGTCGCCGCGCTCTGCGCGGCGCTAGACCTCACGCTCGGCTTCGCCAATGCCACGTCGAACATTGCGGCGGCGTGCGGCGCACCGACCTGGATCGTCTCGGTGCCCGGCGCCTGGACACGGCTCGGTACGCCCGATCGGATGCCCTGGTACCCTCAGGCGCGCATCTTTCTGCCCGAGGCCTTCGGCCTCTGGGAAGCCACGATGGCCGAGGTCGCCGCGGCGCTGGCCGCGGACTGACGCCATCCGCGAGCTCGGCAATCCACCGCCGAAACGTCACGTCCGCAGCAATCGCGCTTGAATGTCGCGCCCGGCCCTTTAGGGTGGGCTCGATTTGAACAACTGTTCGAGCCAATTCGCTGGCCCGGGAGTGATGAATGAGCGAGCGTTTCGAAGGCACGGCGGACTATGTGGCGACCGATGACCTCAAGATTGCGGTCAACGCGTCGATCCAGCTGGAACGGCCGCTGCTGATCAAGGGCGAGCCCGGCACCGGCAAGACCGTGCTGGCGTATGAAGTGGCGAAGGCCCTCGATGCGCCGCTGATCACCTGGCACATCAAGTCCACCACCAAGGCCCTTCAAGGGCTGTACGAGTACGAGGCGGTGACCCGCCTGCGTGACTCGCAGCTCGGCGACGAGCGTGTGAAGGACGTGCGCAACTACATCAAGCGCGGCAAACTCTGGGAAGCCTTCGACGCCGACGTGCGCCCGGTGCTGCTGATCGACGAGATCGACAAGGCGGACATCGAGTTCCCGAACGACCTCCTGCAGGAGCTCGATCGGATGGAGTTCTACGTCTACGAGACCGACGAGACGATCAAGGCCAAGATCCGGCCGGTGGTGATCATCACCTCGAACAACGAGAAGGAGCTGCCAGACGCGTTCCTGCGCCGCTGCTTCTTCCACTACATCCGCTTCCCCGACGACGCGACGATGCGCAAGATCATCGACGTGCACTATCCAGGCATCAAGCAAAAGCTCGTCGCGGAAGCGCTGCGCATCTTCTACGACATGCGCAAGGTTCCCGGCCTGAAGAAGAAGCCGTCGACCTCGGAGCTGCTCGACTGGCTGAAGCTGCTGATGGTCGAGGACATCGACGAGAACGCCCTGAAGGAAAAGGATCCGACCAAGCTGATCCCGCCACTGCACGGCGCTCTGCTGAAGAACGAGCAGGACGTGCAATTGTTCGAACGTCTGGCGTTCCTCGCGCGCCGTGAAGGCTCGGGCGCGCGGCCGGGACAGATGTAGCGGGCCGCGGCCAGCGGCCGGCGAAATTGAAGGGGCGGTCGCCTTGCGGCGGCCGCCCCTTCGCACGTCAGAAGTGGAAGTTGAGCTTGGCGAGCACCTGATCGTCGCCGTAGCTGAGCCGCGTGACCTCGGAGACGCCGTTCGGCCCTGTGAACGCGCCGCCGACGAAGTTCGACGACCCGAAGTCGAGATGCCGGTACTCGGCGCCGATGCTGATCGCACGGTTGATCCGCCACTCTGCGCCGGCGCCCAGGGTCCAGCCGACCAGCACCTGGCGCTGGCTGGCGAAGTTCTGGAAGGGGCCGAACGCGCTCGCTGGGTTCGCCGCCGCCGCCGCCCTGGTCGGGAACGGGGCGTAGATGTAGTCCGCCTCCTGCCGCACATCGGCGATGGCGAGCCCCCCAGTCGCGTAGACCAGGGTCCGCCCGAACACCATGCCCGCCCGGCCCCGGATCGTCGCGGTGAGAGCGGGAACGGTGTAGCGGTTGATGGCGACGCCGCTTCCGGTGGTGAGCGCAGTGGCCGGCAGCGTATAGCCGCTCGACTGGCCGTAACTCTGGGCGCCCTGGTCCTCGAGATCGCCTTCCACGCCCAGGACATACCTGCCCATCTGGCGGTTGTAGCCGAGGTCGAGGCCGCCGACGGCGGTCGAGTTGCTGAAGTCCATCGGGCTGGTCGTACCGAACGACGGCGGCACGGTGGCGGTCCCGCCTGAGCCTGTGGCGAGACCGGTGGTCTGATTGACCTTCGCGGCGCCGACGCCCGCCTTCGTCTCGGGACTATCCCAGCCAAAGTTGAGGCCGACGTAGGGCCCGGTCCAGCTGTACGTCGGCTGGGGCTGCGCCCAGGGCGGCGGTCCCCAGGGCGGCTGCGCCGACGCGGCGCCCGCCGCACAGCCGACCGTCCCCGCGATCGCTGCGGCAAGCAGTTTGACACTCTTCATCGAAGATCACTCCTGGCGATTTGGCCGAGTCGGGCCTCCCAATCCCCACGTGCGTGGGGCCGCAGGACCTTTTCGCGGCGCGACAGCGGCGAAGCGTCACACTACGCAAGGCGTTCCCAAGCTTTGCCGCAGTCTTGGCCCGCCGTGGCAGCGCCGCCACAGCACGGGGCCCGGCTCGGCCGGTGCGGGAGCTGTTGGCGAGGCGCCGACGATGCTTGGCGCCGGTGCGCGCGGGCCTTAAGCAGCCAAGACAATCACGGGAGGCTAGGCGCGTGGACCTGCAATTGAAGGGCAAGAGGGCGATCGTCACAGGCGCATCGCGCGGCATCGGACGCGCGATCGCCGAGCTGCTCGCCGCGGAAGGGGCGCAAGTCGCGCTCTGCGCTAGGGGTCAGGCCGGCGTCGACGAAGCGGTCGCCGCCATCGCCACCAAGGGCGGCCCGGCGTTCGGAGCGGCCGTGGACATCGCCGACGGACCTGCGCTGAAGGCCTGGATCGCGGACGCCGCCGAGCGCATGGGCGGGCTCGACATCCTCGTGTCGAACGCCAGCGCGCTGACCCGTGGGGCCAGCGAGGAAGACTGGAAGCTGATGTATGATGTCGACCTGATGGGCGCGGTGCGCGCGCTCGAAGCGGCGCGACCTTTCCTCGAGAAGGCCGGCGCCCAGAACGGTGACGCAGCTTTCATCATCACCTCGTCGGTGTCCGCCGCCGAGGCGGCCGCCCCGTCGGCCTACGGTGCTATCAAGGCGGCGCTGATCCACTTCGCCAAGGGCGTCGCCCGGGAGGCGGCGCCGAGACACCTGCGCTGCAACGTGGTCTCGCCCGGCACCGTGCTGTTCGACGGCGGCGTCTGGGGCGTGACGCGCGACCGCGCGCCGGATTTCTTCAAGGCCATGCTCGCCCGCAACCCCACCGGCCGCATGGCCACCCCGGAAGAGATCGCCGCCGCGACCGTGTTCCTCGCGAGCCCGCTCTCGGCCTTCACCACCGGCATCAACATGGTGGTCGACGGCGCGATCACCCAGCGCGCGAACTTCTAGAACGGCTGCGGCGCGCGAGGCCTCAGACGGGGCTCACCTCCGTCACCTTGTAGGTCAGCAGGCGTCCGTCCTCGTCGGTGACGCTGACGTATTCGCCGACCGCGAAGCGATGCTGACCGAGGCGGAACACCGGCTCGTCGCCCGCATCCGCCGCGCCCTCGTAGTCGAAGAACCAGCGCTGGCCCTGATGCACCAGCTTGCCGTCGGCCGGGTCCTCGTCGGGAGCGAACCGTCGCACGCTGCAGGCGCTCTTGGCCTTCGTGTACGCCGTCGGGTCCAGATGTCCGTCGGACGTCAACGGCGCGACGAGGGCGTAGCCGCGGTGGTCGTCGCCCTCGGCGAACTCGGTGCCGGGGTTGCGGGCAAGGCGCATGACAATGCGTGAGAGCTGAGGCTGGGCCATCGGCGCTACCTGAAGGTCTAGTGCGAGATGAAGAGCGAGGGCGCCGTCGCGCCCAGGAACGTTCGCGTCGCGCCACCGAACACGAACTCCTGCAGGCGCGGGTGGCCGAACGCGCCGGCGACCATGACAGCTGCGCCGCAGTCGTTGGCGGCTTTCAGGAGGCGTGGCGCGGCGTCGCCCGCGCCTTCGACGGCCTGCACCTCGCTCTTCACGCCGCGGGCCTCGAGGTAGAGCCGCAAGTCGTTGGGGTCGAACGTGCGCGAGGCGGCTTGCGGCGCGGAAAGGATGACCACCCGCGAAGCCCGCTCCAGGAGCGGAATGGCGACGCGCACCGCGCGGCTCGCCTCCTTGCCGCCGTCCCAGGCGACGGCCACGACCCCGCCGACCGTGAACCCCTCGCGCAGGATGAACGTCGGGCGCTGCTCGTCGGCCACGACTTGCTGGAATGTCTCGGCCAGCGGCCCCTTCCCCTTGGCGGAAGCGTCGTCGAACACCACGACGTCAGAGAGCCGACATATCAGCGCCAGGGCAGACCAGACGGGCGACGTGAGCGCCTGGAAGGTCTTCTTCGCGTAAGGCACGGAGTCGAATATCTCCCGGGCGACCTTCGCTCCCTCGGCGCCGGCCTCGCGGATCGCGTCGATGGCGCTGGCCTGCACGCCGCCCATGAAACCGTCGCCCATCCACGGGATCAGATCCGCCACGTCGGGCGGCGCATGCACGCACAGCAGTTCAGCACCCAAAGGTTCAGCCAACGCCGCCGCCGCCGCAACGGCTCGCCGGTCGCTTTCCCCGCCCGAGAGCGGCACCATCACCCGCGCCCAATCCATGCCCTTCTCCGTGCTGTGAGCCTCTCAGGGAAAGCCGCGCCGCGCGTTGATGTTTGTCAAGCGCGGCTCTTGTCGGTGGTTCCGCGTGAAGCTCGTGCTAGAGGGCGTCTGTGTCGCTTTCCGTAGAGGAGCTTTTCCCGCCGTGGTCCGTGGGCCCGCCAGACGCAGGAAGCTCGACGCGCCGCGCGCCTGGCAGCGAATGCTGTCGGGTCGGCGGCTCGACTTGTTGGAGCCGTCGCCGTTCGACATCGAGATCGAGGACATCGCCCACGGTCTCGCCCGGGTCGCGCGGTGGAATGGCCAGACGATCGGCGCCCACGCCTTCTCGGTCGCGCAGCATTCGGTGGTGGTGGAAGCGATCGCCGCGCATATCCGCCCCGGCCTCGACCCGCGCTGGCGCCTCGCGGCTCTGCTGCATGATGCTCCAGAATACGTCATCGGCGACATGATCTCGCCGTTCAAGGCCGCGCTCGGCCTCGACTATCGCGCATTCGAGGAGCGGCTGGAGACAGCGATCCATCTGCGCTTCGGACTGCCCGCCCGCATCCCGGCCGACATCCGGACGCTCATCAAGTCCGCCGACCGCGCCAGCGCGTTCTTCGAGGCCACCCAGATCGCCGGATTCGTCCACGATGAAGGCCTGGAACTGTTCGGCGCGCCCCCGCCCGGCTGCACGCTCAGAATCGAACCGGCCAGCGCTTCCGATGCGCAGGCGCTGTATCTCGATCGCTACCAGGCGCTCTCGATAGCGGCGCGGGGCTGAACGCCGATGGTGTTGATCGTGACCCCCCTCAGCCGCCTCGACCAAGTGGTCGCGAGCCGCAGACCCTCGCATGTGATCACTTTGTTGAGCCCCCGGGACGAGCTGCCGGCCCTGCCGAGCGTGGCCCATCACCTGCGGCTGGGCGTCGACGACATTGCGATTCCGACCGACGGGCTCGTCGCGCCCGATTCCCGGACGGTGGAGCAGGTGCTCGCCTTCGCGGAGGGCTGGCGCGGCGAGGCGCCGATGGTGGTGCACTGCTGGGCCGGCATAAGCCGCTCCACCGCCAGCGCCTTCGCGATCGCTTGCGCCCGCAACCCCGACGTCCAGGAGCTCGACATCGCGCTTGCGATGCGGCGCGCCTCGCCCAGCGCCTACCCGAACCGCCGGATCGTCGCGCTGGCCGACGAGATACTGAACCGCCAGGGGCGCATGCTGGAAGCGGTCGAGGCGATGGGCGGCAACGGCATGGCGGCCGAAGGATCGCCGTTCGAAGTGCCGTTCGGGCGCTGAGGCATGTCGACCGAGATCGTCATCGGGCTGTCGGCCGTGGTGATCGCCCTTAAGGATGGCGAGGCGGTGGCGCTGACTGTCCGGCCGCGGGTGCACGGCGCGCTCTCGCCGCTTGTGGGCCTGCCTTTTGGCCCGTTTGATCCGGACGGACACCGCACCTTCGAGCTGGCCCTGCGCGAGTTCGTCACCCGCCAGACCCGGTTCGAGCTCGGGTTCGTCGAGCAGCTCTACACGTTCGGAGACAAGGGCCGCGAAGCGCCGCTGGCTGACGTGGGCGCGGGCGCGGCGCGGGTGATCTCCGTCGGGTACCTCGCGCTCGCGCCGGTGGCGCGGGAGACGGAGGCGCCGGACTCCGCCTGGACGCCGTTCCTGGATTTCTTCCCGTGGGAGGACTGGCGGCGTGGTCGTCCCGAGATCATCGACGAGCGCATCGTCCCCGCCTTGATGGACTGGGCCGGCCGCTCGGAGTCACGTCTGGCGCGGATCCGGCTGCTGTTCGCAGCCGATGGGTCGCCGTGGAACGAGGAGCGGGTGCTCGAGCGGTACGAACTGCTTTACGAAGCGGCGCTGGCGCCCGAGGCCGCGCGCGACCGCTCCCGCGCCCAGGGCGGCGCTCCCGCCGAACCCAGCGCCATCGGCTTGGGCGCGCCGATGATCTCCGACCACCGCCGCATCCTCGCCACGGGCCTGGCTCGACTGCGCGGCAAGCTGAAGTACCGGCCGGTCATCTTCGAGCTGATGCCGGAGGCGTTCACGCTTTCGGCGCTGCAGCGAGCGGTGGAGGCGATCTCAGGCGTGGCGCTGCACAAGCAGAACTTCCGCCGGGTGGTCGAGCGCACGGGACTCGTCGAAGGGTTGGGCCGCATGGACGTGGAGACCGGCGGGCGACCAGCCGAGCTGTTCCGCTTTCGCCGCGAGCTGCTGGTTGCGCGCCCTGCGTCTGGTCTCTCCCTGCCGCTGCTCCGCGAGTAGCGACACCCCGCGCCGCGGGCCCCGTCCGAGGCGAGTGTCGGCGAGTTGCGCGCCGCCCCTCCGCATGCGACGCTCGCGCAGCGCTTGGACCCGACGCATGCAATGCCGGTTCGCCACAGCTCTCATCGTGCTGGCGCTGGCCAGCCCGGCTGCTGCGCAGACCGCCGCCGCCGCTAGGCGCGACGGCTACGCTTGGCCCACCGACCGCTCGCCTGCGGCCGAGGCGCTTCCGCGGGCCAACCCGCCCGAGGGGCCGGGCTGGGGCCACGACCTCGATCTGCCTGCCGTCGACGCGTACCAGGCCGAGGTTCTGCGCTACGTGCGCAGCGGACTTGGGCCGACCTTCGTGGCCCAGTTTGCGGTCGTGGCGACAGGCGAGCCCGCGCAGGCGATGATCGAGCGGACGGCCGATCGAGAGCATCCAGGCGATGTGACCCGCGCCTTCGGCCAAATTCCCTGGCGGCGGTTCCTGCAGCTGAAGGCGACCGCGCTCGCACCGATGACTGAACCGCCCGCCGAGCCGTCGGCGGCGTCCACGGGACAGGTTGTCGTCGGCGCGGTAGACGAGCTGTGCACGCTCGAATATTCCGGCCTCGGCCTCACCGTGCGTCGAAGGGTCGATTGCGGCGGCGTCGGTCCGCTGGAGGACGCGAGCCAGGCGCTGGTCGACGCCGCTAGGCGCGCCGCGGCGCCTGCACCGGCGACCTCCGGGCGACGCCCAGCTGCAGCCGGACGCTAGGCTAAAGGTACGCCAGGGCGTCCACCGCCAGGCCGCCGGCGCCGAGGGCCAGCGCAACGAACCATGGCCATCGGCGATTGAGCAGGATCGCCAGCGTGGCGATGGCGATCGACATGTGCAACAGCGTCGACGCCACGGTCAGGCGGCCGTGGCGCATCTCGTGAACCTCGGCGCGCGCCAGCGCACGGTCGCGCTCTTTCTCGAACGCCCTGGCGTCGGCCCGCGCCTTCGCCTGGTCGGATGCTTCATGCGCGGCGGAGCGCGCATATACCGCGCCGCGCGGGCCACCGAAGTCGGCGGCGATCTGGAACATCTTGGCGCGCAGGTTCTTCGAATCCTCGAAGCTCCACTGGTCGGTGGCCCGATCCTGGGCCAGGACGGCGTCGTTCTTGGCCGTGATGGCCGCGTCGCTCTCGGTGGTCTCGAGGCTCGCCGAGATGGCGGCGACCACAGCCAACACGGCGATAGTGAAAGTCACCTGCGAAACGAGCGGATTGCCGGATTCCGCCGCCTGCGCCGCCTCCTCGGCGTGCTCTTGGTGCTCCAGCTCCTCGAGCGGGGAGTCAGTCATGGCTGGATTCCCCGACCGAGGGGACCGAGCTAAGCAAGGGAGGCTGGCGCGTCACCTGCAGCGTCGCGCTGAAGCGCGGCTTGGGCGGCGGCCAGCCGGGCGATCGGCACGCGGTAGGGCGAACAGCTGACGTAATCGAGGCCGACCGCGTCGAAGAAGGCGATCGAGGCGGGGTCCCCGCCGTGCTCGCCGCAGACGCCGAGCTTGAGTCCTGGCCGGGCCGCGCGGCCGCGCTCGACGCCGATTCGCACGAGATCGCCGACGCCGTCCTGATCGAGCGAGACGAACGGGTCCTTCTCGAAGATTCCGCGGTCGATGTAGGCGTTCAGAAAGCGCCCGCTGTCGTCGCGGCTGATGCCGTAGGCCGTCTGGGTGAGGTCGTTGGTGCCGAACGAGAAGAACTCGGCGTGGGCGGCGATCTCGTTGGCGCGGACCGCGGCCCTCGGCAGCTCGATCATGCTGCCCACGGTGTAGGCGATCTCGCAGACCCGCTCCTCGCAGACCTGCAACGCGACCCGCTCGGTCAGCTGGCGCAGGAACGCCATCTCCTCGCCCTTGGCGACGAGCGGATGCATGATCTCGGGGGCCGGGGCTCGCCGGCCGGCCGCGACGATCTCGCACGCGGCCTCCATGATCGCACGGACCTGCATCTCGTAGATCTCGGGATAGGAGACGCCGAGCCGGCATCCTCGGTGGCCGAGCATCGGGTTCGTCTCCCGCAGCTCCCTGGCCCGACGCATGAGTTTGGCCGCATCGAGCCCGGTGGCCTTGGCGACAGCCTCGAGGTCTTCCTCGGTGTGCGGCAGGAACTCGTGCAACGGCGGGTCTAACAACCGGATAGTGACCGGCAGGCCGTCCATGATCTCGAACAGCTTCACGAAGTCGCCGCGCTGCATCGGCAGTATCTTCGCCAGCGCCGCACGGCGACCCTGCTCGTCGTCGGCAAGGATCATCTCGCGCACCGCCGCGATCCGCGCATCGTCGAAGAACATGTGCTCGGTGCGGCAGAGCCCGATGCCCTCGGCGCCGAACTGCCGCGCCGCCGCCGCATCGGTCGCCGTCTCGGCGTTCGCCCGAACCTTCAGGCGCCGCGCCGCGTCGGCCCAGGTCATCAGCGTGGCGAAGTCGCCCGACAGCTCCGGCTCGACCATCTTCACCGCGCCGGCCAGGATCTCGCCCTTGCCGCCGTCGATGGTGATGAGGTCGCCTTCCCTGAAGACGCGGCCGCGGCAGCGCAGTTCGCCCTGCTTCTCGTAGATCTGCAGCTCGCCCGCGCCGGAGACGCACGGCCGCCCCATGCCGCGCGCCACCACCGCCGCGTGACTGGTCATGCCGCCGCGCGCAGTGATGATGCCACGCGCCGCGTCCATGCCGCGAATATCCTCGGGGCTGGTCTCGTCACGGACCAGGATCACCGCCTCGCCCGCGGCGCCCAGCCGTTCCGCCTCTTCCGCCGTGAAAACGATCTTGCCGGTTGCGGCGCCCGGCGAGGCCGGTAGGCCGACCGCGATCACGTTGCGTTCGGCGGCCGGATCAATGGTGGGGTGCAACAACTGGTCGAGCGAGGCGGGTTCGACCCGCATCACCGCCTCCTGCCGGGTGATCAGGCCCTCCTCAGCCAGATCGACCGCCACGCGCAGCGCGGCCTTGGCGGTGCGCTTGCCGTTGCGCGTTTGAAGCATATAGAGCCGACCGCGTTCGACGGTGAACTCGATGTCCTGCATGTCGCGGTAATGACGTTCGAGGCGCGTGACGACGCCTCTCAGCTCGCCGAACACCTCCGGCAGGGCTTCCTCCATGGACGGCGCCTTCTCGCCCATCTCCTCGCGCGCGGCGCGCGTGATCGACTGCGGCGTGCGGATGCCGGCGACGACGTCCTCGCCTTGCGCGTTGATCAGGAACTCGCCGTAGAGCGCAGCCTCGCCGGTGGAGGGATTGCGGGTGAACGCCACGCCCGTGGCGCTGGTCTCGCCCATGTTGCCGAAGACCATCGACTGCACGTTCACCGCAGTCCCCCAGCTTTCGGGGATGTCGTGCATGCGCCGGTAGAACTTGGCCCGCTCGTTCATCCAGCTCGCGAAGACGGCGCCGATCGCACCCCAGAGCTGCGCCTCAGGGTTCTGCGGGAACGGCTCGCCGTTCTCCCGCTCGACCGCCACCTTGTAGTCGGCCACCACCCCTTCCCAGTCGTCGGCGGAGAGCTGGGTGTCGATCGTGAAGCCTAGCCGGTCCTTGTGATCGTCGAGAATCTCCTCGAACATGTGATGGTCGAGGCTCAGCACCACGTTCGAGTACATCTGGATGAAGCGGCGGTAGCTGTCGAAGGCGAAGCGCCGATCGCCGGCGAGGCGGGCTAGCCCCTCGACCGTCGCGTCGTTGAGGCCCAGGTTCAGCACCGTGTCCATCATGCCCGGCATCGAGGCCCTGGCGCCGGAGCGGACCGATACGAGCAGCGGGTTCGCCGCGTCGCCGAAGCGTTTGCCGGTCAGCGCCTCGACGCGCGCGAGCGCCTCGGTCACTTCGCTGCGCAGGGAGGCCGGGTAGGTGCGGTCGTTGGCGTAGAAGTGAGTGCAGGCCTCGGTCGTTATGGTGAAGCCCGGCGGCACCGGCAGTCCCAACGCCGACATTTCGGCAAGGTTCGCGCCCTTTCCGCCCAGGAGATCCTTCATCGAGGCGTCGCCATCGGCCGAGCCGCCGCCGAAGGCGTAGACGAAGCGCTTCCTGGTCAAAGTCTCGACCATGCCGCCAATCCTCTCCACCGTTAGCCTGAAACCTGACCGAAGTCCGCGACCTCGCCCATCAACGCGACGACCTGGCCAAGCAGTCTGAGCCGGTTGGCGCGCTCCTCGGCGACGTCGGAATTGACGAGCACCTTGTCGAAGAACGCGTCGACCGGCTCCCGCAGACCGGCGAGCACGGTCATCGCGGGGCCGAACTCCTCAGCGGCAAGGTACTTCTCGACCTGTGGCTTCGTCGCATTGAGCTGGCGCAAAAGCGCCGCTTCTTCCTGCGGGGCGCGCGGCGCTTCGGCCGCGGGTCCGCTCGGCAGGCCGCCTTTCCTCGCCTCGGCGGCCAGGATGTTGGACGCGCGCTTGAACGCGGCCAGCAGGTTGGCGCCGTCGTCGGTCGCCAGGAACCGCGCGAGCGCCTCGATACGGCGGACGATGCGCACCAGATCGTCGTCGCCCAGCGCGAAGACGGCGTCGACGAGATCGTGACGGGCGCCCTGGTCGCGCAGCTGCACCTTCAGGCGCTCAACGAGAAAGGCCGTGACCTCCCCTTCGACCTCCCGGGCGCCGCGAAAGCGATAGATCACCGGCTGCGACGGCGGCCGTGCCGAGACGGCGCTGCGGTCGAACGCCACCGGCCGATCCTCGTCGACTGCGATCACGTAAGCGGCTTCGGTGGTGAGCGCGTGCTCGAGTTCCGCCAGGTAGGCCTCGAACTCCTCGCCTCGTTCGGCGGCGCCGGCGCCGATCCAGCCGGTAGTGCGGTCGGCAGAGACATAGACGGCGCGCCCCGGCGCCGCGAACGTCTTCAGCCCCCGGTACCACTCGCGCACCGCGGGCCGTATCGGCAGGCGCACGTCGGACTTCAGCACGATGCGGATCAGGCCGAGCGCGGCGCGGCGCAGGGCGTAAGGGTCGCGCGAACCGGTCGGCTTCTCGCCAATGGCGAAGAACCCCACCAGCGTGTCGAGCTTGTCGGCCAGCGCCAACGCCATCGCCAGCGGCGTGTCTGGAACCTCGTCCGACGGACCGGCGGGCCGGTACTGCTCGCCGATCGCATCGGCGACCGGGTCCGCCATGCCGGCCTCGCGGGCGTAATAAGCGCCCATGACGCCCTGCAGCTCGGGGAACTCGGCGACCATGCCGGACGCGAGGTCGGCCTTGGCGTAACGCGCCGCCTCGCGGGCTCGTCTGCGGTCCGCCCCGACGGCCGCGGCGATGGTCTCGGTCATCCGCTCCAGGCGCGCCACCCGCTCGGCCATCGTCCCGAGCTTGGCGTGGAAGGTGACGCCTTTCAGCTTGGCGAGCCAGGCGTCGAAGCCGGTGCGCCGATCCTCATCCCAGAAGAACTTGGCGTCGGCGAGGCGCGCCGAAAGCACCCTGGCGTTGCCGGCTGCGACCAGCGCACCGCCGTCCGCCGCCTCGATATTCGCCACCACGACGAAGTGCGGCGCAAGGCGGCCGTTCGCCCGATCGCGCACGGCGAAATATCGCTGGTGCGTGCGCATCGAGGTGCGGATCACCTCGGGAGGCAGGTCGAGGAACGCGGCCTCCATGTCGCCCAGCAGCGGAACCGGCCATTCGGCGAGGCCCGCCACTTCGTCGAGCAGGCCGTCGTCGACGACGAGCTCGAGGTCGCGGCCCCGGCAGAGCGCGGCCGCAGCAGTCTCGATCCGCGCCTTTCGTTCGGCGGCGTCGAGCATGACGAACTGGCCGGCCAGCGCCTCGCGGTATTCGTCGAAGTCCAAGGCGCGGAACGGGCGGCCGTCGCCCATGAAGCGATGGCCCTCGCTCAGGTCCGCCGCGGCGATCCCGTCAATCTCGAGTGGGACGACGCGCCGGTCGAACACGCAGAGGATCCGCTGCAGGGGCCTGACCCAGCGCAGGCCGCCCGCGCCCCATGTCATCGACTTCGGCCAAGGGAAGGTGCGGACGATCTCCTCGACCATCTGGGCGACGATCTCGGGCGTCGGGCGGCCGGCGCGGGAGATCGTGGCGAACCAGACGCCGTCGCGCTCGGCCAGCTGTCCCTGCTCGACGCCGGTCGAGCGCAGGAAGCCCGCCAGCGCAGCTTCCGGCGCGCCGACGCGCGGCCCTTTGCGCTCCTCGACGCGATCGCCCTGCGCCGCCGCCAGTCCGTCGATCACCAGCGCCAGGCGACGGGGGCCGACGAAGCTGCGCACCCGCTCGAAGGGCAACTCCGCGGCCGTCAGGCGCTCACGCGCCATCCGCTCCAGGTCACGCCGGGCGCCGGCCTGCATGCGGGCCGGTATCTCCTCCGACAGGAGCTCGAGCAGGAGTTGCGGCATGGCCTAGGACGCCGCCGGGGCGTTCTCGCCCTGATTCTCGAGCCAGGCCTCTGCGCAGGCTTTGCACAGGTCGCGGATACGGCCGATGTAGCTCTGGCGTTCGGCGACCGCGATGGCGCCGCGGGCGTCCATCAGGTTGAACAGGTGCGAGGCCTTCAGCACGTGGTCGTACGCCGGCAGGGCCAGGCGCTGGCCCAGGCGGCCCCGCGTCGCTAGGAGCCGCGGCACTTCGCGCTCCATGTCCTCGAACTCGCGCTTCAGCAGGCTGACGTCCGCCGCTTCCTGCTCATAGGCCGAGAACTGACGCTCGTTCTCCAGGAAGACGTCGCCGTAGGTCATGAAGGCGGGGCTCTGCGGGTCGTTGTAGGCAAGGTCGTACACCCTCTCCACGCCCTGCACGTAGAGCGCCAGACGCTCCAGCCCGTAGGTCAGCTCGCCGGCCACCGGGAAGACGTCGAGGCCGCCGACCTGCTGGAAGTAGGTGTATTGCGTCACCTCCATACCGTCGCACCACACTTCCCATCCGAGCCCCCACGCCCCCACGGTGGGGTTCTCCCAGTCGTCCTCGACGAAGCGGATATCGTGCAGCGTCGGATCGATCCCGACGGCGCGCAGCGAGCCCAGGTAGAGCTCCTGCATATCGGGAGGGTTCGGCTTGAGGATCACCTGGTACTGGTGGTGCTGGTGCAGCCGGTTGGGATTCTCGCCGTGGCGTCCATCGGCCGGTCGGCGCGAGGGCTGGACATAGGCGGCGCGCCAAGCCTTGGGGCCAAGCGCTCTCAACACCGTAGCGGGCGCAAGCGTGCCCGCGCCGATCTCGACATCATATGGCTGCAGGATCACGCAACCCTGGCGGCTCCAGTAGTCGTGGAGCGCGAGGATCAGACCCTGAAACGAGAGGGGCGGGACGGCTGCCATCGGGCGGAGCGTTGAGCCGGAAATCGCGGACGCGAAAAGTCGGCGGACCTATAGGGCCCGCCGACTTCGCCTTCAAGCCGGCCTGCAGAACGTCAGTGCGATGACGAGGACGGCGCTTGCGTCCCCTCGGGGGTCGATCCGGACGCCGGCGGCGACCCGGCGGCCGGCGACGACCCCGTGGGCGCGGCTTCGGCGGACGGCGGCGCAGCTGCGGGCGCGGCCGGAGAGAGCTCCGCTGCATAGGGGCTGTCAGGCGGCACGATCACCTTGTCGAGCACGTGGACGATGCCGCCGTTGGCGGTGTGGATGTCGGTCTGGATGATGTCGGCGCCGTCGGCCTTCAGGTCGTCCGGATTGCTGCCGTCGACCTGGATCGGCTGGTTCTCGACAGTCGGGATCGGGCCCTTGGCGCCGCGGATCTTGCTGGAGTCCACCGGGACCGTGATCAGGTAGTACTTCAGTATCTGCTGCAGCTGGTTCGCGGCGGTGTCGTTCTTCGCAGTCAGCTTGTCGAGCATGCCGGGCGGCAACGCGTTGAACGCCGCGTCCGTTGGCGCGAAGAACGTGAAATTCGGATAGTTCGTCAGGTAAGGGGCCATCCCCGTGTTGTCGAGTGCTTTGACCAGGATGGTGAACTCGCCGGAATCCTTCAGAGTCTGATAGATGTTGGCGCCGCCGACGACCTTCGGGATCGTAGGAAGCGCCGCAGCCGGCGTCGCGGCCGCGGCTGGCGCGGAGGTCACCGGCGCCGGCGTGGCGGAGGTCGCGGGCGTGGAGGCTGGGGCGGGGATCCCGGACGCTTGGGCCGCAGCCAGCGCGGGCCACAGGATGAGGCCCGCCGCCGAAGCGGTGGTGATCAAATTCTTCAGGCGCATTGAAGTCCTCGGCTAAGGGGCCCCCACGGGCATGCCACGGCGGCGACCTTTAGTGACCGGGCGGGGCTCTCGTCAATCGCGCCTGGCCGCACTCTGCCGGCGTCGATGTCCGGCGCCGCTCGAGACCCGCGGACGCGACCACGCGCCACGGATCCCGATCCCGGCTTCCTGCGATTCACGCTCGCTTCCTGGGCGCCGCCTCCCAGCGGCGCCCAAGGATTAGGCGCATCCGCCTCTTTGCCGCCGAAACCGTTACTGGCGGTCCGGCGATCGGAACGCGCGCCTCTAGCTTGGCGAACGTCGGCGCACGGGACCCTGCAGAAGAAGGTCAGGTCCTGGGCGCCAGGTCGGGCAACACTTTTCAAAGAAGCGCGCGCGCCGGCGGCAAGCCGTCGTCGCGTCGGAGCGAGGCGGATGAAACTGATCATAGCAGTCGTCAAACCCTTCAAGCTCGATGAGGTTCGCGAGGCCCTGGTGGCCGCGGGCGTCGAGGGCCTGACGGTTTCGGAAGTCAAAGGCTACGGGCGCCAGAAGGGCCACACCGAGATCTACCGCGGGGCGGAGTACCAGGTGACCTTCGTGCCCAAGGTGAAGCTGGAAGCGGTGGTCGGCGACGCCGCGGCCGCGGGGGCGGTCGAGGCGATCAAGTCGGCCGCAGGCACGGGCAAGATCGGCGACGGGAAGATCTTCGTCCTGAACGTCGAGGAAGCCGTCCGCATCCGCACCGGCGAGACCGGCGCGGCGGCGCTCTGAGGATCGGGACAAGGGGATCGTTCACATGAAGCTATCGGGTATCCAACGATTGGCGGGTCTGGCCCTGGCGGCCATGATCATCGGCGCGCCATTGGCCGCCGCCGCCCAGAACGCCGCCGCGCCGGCGCCGGCGGCCGTCAACGCGGCGGCCTCGAACGCGGCGTCCAGCGCCACGAATGCGGCCAGCGCCACAAACTCCGCGGCCGCTGCGCCAGCGCCCGACAGTTGCGCGGCGCTCAACAACTGCGCCACGCAGACCTACCCAAAGGATGCGGTGAATTCGGGCGATGACGCCTGGATGCTGACCTCGTCCGTCCTTGTCTTGATGATGACCATTCCAGGCCTGGCGCTCTTCTACGCCGGCATGGTGCGCAAGAAGAACGTGCTCGCGACGATCGCGCAGAGCTTCGGCGCCACGGCCCTGATCACCGTCCTGTGGATGGTCGTCGGGTATTCGATGGCGTTCGTCGGCAACGATCCGTACATGCCGAGCTTCAGCTACGCGATGCTCGCGCCGCTCAACGGCGACGTCAACATAGCCAACACGGCCCTGGCGCCAACGATTCCAGAGACTGTGTACATGTTCTTCCAGATGACGTTCGCGATCATCACACCAGCCCTGATCGCCGGCGCGCTGGCCGACCGAATGAAATACTCGGCGTTCCTGATCTTCATGGGCGCCTGGCTGATCCTCGTCTATTGCCCGATCGCGCACTGGGTCTGGTCGGCCAAGGGCTTCATCGGCGCCGGCGGCATGGGTGCGCTGGACTTCGCCGGCGGCTCGGTCGTTCACCTGAATGCGGGCACGGCCGGCCTGGTCACGGCCCTGATGCTCGGCAAGCGCAAGGGCCTCGGCACCGAGAACTTCGCGCCTTTCAACCCGGCCTACGCTGTCATCGGCGCCTCGCTTCTGTGGGTCGGCTGGTTCGGCTTCAACGCCGGTTCGGCCGTGGAAGCCCACGACGGCCAGGCCGGCATGGCGGCGGCGGCCACACAGATCGCCACGGCGGGAGCGACGCTCGCCTGGATGTTCATGGAGTGGGTGATCGCCAAGAAGCCGACCGTCATCGGCATGGCTTCCGGCGCAGTCGCCGGTTTGGTGGCCATCACCCCGGCCTCCGGCTACGTGAACCCCACCGGCGCCCTCATCATCGGCCTGGCGGCTGGCGTGGTCTGCTACTTCTCGGCGGTCCACCTGAAGAAGATGCTGGGTTTCTACGACGACGCCCTCGATTGCTGGGGCGTTCACGGCATCGGCGGCGCGCTGGGCGCGATCCTCACCGGGTTCTTCGCGTCCAGCAAGATCAACGCCGGAGCGCACGGCGCCTTGCTCGACGGCAACTGGAAGCAGGTGGGCCTGCAGTTCGCCGACGTGGGCATCGTGTTCGTCTACTGCGCGGTGGTGACGTTCCTCATCCTGGCGGTGCTCAAGTACACGATCGGCATCCGCGTCAGCGAGGACGTCGAAGTCGAGGGCCTGGACATCAACCTGCACGGCGAGGTGATCCAGGGCGGGTGAAGTCCGCACGGGCGTAGCGTAGGGAGCGGGGTCCTCTGCGGCCCCGCTCCTCGTTTTTTGGCCCCGGCGACGGGGCCGAAGAGAAAGGCTAGGACATGATGACCCGCACGATGGAGCCGGCCCTGGCGCTGATCCGACACTTTGGACTGTTCGCGGCCCTGCTGGCGGCGCTCGCCTGGGGCGTGGTCTGCGGGGTGCTGCGCGCGCCCTATCTGGCCGACCTCGCCGGTGGGCTGGCCGCGGCGGCGTTGGGATTCTGGCTCGAGCGGACGCACCTCGTCACCCCGGAGACACGGGCGAGGAGGGACTTTCGCCTGATCCTCTTCGCCGGATACGGGTTCTTCGCGGTGATCGGGGTCGGGATCGTGAGCCTCGCCAGTCTCGCAGCCCGCTGGTGGTTGCCGCAGATCTGATGGCGGTCAGGGGCTGAACCCGGCCAGAGCGCAGTCGCGCACCCACCACCGAGGATACGCGTCGGTCAGCGCAGCCGCGAGGGCGCGCCGGTCGGCCAGACTGGCGCAGAGCGCGAAGCAGGTCGCCCCCGAGCCGGACATGCGGGCGAACAGGGTCTCCGGCCGCGAGTTCATGGCCGCGAGCGCCTCGGCGATCGCCGGCTGGAGCGAGATGGCGGCCGCCTCGAGGTCGTTGCGGCCTCGCGCGAGGAACCGCGCCACATCCGCGGCACGCGCCATCGACTCCGGCGCGTCGAGCGGCTCCGCGTCGCCGGGTGCGCCGGCCGCGTCGTAGGCGCGATAGACGGCGCCCGTCGGCGACGGCTTCAGCGGATTGACCAACACCGCGTCGAGCGTCGGAAACGCGGGCGGCGGCGAGAGCATGTCCCCGCGGCCCCGCGCAAGATGCGGCTTGCCGGCGAGACACATCGGCACGTCCGCGCCCAGATCACGCGCCACGCTGAACAGGGTCCTTTCGTCGCCGGCGTCCTGTGCGAGACGAGAGCGGTCGGTCATCAGCTGCAAGGCGGCGGCCGCATCGGCCGAGCCGCCGCCGAGCCCAGAGGCCACAGGCAGCCGCTTCTCGAGCCCAAGCCGGAACGGGCGCCAATCCGGTCGGAAAGCCGCCTCGACGGCGCGGCGGGCGCGGACCACGAGGTTGTCATCCTCGGCCCCAACCTCGCCGGCGAAAGGGCCCGACAGCGCCAGTTCCATCGCCGGCGCGTCCTCGATCGAGACGATGTCGCCGATGTCGGCGAAGGTCACCAGGCTCGCGAGCGGGTGATAGCCGTCGGCGCCGAGCGGACCCACGTGCAGGTAAAGGTTCACCTTCGCCGGCGCGAGGCGTTCGATCTTCATGCCGGCGTCTCTTACGGGTGATTGGCGGCCGTGGGAGCCGGAAGGAGCGGCGCGTCCGGACCCAGCGGCGAGGCGAGTTCCGCCTCGACCCTCGCTCTGAGCTTGGGATCGGGGTCCAGCGTCAGCACCCGGCGCCAGGCGAACTCGGCCTCGAGCTTGCGGCCGACGCGCCAGTACGCCTCGCCGAGATGCTCGTTCACTTCGGGAACGGCGGGCGCGAGGCTGGCCGCCTCCTCGAGCTTCTCGAGCGCGGTCTTGTAGTCGCCGAGCTTGTAGTAGGCCCAGCCGAGGCTATCCATGATCTCGCCGGATTCCGGCTCGGCGTCCGACGCACGCTGGACCATGGCCAACGCCTCGTTGAGGTGACGCCCCCGATCGATCCAGAAGTAACCCTGGAAGTTGAGCAGTTCGGGCTCGTCCGGCGCCAGCTTGAGCGCGGCCTCGAGATCTGTCTCGGTGGCTGCATTGTCGCCCTGGCTCTCGTAGGCGGCGGCGCGAAGATAGTAGAGCCGCCAGTCGGGCTGATCGCCCGCGGTCTCGATCAGGCGCGTGAGCAGGGCCGCCGACTCCGCATAGTGGCCGTCGTCGCGCAGCAGATCGGCCAGCGTCACCGCCGCGTCGCGGCTCGAGGGCGCGGCGGACGCAGTTTCGCGCGCGAACTTCAGCGCAGTGTCTCGATCGCCGGCGCTCTGGTAGGTCCAGGCGAGCTTGTCACGCGCCTCAACGTATTGCTCCGAACTGGGGGGGATGCGCACGTAGGCGTCGCGCGCGGCCTCAACGTCGACCGGGGCGAGGAGGTCGCCGATCAGGACCCACGCGCCATTGTTCGCCGGATCGAGGCGCAAGGCCAGACGCAGGTACTCCAGCGCGAGCATCTGCTGCTTCTCCGCGATCAGGCCGGCCGCCAGTATCAACAGCGCTTCCGACGCCCCCTGCCGCAAGCTGGGCAGCGGTGGCGGACGCCCATGCTTCAGCGCTCGCGCCAGCGCGGCCTGGAAGCTTGGGTCGCCCGGCGATTCGTCGAGGCGCTCGCGATAGAGGGCGATAGCGGCGTTCTCGCGGCCGCGCCGCTCCAGGAAGGCCCCGTAGGCGAGCCGCACCAGCCCGCTCGCGTCTCCGACGGCCATGAGCGCCTTGTAAGCGGTCTCGGCCGCCTTGCGGTGGCCCATTCGCTCATCGAGCTGCGCCTGATCGAGGTCGGCGACGAACTGGATCACGGGGTCCCCCTCGGCGTCGGACCGAGCGGTCGCGTGGGCGCCGTCACGCATGCCCGCAGCCGCGAACGGCGCCAGCAGGATGGCCGCGCTCCTGAAGGGGTAGGCCAGTTCCGGGCTGGTGAGCAAAGCGTAGGCGGCCTTGTCGTTCCCGAGGGACATGGCCTCGACGCCCTTGACCAGAAGCCCCAGGCGACGCGCGGGCGCAGGCGCATCCGGACCGTCAGGGGCTAGCGCCGCCGCGGCGGAGACGTCGCCGGCGCGAAGCGCCGCGTTGAACGCCCGCACCTTCAGGTACATCGGATCGCCCGCGGCCTCGGCTGCGCGATCGAGATAGGCGAAAGCCGTGCTGAGCCTGCCCTGGTCGGCCGCCGTATGGCCGGCAAGGTAGAGGCCGAACGGCGACACGTTGGGCGGCGGCGGCGCGGGCGCCGGCGGAGCGGCGGACGAGAGCGTAGCCGCCGGCCGGGTCGCACAGGCGGCGAGCGAGGCGGCGGCGAGGAGGGCCAGGAAGAGGCGCGGCGCGGACATCCACGCAGCCTTCGCGCGTTCGCCCGGTCCAGGCAAGCGCGCCAACGACGCGCGCCTCACATGTTCGGATAGTTCGGCCCGCCGCCGCCCTCCGGACAGCTCCAGTTGATGTTCTGCGACGGGTCCTTGATGTCGCAGGTCTTGCAGTGGACGCAGTTCTGGGCGTTGATCTGGAAGCGCGGATTCTGGCCGTTGTCGTCGTACAGAACTTCGTAGACGCCGGCCGGGCAGTAAAGCCGCGCCGGCTCCCCGTACTTCGGCAGATTCACGCTGATCGGCACGCTCGGGTCCTTCAGCCGCAGGTGAGGCGGCTGGTCCTCCTCGTGATTCGTCGCCGACAGAAAGACCGACGAGAGCTTGTCGAAGCTGAGCACGCCGTCGGGCTTCGGATAGGCGATCGGCTTGTAGTCGGCGGCGAGGCCGGTGGACGCCGCGTCAGTCTTGCCGTGCTTGAGCGTGCCGAACAACGAGAGGCCGCCGGTGAAATAGGTGGTCCACATGTCGAGCATCGACAGGAAGCCGCCGATCTCGTCGCCGAATTTGGTCAGCAACGGCTTGGCGTTCCGGACCAGCCGCAGCTCTTTGGCGATCCACGAGCGGCGCAGCGCGGCCTCGTATCCGGTCAGCTCGTCCCCTTCCCGCCCTTCGCCAATCGCCGCGAACGCGGCCTCCGCCGCGAGCATGCCCGACTTGACTGCGTTGTGGCTGCCCTTGATCCGCGGCACGTTCACGAAGCCCGCCGAGCAGCCGATGAGCGCGCCCCCTGGGAATGCGAGCTTGGGGATCGACTGCCAGCCGCCCTCGGTGATCGCCCGCGCCCCGTAGGCGACGCGCTTGCCGCCTTTCAAGTAGCGGCTCACGGCGGGGTGGTGCTTGTAGCGCTGGAACTCGTCGTAAGGCGAAGTCCACGGGTTCTTGTAGTTGAGGTGCGTGACAAAGCCGACGGCCACGTAGTGGTCGCCGAAGTGGTACATGAAGCCGCCGCCGCGGGTGTCGCCACTGAGCGGCCAGCCCACCGTATGCTGCGCCAGCCCCGGCTTGAAAGCCTCGTCCGGGACCTGCCACAGCTCCTTGATGCCGAGCCCGAACTTCTGCGGCTCCTTGCCCTCGGCGAGGCCAAACTTGGCCTGCAGGACCTTGGCCAGCGAGCCGCGTACGCCCTCGCCGATCAGCACGTACTTGCCGTTGATCTCCATGCCCGGCTGGTAGTCGTCCTTGTGATGCCCGTCCTTGGCGACGCCCACCACGCCGACGACGACGCCCTTCACCGACCCGTCCTCGCGCCAGGTTAGGTCGGAGGCGGCGAAGCCCGGATAGATCTCGACGCCCAGCTCTTCCGCCTGCTGGCCCAGCCAGCGGCAGAGGTTGGCGAGCGAGCCCGCGTAGCAGCCGTGGTTGTGCATGAACGGCGGCATCAGGAACATCGGCAGCGAGACGTCGCCCTGGGGCCCCAGCACCATGAACCGGTCCTCGGTGACGGGGGTCTCGAGCGGCGCGCCGCGCTCCTTCCAGTCCGGGAACAGTTCGGCGAGACCTTTCGGGTCGATCACCGCGCCCGACAGGATGTGCGCCCCGACCTCGGAGCCTTTCTCGAGGACCGCCACCGAGATCTCGGACCCGGCCTCGACCGCCAGCTGCTTCAGCCGGATCGCCGCCGAAAGTCCGGCGGGCCCGGCGCCGACCACGACCACGTCGTAGTCCATCGCCTCGCGTTCGACGTCTTCGCTCATGGCGGCTCCTGCCCCTTGCCCCGGCCGTTCGATCAGTTGCGTCTTAATCGAAGCGGGCGGCGAGGCGGTCAAGGGCAAGTATCCCTGGAGCCCACCCGTCCAGGTGGGCTAGAGACGAAAGCGCATGAGACAGAACCTCGCACTGAAGAAATGGCGCAGCGGCCAGCCCTCGATCGGCGGCTGGCTGTCGCTCGGCAGCGTGCACATCGCGGAAATGCTCACCCACGCCGGCTTCGACTGGCTGGTGGTCGACCTGCAGCACGGCCTGACGGACTACACCGACCTCACACGCATGCTGCCTGCCATCTCGACGACCGACACGACCCCGATCGTGCGCGTGACCGAGAACCGTCCCGCCGAAATCTACAAGGTGCTCGACGTCGGCGCGATGGGCGTGATCGTGCCGATGGTGAACAACCGCGCCGAGGCCGTGGCCGCGGTCGCCGCCACGAAGTATCCGCCCGAGGGCAACCGCTCCTTCGGCCCGATTCGCGGCGCGCTTTACGGCGGACCCAATTACGCGGCCGAAGCCAACGACCAGATCGCCTGCATCGTGATGGTCGAGACCGCCGAAGGGCTCGAGAACGTGGATGCGATCGTCAGCACGCCGGGCCTCGCCGGTGTCTACGTCGGCCCCTCCGACCTCGCCCTGGCGCTCGGCCTGCCGCCGCGCGGCGACACCGACGAACCTCGGCACGTCGCCGCTGTCGAGCGCATTCGTGACGCGTGCAAGGCGCACGAAGTGCCGGTGGGCATCCACACCGGGGGCCTCGATTACACCCGCCGCCGACTGGCTCAGGGCTTCGATTTCGTCACGCTGGGCGGCGATGCGGCGCTATTGATGCAGATCGTGACCCGCGACCTCGCGGCGGCGAAAGAGGCCGCGGCGCAGCGCTAGACATGGACGGGCGACGCGCGGTCGAGAGCCTGCTGGCCTTCTGGGCCGAGGCGGGCGTCGGCGCCGCGCTCTCGGAGGCGCCTGTGGACAGAATGGCCGCGGGCCTTGCTGCGCTGCGCCCGAAGCCGGTCGGGCCGGCGCCGGCCCCCGCGCCCCCCGTGCGGCCCGCCTTCGGCCAGGTCCGGCCAGTCGACCCCGGCGTGGTTCTGGCCGCGCGCGAGACGGCGGCGTCCGCCGCCGATCTCCTCCAGCTCGCCGAGGCCATCGCGGCGTTCGACGGCTGCGACTTGAAGCGGCAGGGCGCGCGGCAGGCGGTGTTCGCCCGCGGCGACCCCGGCGCTCCCGTAATGGTGATCGGCGAAGGGCCGGGAGCCGAGGAGGATCGCGACGGCGCGCCGTTCGTCGGACGAGCCGGCAAGCTGCTCGACCGGATGCTGGCCGCCGCCGGCCTGGAAAACCGCGTCTTCATCACCAACACCGTGTTCTGGCGGCCTCCGGGCAACCGCACGCCGACGCCGGCCGAGCAGGCCGCCTGCGCGCCGTTCGTCGAGCGGGCGATCGCGCTGGTCCGTCCCAGGATCCTGCTGCTCGCCGGCGGCGCGTCGGCCAAGCACATGCTGCGGACGGGCGAGGGCATCCTGTCCCTGCGCGGCCGCTGGTTCGAGTGGCGCTCAGAGGCCGGTTTTCAGGAGCTGCCTGCCTTGCCGACGCTGCACCCTGCGTTCCTGCTCCGCCAGCCGGCTGCGAAGAAGCTGGCGTGGGAAGACCTCCTGACCCTCACCGAGAGGCTTGATCGCCCCGACCGGCGCACGTAACGTTAAGTTTCCGACTGTATCCAGACTGACGTCCGCCGCCGACCTTCGGCTCGCGCCAGGAGAGTTTATGCGACCAGACCGGGGACTAGCCGCCCTCTGCCTCGCCGCCAGCCTCGGCCTCGCCGCGCCCGCGGCGGCCACGGCGCAGACCCTGGTCGCCCTCGCCAGCCATGACGTAGCGCTCTACCAGACAGCTCTCGCCGCCGCGCAGCGCGGCGACGACGACGGCGCCGATCAGGCCCTGGCCCAAGTCTCCGACCCCTGCCTGGTCGGCATGGTTCAGTACGAGGAACTGATTCACGGCAAGGCGCGCACGGTCAGCTACGACGATCTGACCGCCTGGCTGAAGGCGAACGCCGATCTGCCGGTCGCTGTCGACGTCTACCAGATGGCCCAGCAGCGCCGTCCCGCCGACGCGCCGACGCCACCCTCAATCTCGGCGTCGGCCGCCGGCGATTGGAGCTGGGGCGCGACGCCAGCGCCACACTCGCACGCCGCCCGTGAGGCCTTTTTCGAAGGCGATGTCGCCCACGCCTACCAGCTGGCGCGCGCCAGCGGCGACGCCTGGATCGCCGGGCTCGCCGCTTACCGCCTCGGTGACTTCACCGATTCGCTGATCGCGTTCGAAGCGCTGGCCGCCAATCCGGCCGAATCGGACAGGACCCGCGCCGCGGCGGGCGTCTGGGGCGCCCGGGCTGCGACCGCCGCCGGCAGGCCCGAGCGCGTGACGCCGTTGCTGGAGATCGCCGCCGCCGCGCCGCGCACCTTCTACGGCATGATCGCCCGCCGGAAGCTCCAGCTTGCGGACGATCCGCTCGGAGCGCTTGTGGACGCGGCGATCCACGGATCGCCGATGCCGCCCGCAGGTGCCGCCGGATCGCCCGCCGCCGGCGACAGCGCGCTCGACGCGCTTGTCCGCACGGACCGGCGCGCGCACCGAGCCGTCGCCCTGATGCAGTTGCAGCGCCCTCTGGACGCAGCCGCGGAGCTGGACGCCGGAGTGGCCAGCGCCGCCGACGACGCGACGCGGGAGCTGTGGATCGGCTTGCGATTCGAACTCGATCCGCGACCGAACGGTCCGGTGGCGCGCGCCGTGACCCTGGCCAACACGGCGACCGACTATCCGACCCCGCGCCTGCTGCCCACTGGCGGGTTCACCATCGACAAGTCGCTCGTCTACGCGATCACCTGGCAGGAGAGCCGCTTCAACGGCCTGGCCGTGTCGCGGGTCGGGGCGGTTGGCCTGATGCAGCTGATGCCGCACTCGGCCGCCTACGTCTCCGGCGATCCTTCGCTGGCCACCAACCCGATCCCGCTCTACGACACGGGCAAGAACCTGGCGCTCGGGCAAAGCTACGTGACCTGGCAGATCGGAA
>JAKAZA010000173.1 GCA_021816155.1 Pseudomonadota bacterium | reverse complement strand
GAGCCATGCGCGCCGATCTGCCCGGACCGCTTGTCGAGACCATCGCCGGGGCGCGCGCTGAGGCGGTGCTGCGCGCCTGCGTCCACTGCGGTATGTGCAACGCGGTCTGTCCCACTTTCCAGCTGACGGGCGACGAGCTCGATGGGCCGCGCGGGCGCATCTACCTGATGAAGAGCGCCCTCGAGGGCGCAGCGATCGGCGCGGAGACACAGCTGCATCTCGACAGATGCCTGGAATGCCGCGCCTGCGAGACCGCCTGCCCGTCCGGCGTCGAATACCATCGCCTGCTGGGCGTGGGCCGGCCCTTCGTCGAGGCGAAGGTGGCGCGACCATGGCGCCAGCGCCTTATGCGAGCGCTCATCCGCTGGGTGACGCCGCACCCGGCGCGTTTCCGCCTGGCGCTGGCGCTCGGAGGGCTGGCGCGGCCCCTGCTGCCAGCCGCCCTCGCGGCGAAGGTCCGCGCGGCGCGTCCGCGACCGACGCCCCCGGCCGCCGCCGCGACGCAACCTGTCCGGATGACGCTGCTCGCCGGCTGCGCCCAATCGGTCTCAGCCCCACAGTTCAACGCGGCTGCGACGCGAGTCTTCGCGAAGGCGGGGATCGGCCTCGCCGCGGCGCCGGAGGCCGGATGCTGCGGGGCGGTCAGCGCGCACCTGGGCGATCTGACCGAGGCCCGTCGGTTCGCGCGCCGCAACATCGACGCCTGGAGCCGCCAGCTTGACGGCGGGGCCGCGGCGGTCGTCGTCACGGCGAGCGGCTGCGGGGCCTTCATCAAGGACTATCCCGATCTTTTGGCCGAGGACCCGGCCTATGCCGACAGGGCCCGGCGGATCGCCCAGGCGGTGCGCGAACCGGTCGAGTTGCTGGACGGGACGCCGCTGCCGGCCGTCCGGGCCCCGGCCGCGCCGCGCATCGCGGTCCACGACCCTTGCACGTTACGCAACGTCCTGCGCCTCGGCGGCCGAGTCGAGGCTCTGCTGCGGCGCCTGGGGTACGACCCGCAGCCGGTGCGCGACCCGCATCTCTGCTGCGGATCGGCCGGCCCCTACGCCCTGACCCAGCCCGGCTTCGCCGCCACACTCCGGGCGGACAAGATCGACGCGCTCACCGAGAACGCTCCCACCGTGATCGTGACCGCCAACATCGGCTGCTGGATGCATCTGCGCGAGACGTCACCGATCCCCGTGCGCCACTGGATCGAGGCCGTTGACGATGTCACCTGACCACGCCGCCCTGAGGAGGACACCGATGAGAGCAGACCGTCTGGCTCCGGCCGCCGCGACCGCCCTGGCCATCGCCCTCGCCGCCGCCGGCCACGGCGCAGTCGCCTCGCCCGCGCCCATCGTCTTCTTCGATATCGCCGGAACCAACCTGCCCAGCCAGGCGACCTTCTACCGGAACGTCTTCGACTGGCAGTCCGACGCCAACGGCCGGCTCCTGGTCCCGGCCGCCACACCTTTGCCGGGGCTGCTGCGCATCGAGCCCCCGACCCAGACATCGGTGGCGGAGCGCCTGATCTACATCGGCGTGCCCGATATCAACGCGACACTCGCCAAGATCCGCTCCAGCGGCGGTCAGGTCGTCCTGCCGCGGACGGCCGCTCCAGGCGCGATCATCGCGCTCTTCCGCGATCCGGCCGGCAACCGCATGGGCCTCGTCGAGATGGACGGCAACAAGCCCCGCGCGCCGCCGCCGCGCTGACACCTGGGGTCCGGAAGCCGCCAGCCACGCGACGCCTCTTCTGGCAGGATGCCATCGTCACGTCAGGAGATTGCGTCATGACTTCGATTCAAAAGGAGATTCTGGTCAGCTCGGACCCGGAGTCGGTCTGGGACGTAGTGCGCGATGTCGGCGCCGTGCACACGCGCTTCGCGCCCGGCTTCGTCACCGACGTGCGCATGGACGGCGCCGACCGGATCGTCACCTTCGGCAATGGCCTGGTGGCCCGCGAAGTGATCGTCGATGTGGACCAGGCGCGGCGGCGGCTGGCCTACTCGGTGCGCTCCGAGCGCCTCAGCCACCACAACGCCTCGTTCCAGGTGCTGGCCGAGGGCGGCGGCGCCCGTCTCGTCTGGATCGCCGACGTGTTGCCGCACGCCGCGGCCGTCAACGTCGCATCGATGATGGACGACGGCCTCGCCGCCGCCAAGCGCGTGCTCGACGCGCCCCGCGGCGCGAAAGTCTAGTCCGTCGCGGCGCAGTGGTGGACAGCCAGGCGCGAGGAGAAACGACGCCGCGCGAGGCTGCGCGCGCGGCTGTCGAGCACCTGGCGCAGACGGAAGCGCTGCGTCTCGGCCCCGCAGGGCATTTCGCGGCTGTTCTGCAGATCGACGTCGCGAACCGCCTCCGCGGCCAGTTCATCGAGCGCGGCGGGAGCGCACTGGCGCACGATGTGCACAAGATCGGCGACCAGCAGTTCCAAGGTCGCCACCCTCACAACCAATTCGCGCCGCGCGAAAGCTTCCTGATCGTTCATGTCTCTCCCCTTCACAGAACGATGATATTAGTGGCGGGCGCCTCAAGCGTCGGCCGGGCGATGTGACGCTGCGGCGGTACGCCGCGAATCGCCGTGTCGCGATCAGGTCAGGGCGAGCTGACCACGGGTCATGCTGGCGACGCGGCGACGGACGGCCTAGGGTTTCGTCCCAACGGTTATCTGGCCCAGGAACCCGAGATGCGCGCCGTCATTCGTCGTCATGGAAAGCTGGTGGTCGACGAGATGCCCGCGCCGACGCCCGGCCCGGGTCAGGTGCCGGTCAAGACGCTGGTCTGCGGCATCTGCGGATCCGACCTGCACGCCCTCGACCATTACGATCACATGATCGACCTCACCGGCCGCCTCGGCGGCTTCTCGCAGATGAAAAAGGGCGCCGACACGGTGTTCGGGCATGAGTTCTGCTGCGAGGTGCTCGAAGCGTCCGGGCCGTTCAAGGCCGGCGACAAGGTCGTCTCCGTGCCGGGCCTGATGACGGCGAGCGGCGCGGCGAGCCTCGGCTATTCGAGCGAGTATCCGGGCGGGTTCGCCCAGGAGATCCTGCTCTCCGAGGCGCTGATGCTTTCGGTTCCGAACGGACTCTCGGCCGAGCATGCAGCCCTCACCGAGCCGCTGGCGGTCGGCGAGCACGCGGTGGCCAAGGCGGAGCCCGGCAGGGACGACGTGTTCCTCGTGATCGGCTGCGGCCCGGTGGGCCTGGCGGTGATCGCCTCGCTGAAAGCCCGGGGCCTCGGCCCCGTGATCGCGGCGGACTTCTCGCCCCAGCGGCGCGCCGCCGCCGAACGGATGGGCGCGGACCGGATCGTCGACCCCGCCCAGGTCTCGCCGCACGCTTCCTGGGCCGAGTTCAAGGTCCCAGGCACGCGCGCCGAGGCGATGATGGCGCAGATGGCGGGCCAGACGGTCAAGCGACCGGTGATCTTCGAATGCGTCGGAGCGCCCGGCGTGCTCCAGCAGCTGGCCGAGGCGGCGCCGGCCGGATCACGCATCGTCGTCGCCGGCGTCTGCATGGAAACTGACCGCGTCGAGCCGCTCGCCTTCATCGTCAAGGAGATCGAGCTCGTTTTCGTGTTCGGTTACGCTCGCGAGGAGTTCGCCGCTTCGCTCGCCAACCTAGCGGAGGGCCGGACCCACTATCCGGACATCATCACCGGCGTGGTCGGCCTCGCGGAGACGCCGGACGCGTTCGTGCGCCTGCAGACCGACAAAAGCCAGATCAAGATCCTCGTCGCGCCGGGGAAGTGAGCCTCGGGCGCCGCGCAGCGGCGCTTTGCGCGGGTCAGCGCTGCAGTTCCCCGAGGTCGACGCCATAGAGCATCGCGTTGCGTTCCATGTACGCGCGGCGCGGTTTCACTTCGCGACCATTCGCCGTGTCCTCGAGGATGTCGAGGAAGGTCGCCCAGCCCATCGCGTTCTGCGGCTCGAAGCGCTCCAGCACGGGCAGGTGGGTGAGCGTCAGCAGCACCGCGCCAGCCTCGGGCGCGAGCTCCAGCGTCAGGTAGCTCTCGGGATAGGCCGAGACTTGCTCGCCAGGCGCAAGGACGTTCCAGGTGTGGGCGAACTTCACCGGCGGGCGCCATTGGGTGACGACGCCGCGGATATGGCCGTCGTTGAGCCGGACCGCCCCGCCTTCGCGGGGCTCGATGGTCGAGCCGGCGTCGTACCAGCCCGGCAGCCGGTCAGGCTCGGTGAGATGAGCCCAAGCCATCTCCGGCGGCCCCGGCAGCCTACGGAAGAAGCGCACGCCTGGCGCCCGAAACATCTCGCCGAGGTCAGTCATCGCCGTCATCCTTCGCGCTCAACGCGCCGGCGAGCGTATCGAGCCGCGCGGCCCAGTGGCGACGCACGCCTTCCGCCCAACCGGCCACCGCCTCAATTCCCGCGGGGTCGATCTGATAGATGCGCCTCTGCGCCTCGGAGCGCACGCAGACCAGCCCGGCCGTCTTGAGCGCCTTCAGATGCTGCGAGATCGCGGGCGCGGTGATCGGAAACCGCGCGGCGATCTCGCCGGACGACAGCGGCCCATCGGACAGCGCTTCGATAATGCGGCGGCGCGTGGGATCGGCCAGGGCGACGAAAGGTTCCATCGCCCATCAATGCCGCAACCACTTAATTAAGGGAATGGTTCATAATGCCTGCTCAGGCGGCCGATAGCGCATGAGGCCCTCCTGCGCGGCCGTCGCGACAAGGCGGCCATCCCGGTTGTAGATCTTGCCGAAGTTCATGCCCCGCGCGCCGGAGGCCGACGGGCTGTGCTGAACGAACAGGTGCCAGTCGTTGAAGTTGCTCGGGCGGTGGAACCACAGCGCGTGGTCGAGGCTGGCCGTCTGCACGCCGGCGCGCTGCCAGTTGAGGCCGTGCGGCCGCATCGACGTCGACAGGAAGCTCATGTCGGAGGCGTAGGCGAGCACCGCCTGGTTGAAGACCGGATCGTCGCCGATCGGGCCGGCCGCGCGCATCCAGATGTCCTGCTCCGGCGGCGCGGGCTTGCCGCTCATGAAGTGCTGCGGGTCGACCGGCCGCATGTCGATCGGCCGCGGACGCTCGGTCATCTCGCGCATCAGCGGCGGCAGGTCGGCGGTGAGCTTGCGCCGCAGCTCCGACTCCTCCGTCAGATCCTCAGGCGACGGCTCGTCGGGCATCGGGTCTTGGTGCTCGAGCCCAGGCTCGGGATGCTGGAACGAGCCAGCAAGGTTGAAGATCTGTTCGCCATGCTGGATCGCCGTCACCCGACGCGAGGTGAAGCTGCGGCCATCGCGCGCCCGGTCGACCTCATAGAGGATCGGCGCCGCGGGATCGCCAGGCCTGAGGAAGTAGCAATGGATCGAATGGCAGACGCTGTCCTTCACCGTGCCGTAGGCGGCCAGCAGCGCCTGGGCGATCACGAGCCCGCCGAAAATCCGCGGCCCCTGGTCCCTCGGCGCACGGCCACGGAAAAGGTTCACCTCGATCCGCTCGAGCGCCAGCGTTTCGACGAGATTCTCCGGCTTCGGCATCGATCCCCCGCGACGTTCGCGCCGCCTTACCGCCCCTACCCCAAGCCCACAAGGCGAGGAACCCTGTCAGCACGGGTAGGAAAAGTGTCGGATCTCATAGCCTCCCATGTACGAGTCCCAGACGTACCGCTGGCCACTGCAATAGGCGACGGGCGCGCCGGGCGCGTAAACCGCGCTGTCGGCGTACACACCGCCGTCGTAGCTGGCGTCCCAATAATCGCCGCCATCCGGCGCGACGCCGTATGTGGGAGCCCAATAGTCAGCGTAGGCTGGGCCCCCGTAGCCCCCATAGGCGGGACCCCAGTAGCCCGCGTAAGCGGGATACGGAGCGTAAGCCGGGCCCCAGGGGCCGACGTAAGGGTAAGGGGCGTAGGCGTAGGGGTAGACCCAGGGGTCATAGTAAGGGTAGCCGAGCGCGGACGAGATGGCGAAGCCGGCCAGTCCCGCCAGGGCCAGATCGGA
>JAKAZA010000038.1 GCA_021816155.1 Pseudomonadota bacterium | reverse complement strand
TCGAAGCTGAGGGGCGCCAAGCGCTAGCTTTCGGACGTCCCGGGCCTTGCCTGACCCAGGGAGACAGCTGCGCCAGATCAGGGCATGTCAGACACCGACTCGCTTAAATTAGCGGCGCCGCGCGGGATGGCGCGGGCTGACGACAAGAAATTGCAAGGGGGGCGAATGAACCTCATTCTGTTCGGACCGCCTGCCGCGGGCAAGGGCACACAGGCCAAGCGTCTCGTGGAGAAGCGGGGGATGGTGCAGCTCTCGACCGGCGACATGCTGCGCGCGGCGATCGCGTCGGGCTCCGCGCTCGGCAAGCGCGTCTCCGGGATCATGGAGCGGGGCGAGCTCGTCTCCGATGAGATCGTGATCGAGCTCATCGAGGATCGGCTGCCCGAAGCCGAGGGCGCGGGCGGCGCGATCTTTGACGGCTTTCCGCGCACGATCGCCCAGGCGCAGGCGCTCGACCTCATGCTCGACCGGCGGAGACGCCCGATCGACCTCGTGATTCGGCTGAAGGTCGACGACGACGCGCTGCTGAAGCGCGTCGCCGGCCGCTTCGCGGAGAGCGGTCGTCCAGACGACAATCCTGAGAGCTTCAAGGTGCGGCTGGCGGCGTACAACGCCCAGACCGCACCCTTGCTGCCGTATTATCAGACGCACGGAAAGCTGGTCGAAGTCGACGGCATGGGCGCGATCGACGAGGTCGCGGCCGCGATCGATGCGGCTATCGACGGCCCACGCTTTTGACTCACCTCTCGCGCATGGCCGCGAGGCGCGGATTACTCTTGATCACGCCCCTTGAGCCATTGACGCAAGGCCCCTCAGCCCTATATGACGCGCGTTCCGCGAAAGGGCGCGATAGCCGCGCCGGCAACCTGCGCCTCAGCGCGGGAGCCGGACGCGCGCTTCGCGCTTCTTGGCGTGACAGGAGATAATCACGCGTGGCCCGTATCGCAGGCGTCAACATCCCAACCAACAAGCGCGTGATCATCGCGCTTCAGTACATCCACGGCATCGGCTCGGCCAAAGCCCGGGAGATCGTGACCAAGGTCGGCATCGAGGATGCGAGGCGGGTGAACCAGCTCACCGACGCCGAGGTGCTGCAGATCCGCGAGACCATCGATCGCGACTATCAGGTTGAGGGTGACCTCCGGCGCGAAACGGCCGTGAACATCAAGCGGCTCATGGACCTCGCCTGCTACCGCGGTCTTCGGCACCGCAAGGGCCTGCCTGTCCGCGGCCAGCGCACCCACACCAACGCCCGTACCCGGAAGGGTCCGGCCAAGCCTATCGCCGGCAAGAAGAAATAAGGGGAAGGCCCGATGGCCAAGGAACCGGCGCGCGTCAAGAAGCGCGAGCGCAAGAACATCACCTCCGGCGTCGCGCACGTGAACGCCTCGTTCAACAACACCACGGTGACCATCACCGACGCGCAAGGCAATACCATCTCCTGGTCGAGCGCGGGCATGATGGGCTTCAAGGGCTCGCGCAAGTCGACGCCGTACGCGGCGCAGATGGCCGCCGAGGACGCTGGACGGAAGGCTTCCGAGCACGGCGTCCGCACGCTCGAGGTCAACGTCTCGGGGCCCGGGTCCGGCCGTGAAAGCGCTCTGCGCGCGCTGCAGGCCGCAGGCATGACCATAACCACGATCCGCGACGTCACCCCAATCCCGCACAACGGCTGTCGGCCGCCTAAGCGCCGGCGCGTTTAGAGTACCTCCCGCCGCCTCTTCCCCGCCGCCGGCGCGGCCCATCGCGGCCGGCGAGCCCCCCGTCCGAGGGATATCCGCCTCTATGATCGAAAGAAACTGGAACGAGCTGATCCGTCCGGAGAAACCGCTGATCGAGTCCGGAGCCGATGGCGTGCGCAAAGCGCGCATCGTCGCCGAGCCGCTCGAACGGGGCTTTGGCGTCACGCTCGGCAACAGCCTGCGGCGCGTGCTCCTGTCGTCCCTGCAGGGCGCGGCGGTGACGGCCATCCAAATCGACGGTGTCGTGCACGAGTTCTCACCGCTCGAGGGTGTGCGCGAGGATGTCGTCGACATTGTGCTCAACATTAAGCAGCTCGCCCTGCGCATGCACGCCGACGGGCCGAGGCGCATGACGCTGCGCGCGACGGGACCCGGTCCGGTGACGGCCAGCCAGATCGAGGCGCCGTCCGACATCGAGATACTGAACAGCGACCACGTGCTGCTAACGCTGGACGAGGGCGCCTCTGTGCGCATCGAGTTCACGGTGCAGACCGGCAAGGGCTACGTGCCGGCCGAGCGCAACCGGCCCGAGGACGCGCCGATCGGCCTGATCTCGGTCGATGCGATCTACTCGCCGGTGAAGCGCGTCGCCTACCGCGTCGAGCCGACCCGCCAGGGCCAGAGCCTCGACTACGACAAGCTGGTCATGGAGGTCGAAACCAACGGCGCGGTGACGCCCGTGGACGCGGTGGCCTACGCGGCGCGCATCCTGCAGGACCAACTGCAGGTGTTCATCACCTTCGAGGAGCCGAAGAAGAAGCTCGAAGGCGAGGCCAAGCCGGAGCTGCCGTTCAACCCGGCGTTGCTCAAGAAGGTCGACGAGCTGGAGCTGTCGGTCCGTTCGGCCAACTGCCTGAAGAACGACAATATCGTCTACATCGGCGACCTGATCCAGAAGACCGAGGCGGAGATGCTGCGCACCCCCAACTTCGGCCGCAAGTCCCTGAACGAGATCAAGGAAGTGCTGGCGAACATGGGCCTGCACCTCGGCATGGACGTGAACAACTGGCCGCCAGACAACATCGAAGAGCTGGCCAAGAAGTTCGAAGACCAGATCTAGCCAAGGGATCGGGCGGCCCCGTCGCGAGGCGGCCCGTCAGTGAGGGAAGAGGACTGAAGTCATGCGCCACGGTTACGCGCACCGGAAGCTGGGCCGCACTACGGCGCACCGCACGGCCATGTTCGCCAACATGGCCGCCTCGCTGATCAAGCACGAGCAGATCGTCACCACGCTGCCGAAGGCGAAGGAGCTGAGGCCCTTCGTGGAGAAGCTGGTGACTCTCGCCAAGAAGGGCGACCTTCACGCGCGCCGCATCGCGATCAGCCGCGTTCGCGACGTCGATCAGGTGGGCAAGCTCTTCGCGACGCTGGGCCCGCGCTACAGCGCCCGCAACGGCGGTTACACCCGGGTGCTGAAGGCGGGTTTCCGCCACGGCGACAACGCGCCGATGGCCGTCATCGAGTTTGTCGACCGCGACGTGAGCGAGAAAGGCAAGGACTCGGGCCCGGTCCAGAACGCCGGCTTCGAGGACTGATTTCGTCCTTCGCCCGGCGGCGTTTCGGGCGCTTGCGAATACGGAGCACGAGTTGGCCGCGCCCTAGGCGCGGCCATTTCCGTTTCTGCGCCGCACGCATTCGTCCGTCATGGTCGGGCGGCTTGACGAAATAGTTGCGATATGAGTGAAATATTGCGCAAGCCAACATGGAGCTGCGCGATGACTTCGCCGTTCACGCCCGTCGTCTTCTACCGCGATCCGATGGCCGCCTTGCGCTGGCTCGAGCGCGCGTTCGGGTTCGAGACCAGCCTTCTCGTCACCGATGAGGGCGGCCGCGTCGGGCACGCGGAGATGCGGTTCGGCGACGGACATATCGGGATCGGCGAGGAATGGGGCGCCGCCGAACTGATCGGCCCGGCCAAGATGCGCAGCCCGGCTTCGCTCGAGGGGATGGGCACCCAGTTCGTCCGAGTGACGCTCGAAGACGGCATCGACGCGCATTGCGCGAGGGCGGAAGCCGCTGGCGCGCGGATCACCCAGCGACCCGAGGACCAGTTCTACGGCGCTCGCGTCTACCGGGCGCTCGATCCCGAGGGCCACGTGTGGAATTTCGACCAGAAGATCGCCGACCTGTCGCTCGCCGAAATGGAGAAGGCGAGCGGGCTGAAGCTCAGAGATTCCCTCTGAGAGGAGGCTGCGATGAACGTTCTCCCGATCTCGCCGCTGATCTCCTGCTGCGACGCCGAGGCGGCGCATGCGTTCCTCGCGCTGGCCGCGGCGACCGGGTACCTGATCAAGCCCTCGCCGGACGCTTGAAGATGGCGGGCGCGAGAGACGCCGAGGCCGCCCTGATCGCCTTCGCGGCGACCTTTCCCGGCGCGTGGGAAGACCATCCCTGGGACCACACGGTGATGAAGGTCGGTCGCAAGATCTTCGTCTTCTTCGGCGGGGCCGCGGCGGCGCCGGACACGCTTTCGGTCACGGTCAAGCTGCCGATCTCCTATGAGATGGCGCTGACGCTGCCCTACATGCGTCCGGCTGGGCACGGACTCTGGAAAGCCGGCTGGGCTCGGCTGGCGCAGGTCACAGGCGACGAGTTCGACCTCGCCACCATCCGGGGCTGGATCGACCAGAGCTATCGGGCGGTTGCGCCGAAGAAGCTGGTCAGGCAGCTCGACGCGACTCCGGAGATCCGCGCGTGATCGGCGTCGTGCGCCGCGGGGAGGCGGCGCTCGACCTCGTGCTCTCGGCGCTCGCGGACCCGCACCGGCGGCGGACCGTTGACGTGCTGAGCCGCGGGGCCCTGCCGGCCGGGGAGCTGGCGAGGGCCATCGGCCTCGCTCCGCCGGCGATGAGCCGTCACCTGCGGACCCTGCGCCGGGCGGGTCTCGTCGAGGAGCACCACCCGGAGTTCGACGCCCGGGTGCGAGTCTACGCCCTCAGGAGCGGCGCGATGGATGAGCTCAGGCGCTGGCTGGAGGAGACCGAGCGACTCTGGGGCGAGCAGCTTGTGGCGTTCAAGGCGCACCTGGAGCAGGCCCCGGCGCCGGAGGCGGAATGACCGGTTCGAAGGTCCTCGTCTCGCTGCGCGTACGCGCCACGCCGCAGCGGGCCTTCGACGCCTTCGTGGGCGAGATCGGCCGCTGGTGGCGGGCGAGCCCGCTGTTCGCCTTCACGCCGCGCGACCCCGGAATGCTGTCGTTCGAGCCGGGTCCCGAGGGGCGGCTGATCGAGACGCTCGCGAACGGCAAGGTATTCGAGATCGGCCGCATCCGCGCGTGGGAGCCGCCGGCGCGGCTGGTGTTCGGCTGGCGCCAGGCGACGTTCGCCCCAGGTCAGGACACCGAGGTGAGCGTGCGCTTCGAGCCGATCGGCGAGGAGACGCGGGTCACCGTCGAGCATTCCGGCTGGGATTCGGTGCCGCAGGAGCACGTTGCGCGTCACGCCTTCCCGA
Source organism: Pseudomonadota bacterium (assembly GCA_021816155.1). Taxonomy (GTDB): domain Bacteria; phylum Pseudomonadota; class Alphaproteobacteria; order Caulobacterales; family Caulobacteraceae; genus Acaudatibacter. The sequence continues at coordinate 22,920 of JAKAZA010000038.1, read as the reverse complement.
ACGCACTGTTCCTGACGCGCCATGGAGAATGGTGGCGGAGTCTGCTGGCGTCGTACAAGGACGTCCTGGGGGCGAGATGAGCGTGACGGCGCAGGAAGCGATCGAAGCCGGGCGGACGCCGTCCTCGCGACCGAAGGGACGCCAGGCGGCGTTCGGCTTCATCTTCGCCTCCTCGGTGATGAACGCCATCTCGTTCGGGCTGATGATCCCGGTGCTGCCGGCGCTGATCCGCTCCTTCTACGGCGCGACCAGCGACGCCTCGACCGCGGCGGCCGCCGACTGGCAGTTCGTCTTCGGCCTCACCTGGGGGGTGATGCAGTTCTTCTCCGGCCCTGTGCTCGGCATGCTCTCCGACCGCTTCGGACGGCGGCCGGTGATGCTGATCTCGATCTTCGGCCTTTCCCTCGACTTCCTGGTGATGGCGTTCGCGCCGAGTCTCGTCTGGCTGCTGCTCGGCCGTGTGCTCAACGGCGCCACGGCCGCCAGCTTTTCCACCGCCAACGCCTACGTGGCCGATGTCTCGACCCGCGAGACGCGCGCCCGCAACTTCGGCTGGATGGCCTCGGCGTTCAGCGTGGGGTTCCTGTTCGGGCCGGTCATCGGCGGTCTCCTGACGACGCAGGACATCCACATCGGCGCGTTCGCGATCGCCGGGCTGCGGATGCCGTTCGTCGTCGCCGCGCTGCTGTGCGCGGTCAATTGGTTCTACGGTCTGCTCGTGCTGCCGGAGTCGTTGACGCCGGATCGGCGGATGGGCTCGTTCGACTGGCGCCGGGCCAATCCGGTCGCGAGCCTGGCGCTGCTTCGTTCCCACCAGGATCTGCTGCCGCTGGCGTCGATCAACTTCATGAACCAGCTCGCGCAGCAGGTGCTGCCGGGGATCTTCGTGCTCTACACTCAGCTGCGCTACCACTGGACGCTGAGCTTCCTCAGCGTGACCTTCTTCATCACCGGGGCGCTTGGCATCCTGGTGCAAGGCTTCGTGGTCGGGCCGACGGTGCGCCTTGTCGGCGAGCGCGGGGCGGTGATCGTCGGCGCGGCGTTCGGGGCGGCTGGGTTCGCCATCTACGCCTTTGCGCCCAACCAGTGGGTCTACTTCGCGGGCATGCCGGTCTTCGCGCTGATGGGCGTGATGCAGCCTGGATTGCAGGGCCTGATGACGCAGCACGTGTCCGGCTCGGAGCAGGGGCGCCTGCAGGGCGCGAACCAATCCACCAACGGCATCGCCGCGATCCTGGGGCCCGCGTTCCCGCTGATCTTCGCCTTCACCCTGCGCCACATCCCCGGCCTGCCCGGACTGCCCATCCTGATCGCCTCGGCCTTGCTCGGCGTGGCGATGCTGCTGAGCCTGCGCTTCGCCCGCCGCGGTCCGCCGCTCGCGGTCGCCTGACCCGGTCGGCGGCGGCGCGGAATCGCAAGTCGATCCGCCAAAACCGGGATCTGACGGACTTACCGCAGGCTCGCCGCGGATGGTAGGCTAGCCTGGGATTGCGAGCCGAAGGGGGGCGCGTCCGTGAGCGAACCGGCGCCGCAGCCCTCCGAGCCCGTTCGCGCCCGGCCGGCGGCGCTCGGCTTCATCTACGCCGCCACCCTGATGAACACCATGTCGATGGGCGTCATCATCCCGGTCTTCCCGGTGCTGGTGAAGAGCTTGACCGGCGAGGGCGACGCAGGAGCCGCGCAGATCACGGGAGTGTTCGGCGCAGTCTGGGCGCTGATGCAGCTCAGTTTCGCGCCGGTGTTCGGCAATCTCTCCGATCGGTTCGGCCGACGTCCCGTGCTGCTCGTCTCGATGTTCGGCCTTGCCCTCGACTACGCCATCATGGCGCTCGCGCCGAACATCGCCTGGCTGTTCGTGGGGCGCGTCATTTCCGGGATCACCTCTTCGAGCGGCTCGGCGGCCGGCGCCTACGTGGCGGACGTCTCGACGGTGGAGACCCGCACCCGCAACTTCGGCCGGTTCCAGGCCGCGGCCAACGCCGGCATCCTGATCGGACCGGTGCTGGGCGGCTTCGTCGGCGCGCTCGACCCGCGGGCGCCGTTCTGGGTGGCCGCGGCCCTTGCGGCGGCCAACGGCCTCTACGGCGTCTTCATCGTCCCCGAGTCGCTCTCGCCCGATCGGCGGATGGCGTTCGCCTGGAAGCGCGCCAATCCGTTCGGGGCCGGCGCCATGCTGGTGACCCGCAAGGGGCTGGCGGGCTTGGCCGCCGTGTTGCTGGTCGTCCAGTTCGCGCTCTCGACCTTCAACTCGATCTTTCAATTCTACACCCATGCCCGCTACGGCTGGGGTCCGCCGCAAGTCGCCTGGTTCATGACCCTGATGTCGGGGGGCAACATCGTCGTGGCGAGCTTCGTCGCCGGTTGGACGGCGAGGCTGATCGGCGAGCGTGGCGCTGTGATCCTCGGGCTCGCCATCGGCGTCGTGGGCTTCGCCTGGATGGGGCTCGCGCCGGCGGAGCTGTGGTTCTGGACGGGGGTGATCCCGGCGATCCTCTTCGGGATCAACTTCCCCAACTTCATGTCCCTGCTCACCCAGCGGGTCGGTGAGGACGAGCAGGGACAGCTTCAGGGGGCGCTGGCCATCCTGTTCGGCGTCTCGCAGCTCGTGGGCCCGATCATCTTCTCGGACCTCTTCGCCTGGTCGATGGGGCCGGGCGCGGCGCTGCATCTGCCAGGGCTCACGCTGCTTGTGGGCTCGGGCCTCCTGGCCGTCGGCGTGGCGCTGGCCGTGGCCTACGCGCGGCCGGTCCCTACCGCGATTTCATCTCTGCCCGCGAGCTGAGCCACTTTTCTCGCTCGGATTCGTTGCTAAGGGATTCCCATGCAACAGCTCCGCCGCACCTTTCTGCTCCTCGTCCTCGTCGCCATGGCCGGCAGTCAGGCGTCTTGCGCCAAGTCCGAGCAGCTCCCGCAGCCCGCACGGCGCGAGGTTCCGGCTACCGCCGGCGATGTGCGGCTCTCGTTCGCGCCGATCGTCAAGCGCGTCGCGCCGGCGGTGGTGAACGTCTACTCCAAGCGCGTCGAACGCACCCAGATCGATCCCTTCTGGGGCATGTTCATGGGCGGCGGCATCCCCGAGGAACGGGTCGCGGAGTCGCTGGGCTCCGGCTCGATCGTTCGTGCGGATGGCGTGATACTCACCAACCATCACGTGATCGACGGCGCCCAGAAGATCACCGTCGTGACCGCCGATCGGGGGGAATATCCCGCGACGGTGCTGCTCGACGATCCGCGCGCCGACCTGGCGGTGCTGAAGATCGACACCCATGGCAAAGCGTTGCCCACCATTGCGATCGACGACCGCCCGGACGTGCAGGTGGGCGACCTCGTGCTGGCCATCGGCGACCCGTTCGGCGTCGGCGAGACCGTCACCAACGGGATCGTCTCGGCGCTGGCGCGCACCGACACCGGCCTGGGCAGCGGCTTCACGTCGTTCATCCAGACCGACGCCGCGATCAACCCCGGCAACTCCGGCGGCCCGCTGGTGGACATGAACGGCGACCTGATCGGCGTCAACACGGCCATCATGTCGCGCTCGGGCACCTCGTCCGGCGTCGGCTTCGCCATTCCCGCGGCGCTCGCCAAGCAGGTCGTGATGACGGCCCTCAGCGGGGGCCACGCGGTGGTGCGGCCGTGGCTCGGCGTGCGCGCCCAGGCGCTGACGTCGGAGATGGCGAAGAGCTTCGGTCTCGCGTCGCCCCAGGGCGTGGTCGCCGCGGAAGTCTGGCCGGGTGGACCTGCGGCGCGCGCCGGCGTCGTTTCCGGCGACGTCATCGTCTCGGTGGAGGGCCAGGCGGTGAACGACGCGACAGCCCTCAACTACAGCGTCGCTACGCTCGCGCCAGGCGCAAATGTGACCCTGCTCGTCCGCAAGCCCGGCGGGGCCGAGCGGACCGTCACCGCCCGCCTCGAGGCGCCGCCCGATACGCCGGCGAGGGACCAGCAGACGATCACCGGCGACAACCCGCTGAACGGCGCGGTGGTGATCAACCTGTCGCCCGCCGCGGCCGAGGAGCTGGGGCTCGACCCGTTCGCCGGCGCCGGCGTCGCGGTGGCCGGCGTCAACGACGGCTATGCGGCCCGGCTCGTTCAGCAGGGCGACTTCATCCGCCAGGTCAACGGCCAGAGCGTGACGAGCGTCCGCCAGTTGGTCCAGTTGCTGAACGCCGCGCCCAACCGCTGGTCCCTGGTGATCCAGCGCGGCGGCCAGACGATACAGGTGCAGATCGGGCTCTGATCACCGGTCACGAGGATGCGTGGGGACGGGCGGCGCGCCAGAGGACTCCTCGGGGCGCCAGCCGTTCTCCAGCAGGTCGATCGCGAGCAGATGCGCGACCTCGAACGTCAGGTCCTCGAGCCGGGACAGAAGACCCCGCCGGATATCGGCGCTGCGCGAGTAGTAGTAGAGCGAGCAGATTGTGTGCAGGCGGTCGCGGATGTGCGGCGCTTCGAAGAGCGATCGCAGCAACGGGAAGCGATCATGATAGCATTCCCCGTCGCAACCGCAGGGCTTTGCACCGCTAAGTCGATCCATCTGCTTCCTCCTAGGCGACCAGGGCGGCATCGTTGCAGCGAACGCCATCGATCTGGACGTCCGCGTAACCGAGTCTGACGCCCAGAAGCCCGGTCAGGCTGTCGAGCAGCGCATCCAGGCTGTCGGCGGCGGACTCGAGGGTGGTCTCGATCGCCGGAGCGACGGCGTCGCCGCCGAGCCCGAGGTTTAGGCCCGCCGACTGCACCTGGACGTTCAGGGTCCCAAGCAGGGAGCCCACGGTCGCCTGCGCCACGTTGTCCGTCGATACGGTCTTTGTCGCATGCGCCTGGATGTCGGACGCCGAGAACGAGACGGTCTGCCAGTCGGCCCCGCCAAGGTCGGCTTCCGCCTGCCCGGTCGCCGTCAGGACGGGAGTCCGAACCAGCGTGGCGGGGGCAATGGGCAGCTCTGTGTCGAAGTTGTTCAGCTGGCTCGTGTCCACCTGGCCGAGCGCGATCTCGCCGACGCTCGGAGCGACGGACAGGCTGGCAGCTTCCGGCGCGCCACGCGACTTGCATGTCAAGCCCGACAGCTTCGCCTCGGCCGAGGCGATTTCGACGTAGATCGGCGCGTCGACCGTCGAGACGCCGAGAAGGCCGACCGCGGGGACCAACTGGGCGTCGATGTAGAGACGCGCCTGCGCCGTCCGCACGATGACCGAATTGCTGTCTGTAACCGTGATCCAGGGTGAATTGGCCGGGCGCTGTCCGATGGCCAGCCATGCGGTCACGGTCGACAGCGCCGGGACCGTGGCCCCGAGGTCGAACTGCACCTGCCGCCCTCCCTGGGCGACTTCCAGCAGGGCGGTCGCCAGCTGCAGCGCGTTCACGCCGACCCCCACTCCGGAGCCGCCGCCCACGTGATCCTGGCCGCCATACGGGCCGAGGTCGATCAATTGGCCGAGCTGCGCGGGCGCGCTGGCGCTCGCCGCGTTGGCGATCGTCTGCATGGCGGCGCCAGCCTGGTTCTGGCCCTCGGAGGTGAGCACGTCGCCGAGCACTTGCAGCGCCTGGTGCTGAGACGTGTTCGCGGAAAGGACCGTGTTGTATGAGGCCCCGGTGAGCTGCAGGTCGGTCTGCAGAGCCTGGCTGTACTGCAGGAGGTCGACGTTGGCGCTCGCTAGAGCGTTGTAATCCATCACCGAAAGCGAGATCTGGCTGCCGGTGAGGCCGCCGAGCAGGGCGTTGGCGATCCCACCCTGCAAGGAGGCGAGACCCGTGCCGATCGAGAAGCTGGCTTCCTGCGCCGCAGAAGCGGTCGCGGTGCGCCTTATCGGGATCGTGGACACGCCCAGGATCGACGCGCCGAAGAACAGATCCGCCCGGGTCGTCAGCGTGACGCGGACCGCGTTCGGTGATGCGCCGTTCGGGACGAAACGCTCGCTGGCGGGAATGGCGCCGTTCGGCGCGTAGACGCCGGTCACCACGTCCGCAGTGACTGGATAGCGCCAGCCATTGGCGTGCGCCGTGGCGTCCGCGGCGGCCTGCGGATTTTCGAGATGATCAGCCGCCTCCATCGCCGCCAGATCGGCGTCCCCTTGCAGCTGGCGGGTCTGGAGGAAGATCGAGCCGAGGTCGATCGCCAGCGCGGCAAAGCCGCAGATGAGTGGGAACGTCAGGGCGGCCATCACGGCGATCCCGCCGCCACGGTCGTCCCAAATGCATCGAAGACACCGCATCAGAACCCCCCGAGCTTTACGGTGGCGGAGCGCGCGATGGTGCTTGATGGCATCGGAACGATGGGCAGGAGCCAGAAGCCGGACCTGGAAGCGTCATAGCTGACGGTGACCGTGACAGCCTGCGTCGCCTCTCGCTCCGTAACCGTGGTCAACGACGGATCGAGCGCGGCATAGCTGTCGACTTCGGCGCCCACCGTCGCTTGCGCCAACTGCTGACGCTCGGACTGGGTGAGGCCGGCGAGAGCCGCGCGAGCGCCGTCGTTGGCGAGTTGCTGCACCGAGTGGGCGAGCCAGAAATAGCCGCCATAGGATGCGATCGCGAACAACATGAGCGCGAACAGGGGGCCGACGATCGCGAATTCCACAGCGACCGCACCCGAGCACCCCCGCAACCGGCTCCGGATCGCCAATGGGGAGATGTGGACGTTAGGTAAAGTTGGTGTGTTGGGTGGCATGGCCCATTGCCCTCCTTTTATTCGATACAACCTATGAGGTTGTCTGCCTCAACAATCTTTTAAAAGAGAAAAGGATGAATAATAACTTGGTCTGCAATTGTTGATGATTTCCTAGCCATCGAATAGATTTCGGGCCGGCGTCGTCGCTTGTGTATTATGTAAGTGGCTTAATTCGGCGGCCGGAGTGGGTATTCTATACTCTTATCGGCTTGGCGGTCAGGCCGCGTCGGCGCATGTCCCGTGACCGAGGCGGTCTGCTCGCGGGTCTGCTCGGGATACCCTATTCAAGGTTGTGCCGGCATCATAAGTTACTTATGAGCGTGTCTTCGCCGTCGCTGGTCGGTCCGGGGCGGGCGAGGCCCACGAGGCCGAGGGCCACACAGGTCAGGCACGCGCCGGCGAAGATGGTGATCCCGGACCATGCCGCCCCGCGGGCCGCGATCGACCAGGCGAAGGCCTGGGTGAACGCGACCGGCGCGGTGAAGCTGGTGAAACCGGCGATCGCGCCGATCGCGCCCTGCAGCCGCCCCTGCTGATCCGCCGTGACCGCCCGTGACATCATCGCCTGGAGGGAAGGGCGCGCCGCAGCGCCGATCACGGTCGGTATGTTCGCGACGACGAACAGCGCGCCGGTGGGCGCGAGGCCCATCAGCGCCATCCCGGCCGCCTCGAACGCGAGGCCGCCCAGAACCGCCGCCCTGTCGCCGGTCCGCGCCGCGATGCGGGCCGACAGGAGCGTCTGCATCATGAGGCTGCCGCCAGCGACGAATGCGATGAACGCGCCGAACGCCAGCGCCGACCAGCCGTAGCGGTAGGTGGTGTAGAGCACGAGCATGTTGTCCTTGCCCTGGAAGGCGAGCCAGGAGAGCAGGAGCGCCAGGCTCAACGGGGCGAGCGAGGGCGTTCCGAACGCGAAGCGGATCGCGCCGGCCGGATTTGCGGCAAGCCAGCGCATCGGCGTGCGCCGGTCCGCTGGCAGCGATTCCGGGAGCACGAGGAGGCCGTAGACGCCGGCCGCCAACGCCACGGCCGCCGAGGCCCAGAAGGGCGCGCGCAGGTCGAGGAGGGTCAGGAGCCCGCCGGCCGCGGGTCCCGCGATCACACCGCTCCAGAGCGCCGCGCCGGTCCAGGCGTAGGCGCGTGTGCGGCCCTCGGGCGGCGTGACATCGGCCACATAAGCCATCGACGCGGCCTGCGCGCCGCAGGTGAAGCCGCACAGCATGCGCCCCGCCAGCAGCCACCAGACGTCGGGCGCGAGCGCGTTCAGGATGAGCTCAGCGCCAACGCCGAGCAGCGAGGCGACGATCACCGGCCGGCGGCCCAGCCGGTCCGAGAGCATGCCGAGGAAAGGCGCGGCGAGGAACTGTGGCAGGGCCCAGCCGACCTCGAGCCAGCCGACCCAGCGCGAGGCGGCGGCGGCGTCTCCGTCCAGCAGATGCTGCGCAAGCCGCGGCAGGATCGGGAATGAGGTCGACTGGGCGAGCGCGTCGAGGCAGATGCTGACGGCGACGAAGGCGAGCGCGGCGCGTGCAGGGCGCGGCGAGGTGGTCATGGGGATCGAATCTCGGAACAGGGCGCGGACTGCGCGGGCATGGCGAACGACGCCGGCCGCTTGCGCGGACCGGCGGGGGGATCGTCAGGGCGCGGAGGGGCCTGAGGACCCTGCGCCCGTTCCTAGGTTCTGAAGCGTCCGACCATGCTCATGGCGGTGAAGATAGCGGCTGCCGGCCGGGCCGCAAAGCCGCCGGCTGGAAGCGACGGCCCCGTGTCACCCCTGCTTCGCGCTCCCGAGCGACCAGGTGAAGCCGAAAGGGTCGCGCAAGTGGCCGTAGCGGTCGCCCCAGAACATGTCCTGGATGGGCATGATGATCTCGGCGCCCGCGCTTGCGGCGCGATGGGCCCAGGCGTCGGCGTCGTCGACCTGCAGGTGCAGCGTGAAGGCGGAGGGCGCAGGCGTCTCGCCGCCGCCGCGCATGTCGGGGAAGTCGTCGGAGAGCATGAGGATGGCGCCCGTCACCTCGATCCTGGCGTGAAGCAGGCGCTTGCCGTCGCTGGCCATGTTGCGGAACACCTCCTTCGCGCCGAACGCCTTTTCGTAGAAGGCCAGCGCTTCCTGGCCACGGCCGCCGCGGATGGTGAGGTACGGCGTGAGGCCGATGGGCGTGGGCGGCGGCAGGTCGGGCATGCGAAGGCTCCAAAGGCTTTGGTGTTTCCGGGTTCGTTCCTAGATACCCTGGCGCCATGACAGACCTCTTCCAAGCCGCGGGCCTCACCCCTGAGGCGCCCAGGCCGCTGGCCGACCGGCTTCGGCCGCAGAGCCTCGACGAGGTGGTCGGGCAGGAGCACCTGCTCGGCCCCGAGGGGCCGATCCGGCGCATGGCCAAGGCGCGCCGTCTGTCGTCGATGATCCTCTGGGGCCCGCCGGGGACCGGCAAGACCACTATTGCGCGGCTCCTCGCCAAGGAGGCCGGCTACGAGTTCCAGCAGCTCTCCGCCGTGTTTTCCGGCGTCGCGGACCTGAAGAAGGCGTTCGAGACCGCGCGCGGGCGGCGCCTCGCCGGCCAGACGACGCTGCTTTTTGTCGACGAGATCCACCGCTTCAACCGCGCCCAGCAGGATGGTTTCCTGCCATTCGTGGAGGAGGGAACGGTGACGCTGGTCGGCGCGACGACCGAGAACCCGTCGTTCGAGCTGAACGGAGCGTTGCTGTCGCGGTGCCAGGTGTTCGTGCTGAGGCGCCTGGACGAGGAGGCGCTGGAGCGACTGCTGGCCAAGGCCGAGGCCCACGAGAAGCGCGCCTTGCCTCTGACGCCGGAGGCGCGGGGCGCGATGATCGCCATGGCCGACGGCGACGGCCGCTACGCGCTCACGCTGGCCGAGACGCTGTTCAACATCGCTTCGCCGAGGCCTCTCTCCACGGCGGAGCTCGCGCAGGTCCTGCAGAGGCGCAGCCCCGCTTACGATAAGGACAGAGAAGAGCATTACAACCTCATATCAGCATTGCATAAATCCGTTCGCGGCTCAGACCCGGATGCGGCGCTTTACTGGCTGGCGCGGATGCTCGAGGGCGGCGAGGACCCGCTCTATATCGCCCGCCGCCTGACCCGCATGGCGAGCGAGGACATCGGCGAGGCGGACCCTATGTCGCTGATGCTCTGCATCGCCGCGAAGGACGCCTACGATTTCCTGGGCAGCCCCGAGGGCGAGCTGGCCCTCGCCCAGGCATGCGTGCACATGGCCTGCGCGCCGAAGTCGAACGCGGTCTACGTGGCCTACGGCGGCGCGGCGCGCATGGCGCGCGAGACCGGCTCGCTGATTCCGCCGGCGCATATCCGCAACGCGCCGACGCGCCTCATGAAGACCCTCGGCTACGGCAAGGGCTACCAGTACGATCCGGAGACCGCCGAGGGCTTCTCCGGCCAGAACTACTTCCCCGACGGGGTCGGGCGCCGTGTGTTCTATGCGCCGAAGGGCGAGGGCGCGGAGGCGCGGATCAAGGAGCGCCTCGAGCGCTGGGCCGCCTTGCGCGAGGGGAAGGGCGGGTCGTGAGCTGGCCGCTCAGCGACGCTGACCGCGCGTTCGTGCGCGGCATGGTGATCTGGGAGGATGCGGCGGTGATGGCGCTCGCCAAGCCGCCGGGGCTCTCCAGCCAGGGCGGTCGCATCAGGGCCGCCACCCTCGACGACCTGCTCGGCGCGTTCGAGCGCGGGGGCGGCAGGCGGCCGCGGCTGGTCCATCGCCTCGATCGCGACACGTCGGGCGTGATCCTCGCCGCCAAGACCAAGCCGGCGGCGGCGTTCCTCGGCAGGGCGCTGATGGACCGACGCGTCAAGAAGACCTATCTGGCCGTGGTCTCGCCGGGCGCGCCCGCGCCACGCGAGGGACGTGTCACCATCCCGCTGCGCCGCGTCTCGGTCGGCCGCGAGGCCCACATGGCGCCCTGCGCTCCCCACGATCCCGACGCCGAGGCCGCCGACACCGGCTACCGCACGCTGGCGGCGGCGAGCGAGGCGGCGTTGCTCGAGCTGCGGCCGCATACCGGCCGCATGCACCAGCTTCGCGCGCACATGGCTTGGCTGGAGCGCCCGATCGCCGGGGACTCGCGCTACGGCGGCGCCCTGACGCTCGCGGGCGCGGCGATCCCGCGGCTGATGCTGCACGCGCAGGCCATCGTCTTTCCACACCCGGACGGCGGCCAGCGGCGGATCGGGGCGCCCATTCCGGACGACATGGCGGCGGTGCTGGCGAGGCTCGGCCTGCCGACGCCCGCTGCGCCGCTGGCTGAGGCTTGATCGATGGCCGAAGTGCTCAACCTGACCGTCGAGACGGCCGAAGACGGCGTGCGGCTGGACCGCTGGTTCCGGCGGCGCTGGCCGCATCTGACCAACGTGCAGATCCAGAAGCTCGCGCGGAGCGGCCAGATCCGGGTGGATGGGGCTCGCGTCAGGGCCGAGACGAGGCTGGCGGCGGGCGCCACGGTGCGCGTGCCGCCACTGCCTGTGGCGAGCGCGGCCGCGCCCCAGCCGAGCGACCTTTCCAGCCAGGAGCGCGCGTTTGCGAAGGGCCTCGTGCTCTACGAGGACGACGAGGTGCTGGCGCTGAACAAGCCCGCCGGGCTGGCGGTCCAGGGCGGCACGAAGACCAGCCGCCATATTGACCGCCTTCTGTCGGCGTGGGGCGAGGGTCCGGAACGACCGAGGCTCGTTCACCGGCTCGACCGCGATACGTCCGGTGTGCTGGTGCTCGGCAAGACGCCCGCGGCCGCCGCGCGCCTCGCGGGCGCGTTCGCGAGGCGCCGCGCGGCGAAGACATACTGGGCGATCGTCGCGGGCGCGCCCAAACCCGGCGGGGGTGTCATCGAGATTCCACTCGCCAAGCAGGGTTTCGGCGATCGCGAGATGATGGCGCCGGCGCTTGCGAAGGACCTGTTCGCCGAACCGGCCGAGACTGAGTTCGTCACGCTGTCGCGCGCCGGACCGGCCGCCGCGTGGCTGGCTCTGCGCCCTGTCACAGGGCGTACGCACCAGCTGCGCGCCCACACGCTTGCGATCGGCCATCCGATCCTCGGCGACCCGAAATACCGCACGCCGGCGTCGACCGAGCTTTCCGGCGATCTGAAGCTGCAGCTGCATGCGCGGCGGATCGTGCTGCCGAGCGCCGCGGGCGGCGACCTCGTGCTCGAGGCGCCGATCAGTCCTCAGCTACAGGCCGGTTTCGAGCGCTTCGGCTTCGACGAAAACGAGGCGCCGGACGACCCCTTCAGTGCGCGCCGATGAGCGACGAGGGCGCGTTGATGCGGGCGGTGCTCTCCGCGCTCGGCTTGGCCGGCGCGCGGACCACGCGCATGGGCCACGGCATGTCGGGCGACCTCGTGGCGCGCGTCGATGCGGCGCCGGCGCTCTACGCCAAGGTCGACGGCGGCCGCGCGCCGGACGAGTTCGCGCGCGAGCTTGAGGCGCTCGCCTGGCTGGACGGTCGCGCCGGCGCGCCGCGGCTGGTCTGGGCCGGCGAAGTGCTCGGCCGGCCGGCGAGGGTCGTCGAGGCGATCGAGGGGACGCCGCTGCACGCGCTGCCGCCGGAAATGGCGGAAGCTGGCGCGGCGGCGGCGCTTGGCGCCCTCGCAAGGCTGCACGCGACGCCGATCGCTGCGTGCCCGTTCGACCGGCGGCTGTCGCGTCAGCTGCAGGAGGCGGCGCGCCGTGTCGCCGCCGGCGCGGTCGATCCCGCCGATTTCAATTCCGGCCTCGCTGGCCGCACGCCCGCCTCGCTGCTCGCGGAACTCGAGCGGACACGTCCGGCCGTCGAGGATCTCGTGCTGGCGCATGGCGACGCGTCATGGCCGAACTTCATCCTGCGTCCGGACGGCGGCGTCGGACTGATCGATCTCGGCCGCTTCGGCGTCGCAGACCGCTATCTCGACCTCGCGCTCTTTGTGCGCTCCGCCTTGCGAAACTTTCCCGGCTTGCCAATCCTCGCGCTGGTCGAGGCGCACTATCCGCAACACGAGATTTCATCAGATAAATTAATATATTACAGTTTACTAGACGAATTATCTTAAAGTGATGCTATGCGATGATCCCAAGGGCAGGCGCGACGTTGGCGCTGCCTGGAAAGACGGCCGTGTCGAGGGCGCGACGACTGACGCCATAATGTTCGGCGAGCAAGCCCTTGAAGAGGCCGCGCATGTCGAGGGTGGGGGCCGTGTCGCGGTTCTCGAACAGCTTGCCGTCGGCGAGCGTCGGCCAGTCGCCGATGACGCCGCCCCGGCGAAGCGCGCCGCCAAGCAGCAGCGCTGTAGATGCGGTGCCGTGATCGGTGCCGGCGGTGCCGTTGACCCGAGCCGTGCGGCCGAACTCGGTCGCGGCGATCACGATGGTGTCTCGCCAGCCGGGGCCCATGCCGGCCGAGATTCCATCCAGCACGGCGTCGAGATAGGCGAGGCGGGTGGCCAGCTGGCCCTGGCTCGAGCCCTGGTTGGCGTGGGTGTCGAACCCGTCGATCGAGATGGCGGCCAGCTGCGGGCCGCCGGGCTGGATCATGAAGCCGGCCAGCGTCGCGCCCATCCGGCGTGCGACGCCGAGGCCCTGACGGAATGCTGGACGCGGGCGCGCGGCGCCGGCGGACGCAGGCTGCGCGCTCATGTCCCGGCCCGGTGCGGAGATCGTCTCGCCAAGCGCCGCGCGGGCGTCGTCGTCGGCGATCTTGGCCATTCGCTCGGTGGCGAGGCCGCTCGCGAGGGCTCTGGCCAGTTCGGGGTCCGCGCTCGCGTAGATGTCGGCTAGGATGCCGGGCAGGCGCGGGTCGCGTCCCACGCCGGGGCCGGGCGACCAGGATGCGGCTTCCACCGGCCCACGCAGGATCAAGGGGGAGGTCGGGCCGACCGAGATCGCCCTGGCCTTGCCGGGTCCCATCGCCTGCAGGGCGCGGTTCAGCCAGCCGGAGTCGGTCCCGTAGGCGGAAGTCGCGCCGTTCTCCAGCACGTCCTGGGCCTCGAAGTGGGAGCGCGCGCGGTCGGGCGTGGCGACGGCGGGGGCGATCCGCGCCTCGCCCTTCAGCGCCAGACGGTGCACGGCCGCGAGCGACGGGTGCAGCCCGAATGTGTCGTCGAGGCGCAGCGCGCCGCCGGGCTGATCGAAACCCGGGATGGCGATGGCGCCGCGGAGGGCCGCGTAGTTCGCGTCGCCCACGGGCGGTGAGACGGAGAGGCCGTCCATTCCGCCGCGACAGATCACCACGACGAGCTTGCGGTCGGCGAGCGCCCGGTCGGAGGCGGCGAACGCCTTTCGGCCGAGGAACTCTACGGAAAGGCCGAAGCCGAGGGCGGCGGCGAGCGCCTGCCGCCGGGAGGGCGCGAGGGCGTGGGTCATCGGCGTTGGAACTCCGGCGACATCAGAAGGACGGCGAGACTCTCCTCGCGGGTCTCGGCGTGCGAGATGGCCTGGGCGACAAGGGGCGTAAGGCGGTCGCCCAGCGCGTCGGCGGCAAGCTGCGAGGGGTCGCGGCCGGCGACGTGCCCGGCGGCCAGCCTTTGGGCCCAGGCCATGCGCTTGACCACCGCGTCGGGCGCGCACCAGGCCGCGGCGTCCTCCGGCCAGCCCTTCGGCGACGGCGCGCTGTACGGCTTCTGCCCGAGCGCAGTGAGGATCGCCGCGTCGCGCAGCGCGTCGGGCGTGACGCCCGCCGCGCGCCAGGCGGAAACCACGAACTCGTACGGCGTCTTGAACTTCCGCGCCTCGGGGCTCCACGCTTCGGGCGACAGTATCAGGGTGTTGGCGACATGGCTGAGGTCGCCGCCCGTTTCCTGGAAGGTCTCCTTCAGGCGCGCCACCAGGCTGGCCGGCGGTTCGTCGGCGACGAAGTGTCGGGCGAGCTCGTAGGAGACGTGCTGGGCCGTGAACGGGCTCGCCGCCAGATCGTGCAGCACAGCCAGCCCCTGCTGCATGCCTTCTTGCGGATAGCGCCTGCCCATGATGGTGCGCACGCCCGGCTCATGGGCCGCCGGGCGGAACATGAACTTGCCCGCCACCGAGTCCGGCGCGTCGAGGCCGCTGATGCTCCATCCGGTCAGCGCGCGGGCGAACTCGGTGACGTCCGCTTGGGTGTAGTGGGCGGCCAGACCGACCGTGTGCAGTTCCATCACCTCGCGGGCGAGGTTCTCGTTGAGGCCGGCGTGGCGGCCCTTGCGCGACAGGAAGGCCGCGGCCGCCGTGTCCGGTCCGATCGACCGGGCCTGGTCGAGGTAGAGCAGCATTGCGGGGTGGCTGGAGGACGCCACCAGCATGTCCTCGAACCGGCCGAAGACGTGCGGCCGGATCGCCTCGTCCTCGAACGGACCGACCAGCGTGGCGGTCTGCAGCTTGGTGGCCGAAACGGTGAAGTGGTTGAACCAGAAGAGCGCCCAGCGTTCGCGGAAGTCGGCGTCGGTCGTCGCGGCGAGGCGCATTCGCGACAGGAAGTCCGCGCCCGCGTCCTGCCGGATCAGCTTGCCGGCGAACTTGACCGGATCGAAGTGCTGGCCGGCGGCGCGCGCCGCCTGGCGTTCGCGCTGGTACTCGCGGAACTCCAGCAGACGCGCGGCCGAGGATGGCGGGTTGGCGGACGGCTGGTCGGCGCCGCCGACGGGCCGGATCTGCGACTGTAGCCAGCGGCGCGGCCCCGCCTCCTTCACCGCATCGATCTGGCCCGGCTTGGCGCCCAGGCCGAAGCGGGTGACGGCGATGGCGGCCGCGAGGTCTCTGTCGAGCGCCATGCGGAACTCCTTGCCACGATCGGCGGATTTTGCTGGTTGCACGCAACGTCGTCCGCCATCCGTCGCGACGTCCGCCACGTCTTCAGAGGAACCCGCCGCCCGTGTCGTTGCCTGGCCACGCCCCGGAATGGATGCGCCGCTTCTACAAGGCGGTCGACGTGGCCAAGATGGAGGGCGGTTTCGCGGTGCGGCTCGACGGACGCACGCCGAAGTCGCCGGCGGGCAGGCCGCTGGTCCTGCCGACCCAGGCGCTGGCCGATCTCGTCGCCGCCGATTGGGCGGCGCAGGGCGAGAACATCCTTCCGGACACCATGCTCGCCACGCGTCTCGCCTGGGCGGCCATCGGACTTGGCGAGGGCGGCGGGCGCGCCGCGGCGATCGAGCGGCTGACGAGCTTCGCCGGTTCGGATCTGCTCTGCTACTTCGCCGACGGGCCGCCGACGCTCGTGGAACGGCAGGAACGCCAGTGGGGACCGCTCGTCACGTGGGCCGAGCGCGAGCTCGGCGCCGGCTTCAACCGCACGCAGGGCATCGTGCACCGGCCGCAGCCGGACGCGACGCTGGCCGCCGTGCGCGCTGTCGCCGAGGCGGAAGACGACTTCGCGCTCGCCGGGCTCGCCGCCGCCGCCGCTCTGCTCGGCTCGGCGATCCTCGCGCTGGCCCTTCGACGCGGCCAGCTCACCGCTGACGCCGCGTTCGTGCTCTCGCGGCTCGACGAGAGCTTCCAGGAGGAAACGTGGGGCGTCGACGCCGAGGCCGAGAAGCGCGCTGTCGAGATGGCCGCGCAGGCGGTGATGCTGGAGCGCTGGTTCGCGGCGCTCGGCTGACCGGTCGGCCCGAGAGAGGCCGCCACGTCAGCATTGCCACGCGCCAGCGCCCTCGCTAGGCGTGCCCGTCTTGGATCTGGCGAAAAAGGGCGGGCGATGAAGCACATCCTCGAAGAGCTCGAGAAGCGGCGCGCGCAGGCGAGAGCGGGCGGCGGTGAGCGCCGGATCGCCAACCAGCACGCCAAGGGCAAGCTGACGGCCCGCGAGCGGCTCGACCTGCTGCTCGATGAAGGCTCGTTCGAGGAGTTCGACATGTTCGTCGAGCACCGCAGCCACGACTTCGGCATGGAGGCGCAGCGCATCCCGGGCGACGGGGTGGTGACCGGCTGGGGCACGATCAACGGCCGTGTCGTCTACGTGTTCTCCAAGGATTTCACGGTGATCGGCGGCACGCTCTCCAAGGCGCACGCCGAGAAGATCGTGAAGGTGCAGGAGATGGCCGCGCGCAACGGCGCGCCGATCGTGGGCCTCTTCGACGCGGGCGGGGCGCGCATTCAGGAGGGCGTCGACAGCCTGGCCGGCTACGCCGACATCTTCCTGCAGAACGTGCTTTCGTCGGGCGTCATCCCCCAGATCAGCGTGATCATGGGGCCCTGCGCCGGCGGCGACGTCTACTCGCCGGCCATGACGGACTTCATCTTCATGGTGAAGGACACGTCGTACATGTACGTGACCGGCCCGGACGTGGTCAAAGCGGCGGTCAACGAGGAGGTGAGCCACGAGGAACTGGGCGGCTGGCGCGTGCACGCCGTGCGCTCGGGCGTCGCCGATGGCGCCTTCGACAATGACCTCGAAGCCCTGACGCAGGTGCGCCGGCTGATCGATTTCCTGCCGTCGTCCAACCGCGAGAAGCCGCCGGCGAGGGAAAGCTTCGACGATCCCGACCGCCTCGAGCCGTCGCTCGACACGCTCGTGCCGGAGAATCCCAACAAGCCTTACGACATGAAGGAGCTGATCCTGAAGGTCGTCGACGAGGCCGATTTCTTCGAGATTTCACCGGATTTCGCCCGGAATATCATCACCGGGTTCGGGCGCATGGATGGCGAGACAGTGGGCTTCGTCGCCAACCAGCCGCAAGTGCTGGCCGGCGTGCTCGACATCGACTCCAGCCGCAAGGCCGCGCGATTCGTTCGCTTCTGCGACGCCTTCGGGATTCCGATCGTCACCCTCGTCGACGTGCCGGGCTTCATGCCGGGCACGAAGCAGGAGAACGGGGGGCTGATCCGGCACGGCGCAAAGCTGCTCTTCGCCTTCGCCGAGGCGACGGTGCCGAAGGTGACGGTGATCACGCGCAAGGCCTATGGCGGCGCCTTCGACGTGATGAGCTCGAAGAACATCCGCGGCGACGTGAACTACGCCTTCCCGACCGCCGAGATCGCGGTGATGGGCCCCAAGCAGGCCGTGGAGATCATCTTCCGCGGAGACCTCGGCGACCCGCAGAAGCTGGCCGAGCGCGAGGACGACTACCGCACGCACTTCGCCAACCCGTTCGCGGCGGCCTCGCGTGGCTACATCGACGACGTCATCATGCCCCACGGAACCCGCCGCCGCCTGGTGCGGGCGCTGAAGAGCCTGCGGAACAAGCAGCTCTCCAATCCCTGGAAGAAACACGACAACATCCCGCTCTGAGGCGTGGCGCGACTCGACGCGCCATCGCGGGCAGCGCCGCGCGTCAGATGCGGTCGCCGCGCCTCAGCGGGTCGGGCAGGGCGTCTGCGTCCTGCACGAACTGGAGCGACACCGAGTTGATGCAGTAGCGCAGGCGCGTCGGCGGCGGGCCGTCGGGAAACACGTGGCCCTGGTGGCTGTCGCAGCGCGCGCAGCGAGTCTCGATGCGGATCATGCCGTAGCTCAGGTCACGCACGCCGATGACGTGATCCTCGCAAAACGGCGCATAGAAGCTTGGCCAGCCGGTGCCGCTCTCGAACTTGGTGACCGACCGGAAGAGGGGCAGGCCGCACAGCCGGCAGCAGTAGACGCCGGCTTCCTTGTTGGCGAGCAGACCGCCGCAGAACGGCGCCTCGGTGCCATGATGCAGCAGCACGTCGGCCTCCTCGCGAGACAGCGCGCCCTCGAGGTGCGCGCGCTCGTCCGCGGACGGAGGTGTGAGGTCAAAGCCGGCGGCGGAACGGGCGGTCGCGGTCGGGGCGTCGGTCATGGGCGCGATTCCTTGCGGTCTGTGACGCCGCGTGAGGGCTTGTCACGCGGGCGCCGGGCCTCTAACCGCGCAAGATAGTAGCTGTGGCGGCCAGGGACAGCGGCTTGTTTTCCAAAATACTCATCGCCAATCGAGGCGAGATCGCCGTGCGCGTCATCCGCACATGCCGGCGGATGGGCATCGCTACGGTGGTGGTCTATTCCGAGGCCGACGCGGGCAGCCTCGCGGTCGAAATGGCCGACGAGGCGGTGGCGATCGGGCCGGCGCCCGCCGCGCAATCGTACCTCGTGGCGGAGAAGATCATCGACGCCTGTCGCCAGACAGGCGCCGAGGCCGTGCACCCGGGCTTCGGGTTCCTTTCCGAGCGCGCCGACTTCGCACGGGCCTGCGCGGACGCCGGCATCGTCTTCATCGGCCCCAATCCGCACGCCATCGAGGCCATGGGCGACAAGATCGCCTCCAAGCGCTTCGCGGCCGGGGCCGGTGTGTCGTGCGTGCCGGGCCATATCGGGGAAATCGACGGACCGGCGCACGCGGCGGAGATTGCTCAGGCCATCGGCTATCCGGTGATGCTGAAGGCGTCGGCCGGCGGTGGCGGCAAGGGCATCCGCGTGGTGCGGCAGGCGACGGAGATCGGCGAGGCGCTCTCGGGCGTGAAGGCCGAGGCGCGCGGCGCCTTCGGCGACGATCGCGTGTTCATCGAGAAGTTCATCGAGAACCCCAGGCACGTCGAGATCCAGGTTCTGGGCGACAAGCACGGCCATGTCGTCCACCTCTTCGAGCGCGAGTGCTCGATCCAGCGTCGCAATCAGAAGGTCATCGAGGAGGCCCCGTCGCCGCTGCTCGACGCCGAGACCCGCGCCGCGATGGGCGCGCAGGCCGTCGCGCTCGCCCAGGCGGTCGGCTACGATTCGGCCGGAACGGTGGAGTTCGTCGCTGGCCAGGATCGCTCATTCTATTTCCTCGAGATGAACACCCGCCTGCAGGTCGAACATCCGGTGACCGAGTTGATCACGGGGCTCGATCTGGTCGAGCAGATGATCCGGGTCGCCGCCGGCGAGCCGCTGGCGTTCGGCCAGGATGATCTCGCCATCAAGGGCTGGGCGATCGAGAGCCGGCTCTACGCCGAGGATCCCTATCGCGGCTTCCTGCCTTCGATCGGGCGGCTGGTTCGCTACGCCGCGCCTGAGGAAGGGCCGAGGGGCGAAGGGATCGTGCGGGTCGATTCAGGCGTGCGCGAAGGCGACGAAATCTCGATGTTCTACGATCCGATGATCGCCAAGCTGGCGACATGGGGGGCGACCCGCCAGGGCGCGATCGAGACGATGGCCGAGGCGCTCGAGGACCTGCACATCGAGGGCGTCGGCCACAACGCGTCGTTCCTCTCGGCGGTGATGGACCAGCACCGTTTCCAGTCGGGTAGGCTCTCGACCGGCTATATCGGCGAGGAGTTCCCGGATGGCTTCCACGGCCTGACGCCGAGCGACGCCCAGGTCGACGTGATGACCGCCGCGGCGCTCGCCATGCAGCGGGTGCAGGCGCGGCGCAACGGCCGCAGTCATGCGGTGCTGCGGTCGCCCAGGGCGCGCGACGAGTGGGTGGTCGTGCTGGGCGAGCGCAAGCGACGCGTGCGGATCGCCGACGTGGCGCCGGAGCTGGTGGTCGAGCTGCTCGACGAGGATCGCGTCCTGCGGCTGGAGGGTGTCGACTGGGCGCCGGGCCGCGCGCTGCTGCGCGCCACGCTCGACGGAACGCCCTTCGTGGCCGAGGTCGCGCCCGCCGCCGAAGGCTTCGTCATCCGCCATCGCGCCGCTCGGGCCCGCGTGCTGGTTCTGACGCCGGTCTCGGCGGAGTTGCATGGCCGCCTGCCGCCCCGCAAGGCGGCGGACACTTCGCGCCAGGTGGTCTCGCCGATGCCGGGACTGGTGGTCTCCATCGACGTCGCGACCGGCGACGAAGTGAAGGCTGGCCAGACGATCTGCGTGATCGAGGCGATGAAGATGCAGAACATCATCCGCGCGGAACGAGACGGCGTGATCAAGCAGCTGAACGTCGGCCCGGGCGACAGCGTCGGCGCCGACGAGGTGCTGGCGGAGTTCGCGTAGGGAACGCGGGGACGGCGCGTGAACGATCCTGCGAAGAGCGCGCCGCCGCCGGCCCCGGGTCCATACGCCGGTCCGCCGGACTATCGGCCGCTGCCATCCAGGGACGGTCCTTCCATAGCCTCCACGATCCTGGGCGTGATGGCCGTGCTGCTCGGCTGGATCCCCTTCGTCGGCGTCGTCGGACTCGGCCTTGCGGTCGCCGCGATCGTGACCGGCGTGATCGGGGTTCGCCGGCCCGGCGAACGGGTGCTGGCCATCGTCGGCCTCGTCTGCGGCGGTCTCGTGATCCTCTTGTGGCTCGCGGGACTGGCGCTGTTCGCGGCGCAGGTCGCCTCGGGGCGTCTCGAAATCTGATCAGCCGGCGCGCGCCGCGACGGCGCTCGGGGACCGAACCGGTTCGGCGCTTCGCCGAAAGCATCGCCGAACAGGCCCCGACCGCCGGCGCCCAGCCCGCCTGAACATGACGCTTTGACAGCGCGGGCCGCGGTCCTAAGTAACCCTCAGGTGTGACAGGACCGCAGTCGCGTGGACGGTCGGCTTGGATGGGACTTGTTCTTGACCGCGTCCGGGCGGCTGGCCCGGACGCCGTTCCTCGTCGCGACCGCCATTCTGATCGCCGTCGCCGCCGTCTACGAGGCCTGGGCGGGCGCGGCGATCCACTGGATGACAGGCTGGTTCGTCTATCCGGCGTTGCTCTACGCCGGCGCTTGCGTGCTCTCCAAGCGGCTGCACGATCGCGGCCGTTCGGGGTGGTGGGCGGCGCTGGTGCTGTTCGCGCTCGTGGCCGTCTGGCCGGCGCCGCACGGCGTAGGCGCCTTCGCCTTCATGCTCATCCTGCTCTGGGCGGCGGTGGATCTGGGCGCGATGCATGGCGAGGCGGGGGCCAACCGCTTCGGCCCGAGCCCGCTCGCCGGACAGCCCGCGTAATCGCCTCAAGGGACCGCCGATGCCGACCAACAACCGATTCTGGACGCTTTCTTCGGGCCGCCCGCTGGGTGGCTGGCCGGACGAGGGGACGTTCGAGCTTGTCGAGGCGCCGGCGCCCGAGCCCGCGCCCGGCCAGGCGCTGTCCCGCACCATCTACGTCTCGCTGGATCCCTACCAGTGGGGCTACAAGCGCCGCGGCGTCGACAAGCCTGGCCAGCCTTGCCACGCGCGCACAGTCTCGCAGGTGGTGGAGAGCCGCATCGACGGTCTCGCGCCCGGCGACTTCGTCTTCAACACAAACGGCTGGTCCGAATACGGCCTCATGGGCGAGGGCGTGCCGCGCCCCGCCTACATGATCCCTCGCAAGCTGGATCCCCGGCGGGGGAGGATCTCGCACGCGGTGGGCGTCCTTGGCATGCTGGGACTGACCGCCTATGCCGGCATGATGCTGATGGCCGAGCCCAAATCGGGGGAGACGGCCGTGGTCTCGGCCGCGTCCGGCGGAGTGGGCCAGATCGCCGGCCAACTCGCCCGCGAGCGCGGACTGCGCGTGGTGGGGATCGCCGGCAAGCCGGAAAAGTGTCGGTTCGTCGTGGAGGAACTCGGTTACGACGCCTGCGTCTCGCATCTGTCGCCGGACATGGCGGCGGAGTTGAAGGCGGCCTGTCCGCGCGGCGTCGACGTCTACTTCGAAAACGTGGGCGGCGCGGTGTTCGACGCGGTCCTGCCGCTGTTCAACGCGGGCGCCCGAATGACCATCTGCGGACTAATCGCCCACTACGGCGATGCGGCGGGCGTCGATTCGCGCGCGGCGCTGATGAAACGTGGGGAGCCAGTCTTCCAGTCTCGCGGCGTGACGGTCAAGGACCTCTTCGTCGGCGACTGGATCGCCCGACACGACGAATTCATGGCCGAGGTCGCCCCGCTCGTCGCGCTCGGCAGGATCAAGTACCGCGAGGATATCCGCCAGGGCCTGGAGACCATCCCCTCCGCCTTCAGCGAGATGCTGCGCGGCGCCAACTTCGGCAAGATGCTCGTGCAGGTGAGCCCCGACCCGACGCTGTAGCCGCGCTGACGCTACGGGGCTCCGCCCGCGGGATCGCGCGGGGTTCGAGGCCGCGGATGCGTCCCGATTAGGGCGACCGCGGCTTCCTGGCCGGCGTCTTGCCGCGACTGGCCTTGGCCGGCGCCGCGTCGGCCTTCGCCGCCGCCTTCGCTTTCACCGCCGGCTTCGCTTTCACCGCCGGCTTCGCTTTCGCGGCTCCGCGCCGCGCCTTGGCGGGACCCTTGGCTTCCCGCTCGGCCAGCAGCTTCACGGCCTCGTTCAGCGTCAGCGCCGACGGGTCGGCGCCTTTCGGCACGTTGGCGTTCGTGGCGCCGTGCTTGATGTAGGGGCCGTAGCGCCCGGCCAGCACCCGCACCGGCTCGCCGTCGGCAGGGTGGGCGCCAAGCTCCTTCAGCGCCGAGGGTTCGCCGCGGGCCCGGCC
>JAKAZA010000037.1 GCA_021816155.1 Pseudomonadota bacterium | reverse complement strand
GTCGATCGAGCCCCCCAGCTGGAGCTGTTGTGTCGCCGGGTTCGCCGGGGAAATCGGGCCGGGCACACCACTGAAATAGAAGTGCGCATCGAATTGAAGGTGGTAAATGCCACCGCCTACGCCCACGAATGGGTTCAGCCGTTTGCCTGGAAGCAGATCGTAGATCACATTTATCATGCCGTCGTCTGCGTAAGCCCAGTTCGTGTGTGGATAGGCTATTCTGGCGCACGGCGGCGGTACGACGTGATGGTCGCAAAGCGCGTACGGCTGCGCCGGACGACCTACTGAGAAGCCACTCACATTTGGGCCGGGCGCGTGAATCGAATTTATATTGCTTTCCCGAAGTCCAGCATCGAACTCCACACGCCAATGTCGCGACACCCTGTACCCCACGCGACCAAATGCAGCCCAGTCCGGATTGATGCGGTAAAGCCAATTATATGGCCTGTTGTCGGGCGCCAGTCCCAGTGACGTGGCGTTGATCGGTCGAGGCCAGTGGTACCCGAGGTCGAGCGCGAGATAGAACCTGGGTCGATTGAAGAGATCGCCCGCGCTCGGGGCGCCCCAAACGGTTCCCGGAACCCCGGCCAGAGCCGCCGAAGCGAACATCATCATGCTGCGGAAAAGGCGCATATTCTGGACCCGGCTTGAACGTCATCCGGCGGTTCGGCGCACCTGCAAAGCTTTTGATCCACGCAGTTATTTGTCGCGACCTCCCCGGCGCGCGCCGGGTCTCAGACGAACAGGCCCCCAATACACTCGCACGCTGCGCGCTAGAAGGCACTCCTGGCTGCGACCTCTGCCGATTCTGGCGCAGCGACGCTTGCTTTTCGCACGCTCGCCTATGGTCGCACAACGCGGTTTAGCTGGATAGACGGCGCGCCATTCCAATGCAGTTGGGATAAGGGACAACTTCTAGATTTGATGCATCGTGTCTTGACGCTAGTTCGCGTCGCCGCCTTAAAGTGTCGTCGGCGATGCGCCTCGGCGCAGGCTTGGTCGGGGGCGATGCATTGAATCAGTTGGCCCAGCATGATCACGCGGCGATTGGCCGACGTCTGCGCGCGCGTCGACTGGAACGTCACTTGAGCCAAGCGAAACTTGGCGAGGCGCTCGGCGTCACGGCCCAGCAGGTTCAGAAATATGAGAAGGGACAAACACCGTTAGCGCAGGTCAAGCTCGCCAAGGCGGCGGCGGCCTTGGGTACGACAATCTCAGAGCTGACGAACGCACGGCTCACCGGCGGCATCTCGGAGCAAGTTCTCGCCCAGCTCGCCACGCCGGGCAGCGTCGAACTGCTGACGCTCTACGCGCAAATCGGGGACGCGCGCACGCGGCGTGCGCTCCTGCTCATCGTGCAAAGCATGACAGGCGGCGGGATCTCCACTCCGAGCTGACACAAGGGCTGGCGAGGCCGCCTTCACCCTCTTCCTCTAGGCCCGCCCGACCTGTTCGGCTGACCGACGCAGCCCACAACGAACGCACTTGTAGGATCCAGGACGGGACTTGCTCTTCGTCCACCTATGGCCGCGCAAGGCGCAGAGGAGCTTGACGCCAAGTCGGCGCGGCGTGGTCAACAGCTCGGGCCTGCTCATGATTTGCGCCCCCACCAGGCTCAGCCCCACCCGCGCCGCTTGCCGCGGTGAGCCTGGCCGTAAGTCCGTCTTCGACTTTCGCGGAGGCCGGATTTGTCCTGCGGCGATGCTGCGGCGCCTATTCGCCGCGCCCTTTCGAGGCAGCCGCCCGTCGGCGCCGCCGGAACAGCACGGAGGCCAGCGCACGCCAGTAGGGCACCTTGTGGGTCACGGCGAATAGTCTCGCTTCATGCTCGGCGCTCTCGCCGAGCGCCATGAGCGTCATTGTTATCTCGCCTGGCTCGATCTGACCGGCGAACTCACCGTCGAACAGCAGCAGCTCGGTGGCGCGAATGCCTGCGGCGCCGACCGGCGCGGCGTCTGCTTGAGTCAGCACCTCCAGCACCTGACGCGCCCGCATTGCGCCCCGGCGTTCGACGAGTCTGGCGATGGCCGTCACGGCGACCGTCTGCCCCGGTTCGAAATACCCGTTCGGCGGCGGATATTTGAGCACCGTGACACGCGCCCTTTGGCAGACTTGCTCGATCGTCATGGCGTCCTCGTCCCCCGCCGTCAGGGCGGCGAAATACATCTGGGTGGACGTGATTGCGATCCGGTCCCGATTGTGGCCGATGAACGCGCCGGCGCGCGTGGCCCGCTCGCTCGCGTTCACCACCATCACGGGTAGCCGGTCTATATTTGGATGGGTCGCCGCCGCGATTGCGGTGTGCTGCCCGTCGATAACCTCGAATCCGGCGTCGGTCTGAGCGACGATCGGGGGCTTGAACCGGCGCCAATCCCACGCCCCGACGATCCGCCGGATAAGCATTATCGAGCGCTTGGACAGGTTGCGCTGGTACGTTTCGTCGACAAAGAGTTCGGTCGGGCTCACCCATTGCACGGTCGGAGTCGCGCCGAGCGGTTCGCCAAACGGGCCATCGCCCAACTCGAGCGCCGCTACGCGCCGTAGGGTTGCGGCATGGGAGCCCGACCTACTTCCGGGCTCGCAGCCCGACATTTCAGGCGCGTCAACGCTCGGTCGTTCAGTCGCAGGCAACATTTCTGACGCCCCATCCGATCCGGGCTACTCTTTGCACGCACACAATGTTGTTGGAAGCACGCCCCCACACTTTTTTGGTGTAAGGAACTGCGAAATTGATCACATATGCGTTCACGCATCAGAACAGACATTTTTCTTCACTACGCAGGCGCGTCCGGGCCGTTATTCCGAAGTCGATTCGGCCGGGGATGGCTCGCCGCATTTGCAGCTGTCTGGCCGCTCAGTTGATCCTGGCCCAAAGGCCCGTCAGACGGCGCTGGAGCGCTGTCGAAACCCCGCTGCCGGCGCGACCCCAGGCCATTCGCGCGCGCGATCTCGGAGCGAACCGCCGAGTAGTCCGGAGCCGTCATCGGATAGGCCACAGGAAGGCCCCATTTGCGCCGATACTCCTCCGGGCTTAACCCCACGGCCGACAAGTGTCGGGTCAAGTTCTTGTATCTACGGCCATTCTCGAAGCTCGTGATGTAGTCCGGACCTATGCTTCGGGCGATCGTTCGCTTGGATGGCCTGCCCACCTCGACCGTCGACTGCCGCGGCGCCACGACATCACCTAGCGCAGCAGCGACGGTGTCTATCAGAGGGACGACTTCACCCAGCCCGACGTGATGGCGCCGGACATAGCCGGCTACGATGCGCGTCGTCCAAGTCGCGATCTGAACGTGAGCCATCCAACTCTCCTTCCGACTTTATACTTGGATGGGCTTTGCAGACTTGAAAAGACTGAGAGTGGCAAGCCCGATGCGCATGAGCCGGCTAAATTAACCACATTCTTGAGCCGGGAGTATGTGCGCCCGCACATCGTTTTCCACCAACCGGCGGTTTCAGGCGCGGGATGCGGACACTCGCGATTGTCGGGACTTAGACCGTCGCCTCAAGAACAACAGCGGCGCGCTAGCCGCGGGCGCACCGCGGTCACCTCGCCGGCGTCACATGCAACCGGAGCGACTTTGAACCCAGGTGTCGGACGCCGCGCGCGCCGTGGCGCCGCAGCGACCGGGAAGCGTCGGGCCGCTACGGGGCCGCCGTGGAGGCGCTTGAACCGAGGCGGCCGCGAAGCAACGGAGCCGCACGGCATAGGGACCGCTTGCCGGAGCCCCGCGCAACACTGCTTGCCGCGGCGATTCCTACGCTGGCTTCTGACGTCGATTGCCGCCACGGGACGCACCCGAACGCTTGGCCGCCGCTCTCGACAATCCCAACCCGATCCGCTTCGCAACCGCGGAACGGTCCTCGGAATAACTTGGCGCGACCATAGGATAGCTAGCTGGCAAGTCCCACTTTTTGCGATATTCTACAGGGGTGAGACCGTGCGCGGAGCCAAGATGGCGCTTTAGCGAGCGGAACGACAAGCCATCCTCAAGACAGACGAGATGACTTTCTGAAATGGATTGTTCAACCGGGACCGCAGGGTGATGAACAGGTCGAGCGGCTCCATTTGGTTGCTCTGGCGCCGACGCCTCGACAACCGGACACTCCAACTTTTCGTCCCCTTGAGCAGATGAGCCGGAGGTTAGGGCGCCACTATGGACTGGCTCCTCCGTCAGGGCGGCCTTTACTGACGACACTAATGCACTGAGTTGTCCTGGCTCTACCGACCTTTGTCCCAAGTAAGCGACGACTATTTCCGTTGTCATCTTCATTATTTCTTCGGACTTGGTGAACTGATTCATAGTCGAACATTCCCTGACGCGCGGTGGCGGGGGCTTCATATAAGGGCGCCGCGTGGGTGTCAATTTTGCTCATGCTAACGATCAATGGTTGACACGCTACAACGGTCAGCTGCGCGGCGGCAGTTGGAGCAATGGCAGGTTTATCCAGAGGCCTTGCCTGATTCACTGACCTTCCAGCGTCGCCTTATCGACATCGATATTGGCGAATTTCTTAATCGTAATGATAGCCATAATCATGGCGTTTCTGGTGTGACGAATCGCCACCTTGCTTACGGTGCAGGCTGGAAGGCCGGACGCCGTTGGCGCGCCGGAGCGACGCCAACTCCCGGGCTTGGGGCACTAGGAAAACCTCGCGCTCGATTGGGTGATCCGAGTTTGATACCGCTCTCACGGAAGCGACGCGTTGGGTCTCTGGGTTCGCACATTGATGCCCGAGCCGGCGTCGGCGCTGCGGAATTTCGGCCGATGGAGTGGAGTTCCGTTCCAGCGTGAATGCGCCGCAGAGTAGTGTGCAGTGGACTAGCCTGCTCGCGACGTAAAGCGCAAATCGACGACCCGACGCTTTCCCCCGGCCCCGCCCATTTGCACTACGACATCGATCACTCGATCGACGTAGGTCTTGAGCTGCGCCCAGCCAAGGTCGAGTCCCGACGTCATGGCGAGCATCGCGATCTGGTCGAGCGCGCCGGCTGGATCATCGGCGTGGATGGTGGTGATCGAACCTGGATGCCCGGAGCTGATCGCGCGCAGGAAGGTGAACGCCTCTGCTCCCCTGAGTTCGCCGAGCAGCACACGGTCAGGCCGCATCCGCATGCAGGCGCGCAATAGGTCGTCGGTGTCGACGCGCGCCTCGCCCTGGCCGCCACGCACCGCCACGAGCCCGACGGAATTGGCGCGGTCCAGCCGGATCTCGGGTGCGTCTTCGATCACTATCAGCCGCTCCACTGGCGCGATCTCCTTGATCAGCGCGTTCAGCAGCGTCGTCTTGCCGGCGCCTGCGCCGCCGCTGATCACGATCGTCTTGCGCCGGCGCACCGCAAGCTTGAGGAAGCTCAGCCAGTCGCCCGCCTCAGACAGCTGCTTCAGTTCGGCATCCCCTTGCGCCGCCGTCGCGGTCCGCGGCCCCGGGGCGAACAGACCTGAGCGATCGAGGTCGTCGAGCGTGAGGTCGTTGATCACATGCTTGCGGACCGCCAGCGCCAGGCCGCCCCGAGTAGCGGGCGGCGCCACCACCTGGACCCTCGCCCCGCTGGGCAGCGTCGCCGACAGCAGCGGGTGTTCGCGGTTCACGCCCTGGTGGCTCGCGGCGGCGATCTGGCGGGCGAGCCGGCCGAGCGCCACCTCGGTGATCTGAGGCGCCGCCTCGCAGGTCATGACGCCGTCAGCGGTCTCGATCCAGACCTCGCCCGGACGATTGACCAGCAGGTCAGTGACATCCTCCCGCTCCAGCCAGGCGGCGAGCGGATTGAGATAGGCGTCGAGATAGACGCCCCCGCCGCTCACGCGCCGCGCCCGTTCATTGGCCGGGCGCCACGCCACTGAAGTCGAGGTCGCGGACCAGGAAGACCTGCAGCGGCTCGCCCTGTTTCACCTTGATCGTGACTGGGATGTTGCCCGTCTGAGGCGCCATCGCGGCCAGGTTCCCTGCCTGGATCGGGGAGCCGATGATCACCGAGGTTCCGGAGGAACCGGCTGTGGCGGCCGCCTCCAGCCCTGCGCTGATGACCGACAGCAGGATCGAACCGCCGAAGCGCTCGAAGAAGTGCGTATCGGTTTCGCCCGAGAGCCCGCCCCGGCCCAGGGGATCTGTCGCGGGGGATCCGACATCGATCGAGACGCCGTCGGGAGTGAGGATGCGCGACCAGATCACGAAGGCGCGTGACTGGCCGTAGGCCATGCCCGAGCGGTATTCGCCGATCAGCTTGGAGCCCCGCGGGATCAGCACCTCGGTTCCGTCGAAGCCCGTGATGTCGCGGCTGACCACGGCCCGAACCGATCCCGGGAGGTCGGAATTGATCGCGGTTTCGAGCACCGCCGGGATGACCGTGCCTTGCGGCACCGTGTGCTTCAGGTCGGCGATGCGAGTGGCGTGCGAAGTCTGCACGCCGCCCGACGCCACCTGGGCTGCGAATCGCTCTTCGGCGGACGCTGACGAGTCGGCTGCAGCGCGGGCGGGTCCGGACGCCGGGGCAGACTGCGACGCCCCGGCGTCGGGCGGGCGCGGCGCGCTCTGGTCGACCACCATCATCGGCGCGTGAAGCGCGGTTGAGGCGTCGGGCTCGGCGGCCGGCGCTGGCGAAGGCGCCTGCGGGACCGCAGCCGGGACGGGTGTCGGCGAGGCCTGGGCCAGGGTGAGGGTCGGCGGGGTCTTCGGCGCGGCCGCAGCGACTGGGGCGACCTGGGCCGCCGCGGCGTGCGCGCGGGATTGGCGCGCCGCGCTCAGGTTGGCGAAGACGACGACACCCAGCACCACCGCCGCCCCGAGGCCCAGACCAAGCGTCCAGGGCGATTCGGTCTGCCGCACCTGCATGGTCATCTGGCCGGCGCGCTCGAACACCGGGCTCGTCAGGTCGGACGCCGGTCGGCGGCTCTGCGGGGACTGCGGCCGGATCATGGGAAGAGATGGAAGCTCTTGTGGCGTGGCTCTGGGGTCAGCGCGCTGGTCTGGTTGTCCTCGCGAAAGCCGTCGTTGATGATGCGGGTCTCGATCTTCCCGCGCCGCAAGACGAACGCACGCGCCAGCTGGTCGACCACGATATAGCCGTCCTGGCTGCGGAAGTTCACCACCGCCTCCGCGTTGTCGCCGCCGACGGCGAAGATGGCGGGCAGGCTCGCGCCTTGGGCGAAGCGGAAGTAGGTGACGTGGCCGTCGTCGAACACGCGGGTCGGCAGGTTCAGCGTCGAGCCCTCGTAGCTGTAGGCGTGGTTCACGTCCTGGGGCGGCCGCCGCGCCGGCGGCTGCGGCCGGGTGATCAGCGGCGTCACTGGCGGCGGATACTCGAAGCGGAGCTCGTAGGTCACGTCGCGGTCGTCTCCCGGGCGGGACGGACCGATGCTGAGCTCGAACGCGTACCGCCGCATGTTGGTCACGACGGTCATGTTGGTCAGCGCCGCCCTGGCCATCGGCTTCAGGAACAGAAGGTTCGCCTGACGGTTGGGCACCACCTGCCAGTTGAGGGAATCGCCGATGGCCACATTCTCGATCCGCTCGGCCGGGTCGAACTCGATCATGGTCTGGTAGCCGAGCACGCCATGCAGGGCGACCACCTGCTGCGGATCGTAGAGCACGACGCGGAGGCGCGGATCGGCGCCGGCCGGCGTCGGTGACACGAGCGCGGCAACCGGCGCGGCAAGCGTGAGGAGGACGCAAGCAAGCAGCGGGACACCCGCGCGGCTCATCGCTCGCCGCCCTTGCGACCGAGTCGGTCGCGCGCGAACTCGACGCGCCGATACCCGTCGCCCGCGAACGCCCGCGCCTGGCCGACAGGCGCAGCGCCGACCAGCCGCACCGAGGCGTCCGTTGCGGCGCGGCCGCGGGCTTCGATCACGGAATCGAACCGGCGCAGCTGCTCTGCCAGCAGACTGGCGCGCGAGACGACGGCGGAGGGCGGGCCGCGTCCCTCCGCTCCTTCGGACGGCCGCGCCGGCTCCTGGCCGACCGGGAACCATCGGAGCACCCGGTCCAGCCGGAATCCGAACGCGATAACCGCAGCGCCGGCAACCATAGCGAGCTGCGCGGCGGTGAAAACGAAGACAATCGTTGCGGCGGTCATCGCAGGCGCCGCCTCCAGGGCGCTGAGCTCGCGCTCCCTGGCCAGCGTCACCAACCAGGGATCGAGGACGTTGGCCATGAGGAGAGCCAGTGTCCATGCGCTCATCGAGACCAGTCCGGCGGCCGCCAGCGCGCGAACCCAGCCTTCGAAGAACCCGCGCGTCTCATCGAACAGCAACAGGGTGATGAAAATCGGCCCGATCGCCCCGAGCACACCGACCACCACCATGGCGAGGGCGATCGCGCCCGCGTCGACTGTCAGGACCGCGGCCGCGGCCTGTTTCAGAGTGCGGGCGGCGTCCCTGTCGCGCTCGGCGTCCAGGGCCTTGGCGCTGTCCGGCTGGGTGTCCACGGCCAAGGGCGTCGATGTCGGCGGCGCCGCGGACACCGCGGCGTTGCGGCTCGCCTCCTGCGCCTCCGCAGCCAGCGCCGCAGCCGAGGTCGTCAGTTGGTCATAGGCCACCTGGAGACTGCCGACGGGGTCCTGGCGGCCCGGCCGGCCGGCGCCCGGCGCGATCATCGAGGCGATCTCGGCGGGCGCCTGCGAGACGAGATCGAAGGCCAGGGTCTCGAAAAGGTTCCAGCTCGTCACCAGCGCGAGCACCGCACCGATCTTGAGCGCCATGCGCGGCGCGTCGGCCAGGCGCACGCCCTCCGCGGCGAACAGGAGACGGTAGCCCACCAGCGCCACGTAGACGGTCAACGCCAGGGTCAGGGCGGACTGGAACGCCTCCCCGCCGGTCAGGGCCACGTACCCGCGGTGAGCGAAGTCGCGGGTGCTGCAGTCCACCGCAGCGATCATCGCGCGGACCGCCCCGGTGTCGGGCGGGATCACGCAGCTCGCGCTCATGGCGCGGCTCGCGCGCCGCGGGGGCGCAGGCGCACGGTCCCCCCTTCGCCGGCCATGAAGGGGTCCAGCCAGTCGGTCGGCGCATCGCCGAGCGCGGCGCGCAGCGCATCCAGCCGCCGCACGCTCCGCTCGGTTCCGGCCAGGACGCGCAACTCGCCGTCCAGCCCCCCGAGGTCGAGCCGCGCCACGACGCTGTGGTCGGGCTGCTTCACCAGGAAGCAGCGCGACGTGTCGGGCAGGGTGCGCACCAGCTCGAACTCATGTTCGGTGAGACCAAAGCCGTCGATGTAGTCGGCCGCCCGCGCCTTCGGGTTGGGAAAGAATATCTGACAGGCTGACTGCTCGATGATCGCCGACGAGATTCGGCTGTCCAGGGCGTCGGAGGCGTTCTGCGTGCAGAAGCCGACCACGCCGTTGCGCTTGCGGATGGTCTTCTCCCAATCCCGTATCCGCCGAACGAAGACCTCGTCGTCCAGCGCCTTCCAGCCTTCGTCGATCACGAAGATCGCTGGCGAACCGTCCAACCTCTGCTCGAGACGGTGGAACAGATACATCATCACCGGCGTGCGGATTGCGGGCGTCTCGAGCAGCCGGGTCATGTCGACGCCGAGGATGCGGGTGTCGCTGTCGAGCTGGTCGAGCGCGTTGTCGAACACCCAGGCGTGCTCGCCGCCTTCACACCACGCCGCAAGACGCGCCGCGAGATCGCCCGCGCTCGGCCGCCGCGCGCCGCGGAACAGCTCGCGCAGGTACCGCAGGCGGCGATGCCCGGTCTCCTCGGCGAAGTTGGCGTCGACCGCGTCCGCGATGATGGCCCGGTCGTCGGCGTCGAGCGCTGGTCCGCCGTCGCGCAGCAGCGTGGCCAGCCATTCGGCCAGGAAGGCGCGGTTCTCGCCCGTATCGGCGAGCGAAAGGGGGTTGAACCCCGTGGGCTCGCCGGGCGCGATCACGTCGTAGCGGCCGCCGATCGCACGGATGAACGGTTCGGCGCCCCTGTCCTTGTCGAAATAGGCGACACGCGGACTCAACCGCTCGGCCTGCGAGATGAGGAAGGTCAGAAGCGCTGTCTTGCCCGAGCCCGAGGGTCCGATGACGGTGAAGTTGCCGAGGTCGCCGCTGTGGAAGTTGAAATGGTAGGGACCGAAGGCCGTGGTCTCGAGGAGCGCGATCGGGCGGCCCCAGTGGACACCCTCGGCCTGGCCGACAGGATGATTATGGCAGCTGGCGAGGCTCGCGAAGTTGGCGGCCGAAATCAGGGCCTTGCGGCCGATGTAGCTCAGATTGCCCGGGAACTGCGCCCAGAAGGCCGGTTCCAGGTTGACGTCCTCGCGCACGGCGATCGCGCCGGTCTCGGCCAGCGCTGAGTGGACTTCCGCTACGGCGATATCGAGTTCGTCGAGCGTCGCTGCCTTCGCCAGCACCGACAGATGATGCTCGCCGTAGGCGGCGCGGCCGGCGCCGACGTCGTCCTTGGCGGCCGCGAGCTCACCGCGGAGGCTCAGCGCCTCGTCCCTGGCCGCGCGCAGGCGGCGCAATGCGAGGCTCATCGCGTCCAGCGAGGCCTGCCGGTCGACGAAGGCAAAGCTCTCTGTCAGCACGAGCTCGAACGGCAGACGCAGCACGCCGTCCAGCATCCCGGGCCGAGAGCGCGCCGGATAGTCCTTCAGGGAGATGACTGCGCCGAAGCTGGGCCCGCCGAGGCCGAGGGCGCCGAATTCCAGCGTGTCCAGGCCGAACGCCAACCGCCGCTGGGCGAGCGCCTGGCCAAGGTCGCCGGACGGGGCGAGCACTGTCCGCGGCTCGCCGTTGACGAGCAGCGCCAGAAATTCCCCGATTTCGGAGCGCGTTCCGAAGCGACTCTCGGCGAGGCCCAGCGTGCGCGGACCGTACGGCGCCAGCGCGGAGACGAACGTCTCGCGGATCGCATGCAACTGGCGCAGGTCCCGGTCGGTCGTCGCTCGCCGGTCGACGCGGCGGCCGAACAGGCCCTCGATCAGGCCGGCGGTTCCCTGCAGCGGCCGACTGACCAGAGTGAGGAAGAGCTCGTTCACATAGAGCCGTCGCTGGCCGAGCCGCGCCGTCCAGGCAGCATCGAGGGCGGCGCAGAACGGCTGCTCCGGGGGCGGACTGTCCGGCGGCGTAACCTGGCGTCGGACGACGTGGTGATAGATCGCCAGACGCGACGAGGCCGCGCCCCGCAGCAGGGTCTCGCGGACAGACTTCCGGTAGCTCAGCTCCGCGTCGTCCGCCGTCTCCGCCGGAAATCCGTCGATCTTCAGCACCTGGATCAACCTGCCATCGCGAGTCGCGACGGTCTGGGCGTCGAGTTGACCGGCGTAGGGCAGCTTGTCTCCGATCGCCGCCTCGTACGGGGCCAGCACCCTGGCGGCGCGGGAGGTGAGCAACGCGGGGGTCACGGCCGATAGACGTTGGCGCGCCAGAACCAGAAGTTGCGCACCCGCGGGCAGCACCTCAGCCGCGTGATCCACAGATCGAAGAAGCGCGGCTCGCGTATGCAGCCGACATAGCCGATCAGGTGAACGACCAGCCCGAAGGGAAACGCCCAGAACGAGCGGGTGATCAGGAAGGCCTCGAGCGTCACGATCAGGTTGAAGACCGCATAGCTATAGGTGACGCCGCCGATCATCTGCGGCCGGGTCAGGGCGCCGAAGACCGGATCGGACGAGAGCGTCGCCATCGCGTCAGCGCAAGCCGCTCGCCACCGAGCGGATTCCGGCCACGATGGCGGCGGCGCCGAAGATGATGAAGCACCCGATGACCACCGTCAGGCCGCGCCTCCACTCGATGCGCCCTGTCAGCATGAGGAACCCGACGACCGCCACGGCGATTACCGCGGCCGTCGTGGCCAGGTTGCCCAGCAAGGTGCCCTGGATCCACTCCAGCGCGGCATTGATTGGCTCGGAGCCGGCAGGGCTGGCGGTCTGCGCCAGCGCGGGGCTTGCGGCGGCCAGCGCGCCCAGGATCGAGATGGTGGCGAGGACCTTCATCGGCTCGTCGGCGAGGGCTCGGAGGCCAACTGGGACAGGCGATCCAGCACCGCCGCCACATAGGCCCTGGTTTCGGGAAAAGGCGGTACGCCGCCCCAGCGTCTCACGGCTTCCGGGCCTGCGTCGTAGGCGGCCAGGCTCAGGATGATGTCGCCGTTGAACTCGCGCAGAAGCGAGGACAGATAGGCGGCGCCCCCATCGAGATTGTCGCGCAGGTCGCCGGCGTCGACGCCCAGCCGCGCGGCTGTGGCCGGCATGAGCTGCATCACCCCGCGCGCGCCTCGTGGCGACACGGCGGCCTGGTTCATGCGGGACTCCTGCCAGGCCACGGCCTCGATCAACTGCGCGCTGAGCTGGCTGCGCTCGGATGCGCCCTCGATCAGCCTGGGAACGCCTGACGGCATCTCGATAGACTTGGCCGCGGCGAGCCCTGGGCGAGCGACCAGCGACGCGTGACGGACGCTCCGCGCCGGGGCGCGCGCGATTGGACGGACGACGCCGTCGATTGTCTGGACGGGTCCGGCATAGGTGGCGAGCGAGCCGTCGGCGCCGACCTCGAGCACCTGGGCGCTCGCCGGTCGTCCCGCAATCGCCAGGGCGAGGCTGATCGTCGCGATCCCCGTCGCCATCGCTGCTCGGGTGCGAGCCCTTTCCAGGATGCCAAGACCCGGTCGTTGTGTGCCTCGGCCTGGAAGCACCGATGTCCGACTCCAACAGGGCGCCGCAAGCCACCTCACGCGCCCGAAGCGACCATAGCGGAGCCACGGCGCAGGCGCCAAGCCGCGAGGCTCCGGGATGCAGCCCACGGCTCAGAACGCGAAGTACGGGCCCACGGTCCCGCCGGCGGATCGCCCATCGATGGCCGTGTAGACCGTGCGGCCGTAGAAGAACGGCAGGCCGTAGTCGAAACTACCGGAGAAGTTGACGTTGGGGAATATCACGTTCGGATTGCCGCCCACGCCCGGAACCGCCGCGTTGCTGCCCGCAAACTGCGTCTGGGCGTCGTAGAGCGTGAAGGCCCCCGACACCGACGCGCCGTTCTGACCGACGATCGTGGGCGTCAGGCTGAGCGCCGAGGCCGGGCAGTACAGGCCAGTGAAGTTCGTATTCGTGCAGGCCGTCAGCGAACTGTCCACGAAGAAATATAAGCTCGATCCACTGTCGAGAAAGCTCTGGGTCAGCTGTTGTCCCTTGTAGTTCACCGTCAACAGGCCTGCCCCATACGGGCTGGACGAATTCGTTGTCGTGTAGACCTTTGCGGCCCCAAGCTTATTGTTTGCTTCGGTGCCTATCCCGAAATAGAGCGTTCCCGTGAGCGTGCTTGCGCCGGATGAGGGCACGGACGGCAGCGAAAGGATCGAGCCGTTGTTGTCGACGCTGAACGCGGCGACAGGATTCGGCAGCTGCTGGAACGGCGCGCTGGCGGACGACGCCCGGGAAATGATCGAGGAACAGCCGCCAGACGGACAGTCGTAATAGATCGCAGCCGATTGCCCGCCGGTGACCGTGCACGCGCCGCCGCAATCAGTCGTCGTCACGCCGATGCCGATGATGCCGTTGGCGCCGAAGTTCTGGACGGTCCCGAGATTGCTGCCGCCGGCGGCCGAGCAGCTCGAGGGCACGCTCGAGAACTGCGCGCCGTCGCTCAGGATCTGCATCGGCATGCTCGAGACCGACTCGCCGCCGATGGTCATGTCGGCCTCACGCACCGAGCCGAACACATAGCCGTCGACATACTGGTAGCACTCGCCGACGGGATTCGAGGCGGTGTCGGTTTCGAACGGCAAGGCGCTCAGCAGGCCTGAGTTCAGCACCGAGCCGAAGATCCGCAGTCCGACCGAGCCGGTGTCCACCTGAATGTGATCGATCGTCTGGCAGTTGGTCGTGCTGCCCGGCGCACAGATGGTGACCGAGACGTAGGCGATGTTGTTCTCGGCGAAGCCCAACCCCGCGGGACCCTGGTCGACTGTCACCGTGGCGAAGTTGTTGAGCGCAGGCGGCGGCGACACCCCGCCGCCAGCGGCGCCTCCGCCGCCCCCTCCCCCGCCGCAGCCGGCAAGCAGAAGCGCCGCGGCGGCGGCGAATGCCCAAGCACCTTTGCGCATCAAGCCGGTCCTAGTTCAGATCGCTCAGGGAAAAGCCGGAAGGCTCCAGCTGGGGCAGGACGGCGACGCCCCAGCAGGCGCCCGAGTGACCGCCGCTCTCCACGACGAAGTCCGGCCGGTTGACCGATAGCGGCCGGCGAATGCGCGGCCCTCGCTGTGTCGCGTTGTCGGCCTGCAGCGTGTCGAAATGCGCACCCAGCAGTTGCCGCAGATCTGGCCTGCCTGGCCCTCGCCAGGTGATCGCGAAGACCGTCCCGTCGGCCCGGGTGAACTCCTTGACGATCCCTCGGTTGGCGAGGGTCAGGGTATGCAGGGTGTAGGTCGCCGTCGCCGTCGACTGCACGCGCGCGCCCAGATGCGCACGGTCGACCGCGATGCTGGCGTAGGCGCCGCCCAAGGCGGCTTGGGCCGCGGTCGCCATCCCAAGGCATGCGGCGCTGGCCGCAAGGACAATCAGCCGAGATCTCAGTACCATTGCGCCATCGTCAGAAAGCCGCGCTCGTCGGGGCGCAAGCTTGACGAGTATGCGGTCGGGGTCAATGCCTCCAGCGGCCGCTTCGGGCCGCTCAGCCGGATTGTGCAACCTGCGCGGCGAGCGCGCCGCAGTGGCGACTGGCGCCGGCGCGGTCCAGCCGCGGAGCGGCGGCCAAGCCGCCAAGGCGCGCAGCGGTTGCGGCGGATCAAAGACGCCCGCAGCGGTCGGCGTCATGTGAAAGCCCGGCGAGGCCGCGGGACCGCATGACGAGGCAACGACTAGTCCTGATCGCGATCGGCGCGGCCCTTGTCGCCGTCGGCGCCGCCGCATGGTGGCTGGCGACCCGGCCGGCGCCCAGCGACGTGCTGACGCTCTATGGGAACGTCGACCTTCGCCAGGTGGAGCTCGCCTTCAACGACAGCGACCGGATCGAGGCCGTGCTGGCGCAAGAGGGCGACCGGGTGACGAGGGGGCAGGTTCTCGCTCGGCTCGACGTCGCCCGGCTGCGCCCCCAGACGGCGGTGGCCGAGGCGCAGGCTGCGGCCCAGGCAGCGCTGGTGGCCAAACTGCACGCAGGCAACCGGCCGCAGGAAATCGCCGAGGCCAAAAACACGCTCGACGCCGCCCGAGCCGACGCCACGAACGCGCGCCTCCTCTATCAGCGCGACGACAGCCTGTGGAGCGCCGGGGCCGGCCAGGCGGCGGTGAGCCGACAGGACGTCGACAACGCCAGGGCCGCCATGGACGCCGCCGTCGCCCGGCTCGGGGTCGCGCGCAACGCCTACGAACTGGAGGTGCTGGGGCCGCGGCGAGAGGACATCGAGCAGGCCGAAGCGCAAATGCGCGCCGACCAGGCCCAACTCGCCGTCCTGCGCCAGATGCTCGACGACGCCCAGCTCGTCGCGCCGATCAACGGCGTGATCCGTTCACGGCTGATGGAGCCTGGGGAGATGGCGTCGCCGCAGCGGCCCGTCTTCGCCATCTCGGAGACGGATCCGAAGTGGGTGCGCGCCTATGTGCGCGAGATCGACCTCCCGCATATCCGCCCAGGCATGGCCGCCGGCGTGACCGTGGACGGATTTCCGCATCGCGTGTTCAAGGGCTGGCTCGGGTTCATCTCGTCGCAGGCCGAGTTCACGCCGAAGACCGTAGAGACGGCCCAGTTGCGCACGAGCCTCGTCTACGAGGTGCGCGTTTTCGTCGTCGATCCTGACGACGACCTGCGGCTCGGCATGCCGGCGACGGTGACGCTGCATCTGACGTCGAGAGCGGGGGCCGCGCGGTGAGCGTTGTCGTCGCAAGCAGGGTCGGCAAGCGCTTCGGGCAGAACCACCGTCAGTTCGAGGCGCTGCACGACGTCAGCCTCTGCGTAAATGCGGGCGAGATCACCGCGCTCGCAGGCTCGGACGGCGCCGGCAAGACCACGCTGATACGGCTGATCGCTGGGCTGCTCCCGCCTGATGCGGGCCAGTTGATCGTACTTGGCGTCGACGTGGCGGCGGCGCCGCAGGAGGTGCAGCGCCGCATTGGCTACATGCCGCAGCGGTTCGGGCTCTACGAGGACCTGACTGTTCGGGAGAACCTGAGCCTCTACGCCGACCTGCACGGCGTCGGCGCCGCCGAGCGGGCGCGCAAGCACCCGGAGCTGATGGAGATGACCGCGCTGGGGCCGTTCCAGCGGCGTCTGGCCGGTCAGCTTTCCGGCGGGATGAAGCAGAAGCTCGGCCTCGCCTGCACGCTTGTCGCGACGCCCGAACTGCTGCTGCTCGACGAGCCTACCGCCGGCGTCGATCCGCTCTCGCGCCGCGAGCTCTGGGAGATCATACGAGGGCTGGTCGCGCACGAGCGGCTGCCGGTGCTCGTCAGCACCTCCTACCTCGACGAAGCCGACCACTGCGACCAGGTCACCGTCCTCAACCGCGGGCGCGTACTGGCGCACGGCGCGCCCGGCGAAGTCACCCGGCTGGCCGAAGGCCGCACCTTCATGATCAGGCCCGCCGGCGCCGAGACCCCGCGCGGACTTCAGGCGCGCCTCCTGGGGTCGCCGGCGGTGATCGACGCGACGCCCGAGGCGGGCCAGCTGCGCGCCGTTCTCGCAGACGCAGGCGACGCGACGCCCATCGGCGAGCTCGCCGGCGCCTCGCCGACCCCGGCCGACGCACGGTTCGAGGACGGTTTCATGGTGCTGCTGCGCGCCGCCGAAGCGTCGCCGCAAGACCCGCCGCCCGGCGCCGCGCAGGCGGCCGTCGCGCCGCGGCGAGCGCCGCGCGATGGCCCGGCCGTCCGCGTGCGCGGCCTGGTCCGCCGCTTCGGCGACTTCACCGCCGTCGACCACATCAGCTTCGAGGTGGGCCGCGGCGAGATCTTCGGCCTGCTCGGGCCCAACGGAGCGGGCAAGACCACGACCTTCCGCATGCTCTGCGGCCTCCTCGCCGTCAGCGGCGGCGAGCTCTGCGTCGGCGGCGCGGACATGCGACGGTCGCGGGCCGCAGCGCGCAAGCGGCTGGGCTACGTCGCTCAGAAGTTCTCGCTCTACGGCGCGCTGTCGGTTCGCGAGAACCTGGAGTTCTTCGCCAGCGTCTACGGGCTCGCCGGAACGCGCCGACGGGATCGGATCGCCTGGGCGCTCGCGGAATTCGAGCTCGCCCCCTTCGCCACCGTTCCGAGCAACGAGCTCGCCGGCGGCTTCAAGCAGCGCATGGCCATGGCCTGCGCCCTCCTGCACGAGCCGGAGATTCTCTTCCTGGACGAGCCGACAAGCGGCGCCGACGCCCTCGCCCGCCGCGACTTCTGGCGTCGCATCAACGCACTCGCCGACCAGGGCGAGACGGTGATCGTGACCACCCACTTCATGGCCGAGGCCGAATACTGCGACCGCATTGCGATCCTCGACGCCGGCCGCGTGCTCGCCGAGGGCCGGCCTGCGGAGGTCCGCGCGCTCGGCCGTCCCGGCGAGGGCGAGACGCCGACCATGGAGGACGCGTTCATCGCCATCGTCGAGCGCTCTCGCGGCGCCGGGGCGCAGGCCGCATGACCGCCGGCGCCTGGACCTCGCGCCCCCCTCGGCGCCTGACCGCCGTGGGGGTCATCGGATCGCTCCTGCTCGGTGGATGCGTCGTGGGACCGAACTTCCACCCGGCCCGGCCGGACACGCCGGCCGCCTGGCTGGCGGCGCGGTCCGCGCCGGCGCCAGCCAGCGCAGTGACCG
This sequence comes from Pseudomonadota bacterium, assembly GCA_021816155.1. GTDB lineage: Bacteria > Pseudomonadota > Alphaproteobacteria > Caulobacterales > Caulobacteraceae > Acaudatibacter. The sequence continues at coordinate 10,822 of JAKAZA010000037.1, read as the reverse complement.
TCGGCGAGCCTGCCGACCCCGCTTGGTGGAAGAGCTTCGACGATCCGGAGCTCAGCTCGCTCATCGCACGGGCGCTTGCGGCCAACCTCGACGCCCGCCAGGCGGTGCTGCGGATCGAGGAAGCGCGGGAGCAGCGCCGCATGGCCGCCGCGGCGGCCTGGCCGTCCATCGACGCGAACGGCTCCTACGCCAAGACCCGCATCAGCGAGCGCACGGCGACAACCTCGCTGCTCGGCGCGCTGGGCGGGCTCGGGGTCAGCGGCGAGTCCGGGCCGCCGGGAGGCGTCGCGGCGGCGCTGCCGGGTCTGGAGAACCCGTTCGATCAGTATCAGGCAGGGCTGTCCGGCGCATGGGAGATCGACCTCTTCGGACGTGTGCGCCGTCAGGTCGAAGCGGCCGACGCGACGACCGAGGCGGCTGCGTGGGACCGGCGCGCCGTCCAGGTGTCGCTCATGTCGGACGTAGCTGCGGTTTACATCGACCTGCGCGACGCGCAGGGCCGCCTGCGGGTGCTGAGCGACACGGTCGGGACCGCCGGGGCGGTGCTCAGGCTGGCCGCCGAGGCGCGCCGCAGCGATCTTGGCGGCGATGTCGACGTCGCGGCCGCGACCTCGGCCCTCGCCAGCGCCAAGGCGGCGCTGCCGCCGGTCGAGGCGGAGCTGACCATCGACGAGAACCAGCTTGCCCTCCTCCTTGCCGCCAAGCCCGGCGCGCTTGATAGCGAACTGGCCGATCCGCGGGCCGTCCCGCCTCTTCCGCCAAGCGTTCCGGCGGGGGTGCCGGCCGAGCTGGCGCGGCGACGGCCCGACATCCGCGAAGCCGAGGCGCGGCTGCACGCGGCGGTGGCCCGGCAAGGCGTGGCGGTGGCCGACCTCTATCCCCGGGTCGTGATCAACGCCGCAGCCGGCACGGAAGCCATATCGCCCGCCGCCCTCGGCGACTGGGCCGCCCGCTATTTCGCGGTCGGGCCGACGCTGGATCTTCCGGTGTTCGACGCGGGACTGCGAAGGGCGAATGTCCGCATCGCCGACATCCGCTCCAGGGAAGCCGCCACGGCCTACGCCCAGGCGGTGCTGGGGGCGCTGCACGACGTGGAGGACGCGATCGCCGCATACGGTCAGGAGCAGGCCCGGCGCCGGAATCTGGCGGCGGCCGCCGAGCAGAATCGCACCGCGCTCACGCTTGTCGAGCGACGCTATCGCGGCGGCGTTGCGAGCTTTCGCGACGTGCTCGAGGCGCAAGCGCAGGTTCAGTCAGCGCAGCTGGCGCTGGTCGCCAGCGCAGGGGCTGCGGCCACGGACCTGGTGTCGTTGTACAAGGCTCTCGGGGGCGGCTGGGAATCGGCCGACGCCAGCCCGGCGCCGCGGCCCGATCGTTGATGGCGCGCAGATGACGAGGTCCGCACGTGCCTGATGGAAAGCGGAACGATGCGGCCAAGCCGCGCCCCGACAAGCCTGCGCAGGACCAGGGACACGGCCACCTGACGTTCGGCTACGTCCTCGTCGCTCTCATCGGCCTGCTGGCGATGCAGTGGGTGATGTCGACGTACTCCCCGGTCGCGACGCTGCCGTACAGCCAGTTCCAGCAGTTCGTCGCCCAGGGCAAAGTCGCGAAGGTCACCGTCGGCGCCTCGTCCATCGATGGCGAACTCAAGGCGCCGCTGCCCGATGGCCGCACCAGCTTCACCACCACCCGGGTCGACCCGCCGCTTGCGGCGCAGCTGGAGGCCAAGGGCGTCCAAGTCTCTGGCGCGCCTTCGGCCGGCTGGCTGGCCACGCTGCTTTCGTGGGTCGCGCCGATCTTTCTGTTCTACCTCCTGTGGGCGTTCCTGTTCCGCCCGGCCGTCGGAGGAGGAGCGGGCCTCGGCGGGCTGCTCTCCGTCGGCAAGTCCAGGGCCAAGATCTATGCCGAGAGCGACGTGAAGGTGACGTTCGCCGACGTTGCGGGCGTCGACGAAGCGAAATTCGAGCTGCAGGAGGTGGTCGCCTTCCTGAAGGATCCGAAGAGCTACAGCCGCCTCGGCGCGCACATTCCCAAAGGCATCCTGCTGGTGGGACCGCCAGGAACGGGCAAGACGCTGCTAGCGCGCGCTGTCGCCGGCGAGGCGGGCGTGCAGTTCTTCTCGATATCGGGCTCGGAGTTCGTCGAGATGTTCGTCGGCGTCGGCGCCGCGCGCGTCCGCGACCTGTTCGACCAGGCCCGCAAGGCCGCGCCCGCGATCATCTTCATCGACGAACTCGACTCGCTCGGCCGCCAGCGATCCGGCGTCCTGGCGGGCGGGATGGACGAGAAGGAGCAGACGCTCAACCAACTGCTGGCGGAATTGGACGGCTTCGATCCGAGCATCGGCGTGATCCTGCTGGCGGCCACCAACCGTCCCGAGATACTCGACCCGGCCCTGCTCCGGGCCGGTCGCTTCGACCGCCAGGTGCTCGTGGACCGCCCCGACCTCTCGGGTCGCCGGGCGATATTGCAGGTGCACGCGCAGAAGATCGTGCTGGCGCCTGGCGTGGACCTGGGCCAGGTCGCGGCCCTCACGACGGGGTTCACCGGCGCGGATCTCGCCAACCTCGTCAACGAGGCCGCGCTCCTCGCCACGCGCAGGCAGGCGGCCGCGGTCAGCCTGGCGGATTTCACGGCCGCCGTGGAGCGGATCGTGGCCGGTCTCGAGAAGAAGAGCCGGGTGCTCAGCCCGGCAGAGCGACGGCGCGTCGCCTACCACGAGATGGGCCACGCGCTGGTCGCCTCCAGCCTGCGAGGCGTCGATCCGGTGCAGAAGGTCTCGATCATTCCCAGGGGCGTCGGCGCGCTCGGCTACACGATGCAGCGGCCAACCGAAGACCGCTTCCTGCTCGCGCGCTCCGACCTCGAGAACCGCATCGCCGTGCTGCTCGGCGGGCGTGCGGCGGAGGGGCTGATCTTCGACGGCGACGTCTCCACCGGCGCGGCCGACGACCTGCAGCGCGCGACCGAGATCGCGTTCGAGATGGTCACGCGGCACGGCATGGACGCCACGCTCGGCGAGCGGGTGTACGAGCGTGAACCGCAGAGTTTCCTGGACATGCGCCCGCAGCGGGAGGTGGCCGCGGCCGACGCGACGGAGCGCGAAATCGACGTCGCCGTGCGCGGCATCGTGGCCAGGGGCGCCGAGACCGCGCGCCAGGTGCTCGAGCGCCGCCGCGACGACCTGGAGCGCGGCGTCCGGCTGCTGATCGAGCGCGAGACGCTGTCCGCGGACGACTTCGAGCCGCTTCAAAAGGCCGAGGCGCCCTCGCCGGCGCCCGCACCCGCTGCAGGAGCCCCCGCGCCCCGTTGAGCCGCATCAAACCGCGGACCGCAGGGGGGCGCTAAGCTGCATCATGAACGCCTGGAAAATCACCGGCGCCGGGCTCGCGGCCCTCGGCGCGGCGTGGTCGCTCGCCGCCTTCGCCGAGCATGCGGGCGCCAGCCCCGCGGCCCGGCAGGGGCAGGCGATCGCGGAGACGATCTGCTCCAACTGCCACTCGGTGGCGCCGGACCAGCCGGCGACACTGGAAGTGTCCCCTGCGCCACCGAGCTTCGCCGAGATCGCCGACGACCCGAAGACCACGGCGCAGTCGCTGAGGCGGTTCATCGCTACGACGCACTGGGACGCGCGGACCCTGCCGATGACCATGCCCAACCCGATGCTGCTCGACCAGGACAGCGCCCAGGTGGCGGCCTATATCCTGAGCCTGCGCAGCCCGGCGGCGGCCGCGGCCGCCGCCGCCCGCGCCAAACTGGCGCCGCGGCCTGGAGCCTCCCGTATCGAAGCCGGTGAAGAAATTGCGCTGAGGCAGTGTTCGCTTTGCCACGTGGTGACTTCGGATCCGCGCTACCGGCCGTCGCTGACCCAGCCGACGCCGAGCTTCGCCGAGATCGCCAATGCGCCTGGGACGACCGCGCGGTCGCTGCGGCGGTTCATCGGTGCGACCCACTGGGACGAGACCACCATCCCGATGACGATGCCGGACCAGATGCTCGCCGGGAAGGAGACCGACGACGTGGTCGCCTACGTCCTCAGCCTGCGAAAGGGCCGTTGAGCCGGCGCCCGGCGCGCCGCGGACCTAGTGGGTAAGGCGAGCGGTCGCCACCGCCTTCTGGAATAGCTGCGTGAGCGCCGACGAGATGTCGCCGTCGGTGTTGACCTCGAAGAACAGGCCGGGCGAAGCGCAGGCCTGGGCGGCGGTCGCGATCCGCGGCTGCACAGCCTCGACGTGCTGATCGTACCAGGTGGGCCCGCCGATCGGCCCGTTATCGAGGGGGTTGTACGTGGTGTAGAGCACGGCGATCCGGATTCCGCGGTTCTTGATCGCGGTGCACAGCGCGCCCGAGCTGTCGATCGGGGTGTAGATCCGGGTCCCATGCGAGCTGGCGTCGTTCAGCCCGTCCGTCACGATGAAGAGCACCTCTTGTGGCGTGTCTCCGGCCGTCTTGGTGCCGTTGCCTGGACTAGGCATCGTGGTGTTGATGTCGCTGACGCCGCCGTCGAGACTGGTGTCTTCGTCGTCGTTGTTACGGTTCCTGGTGATATAGTTGTTGCTGTAGACCTCGAGCGCCGCGATATTCGCCGCGGCCGTCTTGGCCGAGCTAAGATTGGACGTGAGCGACTGCAAGCTGTTGTAATTGTAGTCGATCGTATAGATCGCGACGCGATAGCTGGCGCCGTTGGCGGTCTCCGTATTCTGCGCCGTCGTCATCAGGTTCTGCGTCGCCTGATTGACGAGGTCGATACGCATGGTCACCCCGAGGTTCCGCGCCAACGTATAGTTGTCTTCCCCGTTCGGGTTGCCGACCGTGTCGCCCGAGGTCGGATTGGTCTCATGGCAGCCGAACGCGCAGCCGGCCGGCGTGGCGTTCCGCTGCTGGGCGACGGTCGCCGCCTGCAGCGTGTTGATGCCGCTTGTGGTCGCGGCGATCTCCATCGACGGCGAGGTGTCGAGCAGCAGGTAGAAGTCGATGTTCGGCGAGGTGGTGGAGGTCGCCGTGGAGCTGCCGGATATCGGAAACGTCGACATGCCCAGAAGGGCGGCGAACACATTCTGAGACCCGGCGGAGTAGCTGACCGTCACCGTCCGCGTCACGGTCGAAGCCGTGACGGAATCGCTGGCGGTCGCGTGCAGGTTGGACGTCTGGTAGGCGACGCCGCTCACCGTCGCGATCTGGCCGGCGAACAGGCTCGACGACTGCGCCTGCGACACCGAGGCGCTCTGGGTCATCAGCCCGGGCGTGACGCCGCCCAGCGCCGCGACGTCCGCCATGCCGTCGATCTGATCCTTGCGGCTCTGCGCCATCGTGAAGTCGTAGGCCATGCCCAGGGCGAACGTGAGCGGGATCATCGACGCGGCGGTGATCAGGGCGACGTTCCCACTCCTGGAACGCCAGAATTTGCGGCCGCAGCGGCCGGCGCGTTTGTCGGTCATCTGCAGTCACCCGTCGAAAGGGATGGACGATGAGTTCCGGGGCACCATGAAGATCTCGTTCGTCATGGTGATCGGCCCCATGAAGCCGGCGCCGAAAGGCGGCGTGTAGCCGTAGCTGGTCTGCACCATGATGTAGCTGCTGCTGGCGGCCTGGAAGCCGGCCGGCGGCGTCACCAGCGCGCCCGCGGCCAGTGCGGTCCCCTGGAAAGCCCGGCTCCAGGTCACCGTCGCCTGGCCACTGCTGTTGGTGCTTAGTGCACTGAACACGATCGAAAGATTTGTGGTCGGGTACGGCGCCATGATCTGCGACGACGCGTTCATCACAGTCGAGACGTCGCTGCTGTCCATCGTCGTGTACTGGGCGGTGACGTTGGCGAGCTGCACCGTCGTGTCGGTGAGCTTGCGATAGACGGTCGCGGCGTCGGCGACCTCGAATCCGACCACGTAGACGACAATCAGGATCGGCACGACCAGCGCGAACTCGATCGCGGCCACGCCGCGGCGATCGGCGACGCCGGCCCGGACATGTGCCCTGACCCAGGACAGGAGCGCGCCGCAACGCATCAGAACGGCTCGTTCTTGAACACGCTGGTCGCCACCAGGAGGTAATTGTTGTTCGGCTGGTTGGCGAGGCTGAGCGCGACGGGGCCGCCGACGACGGGCCACAGATACATCACCCGAAGGATGACGATGTTGCCGCCGCCCCCTGGGTTGTAGCTCCAGGTGTTGGTAACGTTGCCGTTGGTGTTGTAGTTCAGCGTAGGCGGCGCGGTGCTGATCGACGAGTAGGCCGACGCCGATTCGACGTCGACCATGATGTTGCTGCAACTGAACAGGATCGGGGCGTTGTTGCAGACCAACGTCTGGAACTGCGCCTGCGTCATGCCGGAATTCTGTGCGGCGCCCGTCATGAGCTGGCGCCCCGAGGCGATCGCGGCGCTCTGCAGCACCTGACCGGCGAAGAAGATGATCGACAGCTGCAGCGACGCCAGGATCAGTAGCATGAGAGGCGTGATCAGTAACGCGAACTCGACCGCGGTGGCGGCTCGCTCATCGCAGGCGAAGGCGCGCAATCCACGGGCGGCGTTGGGTCTGGCGGCCCCGCTGGTCATCTCACTCCGCGGCGTGGCGAAGCGCCCGAACGCCCGGACGCGCTTCTTTGGGCGTCAGCCTAACGCACACTTGGTTGACGCTTGGTGTCCGTGGCGACGTTTGTTTCCGCTGCGGCGACCGACCGGCCGCTAGGCGTCGCCGGCCGCCTGCAGGAGATCTTCCTCGAGCGCCCAGAGCCGGTCCTGGCCCCAGTGCGCCGGCCCGCCGTTCACCCGGTAGGTGGGCGCGCCCCAGAGCCCCGCTTCGAACAAGGCGGCGCGGTTCGCCTCGGCCATCTCGCGCCAGCTTTCGTCAGCCAGCGCGGCCGCCACCTGCGCCTCGCCGAGGCCACTTCGGACGGCCGCCTTCGCCAAGCCCTCGTCGCTCGCCAGCGACACGCCTTCCGACCAGGCCGCGCGCAGCGCCGACTCCGCGAACGCCTCGCCGAGTCCGAGCGGCGCGGCATGGTGCAGCACGGCGAGGGCTCGCTCAGCCCCAGCGCCGACCGGATCGACGATGGGGCCGAAAGGCAGGCCCACGCGCGCTGCTTCGCGGAACACGTCGCGCACGATGTACAGCGACTTCACGGGAGGCACCGGCAGGCCCCGCATCACCATTGGCAGGATCGGGCGCAGCACGAGTTGCGCACCGTAATGCTGCGCCAGGCGCCGGACGCGTGGAAACGCGATCCACGAATAGGGGCTGCGGAACGAGAACCACATCTCGATCGTCAGCGGCCGCGTGCTGGCGGGCGGAGCGCCGAGGCGTAGGTCGCGATACGGCGCCAGCCGCGGCGCGCCAGGGGTGGAGTCCTGTGCGTCCAACGCATCTTCGAGGTGGTTCAGGCGATCGACGCCCCAATACCAGGCGCCGTCGCGGTGCAGCATCGCGCCCAGGTAATGCCCGAGCCGCGCTCGCTCCTCGGCGCCCGCCGCCACGGCCGCCTCGGTCGCATGCGCCGACGCGGCGCGGGACGCCAGCGCTTCCAGCGCCCTGACATCGTCGCGCCACAGCGCGCGCCCTACCGCCGCAGCCACCTCGCCGAACGACGCAGACTTCGGGGCCGCGGCAAGAATCCGCTGGGCGAGACCAACCGCAGCGGCCGACGGCGGCCGGGCGTTGCTCGGAAACGATAGGCCATATTCTGCAGCGACGCGCGGGGCGTCGCGACGGGCGTAGGCGACCAGCCGCGCCCGCTCCGGCGCGGCGGCGTCGTCGGGCGGCGGGACGAGCCATGGCCGGATCTCCTCGCCATATCGCGCGCTGAGCGGGCTCAGAAGCTGAGCCGCGAGGTGGCTGTAAGGATCGTCAACCTGGTGGAAGTAATCGATCACGGCGCCCGACTCCAAGAAAGGCGGATATATTGACATGGTACGCGCCAATAACGCCAGCGCGGCGTGCGACGCCGCGTTGGGCGACGTCGCAGCCCATTTTGGGTAAGCCCATCGTCCCTTCGGCGCGCTCGCGAGACTTGAAGAGAATCGTTCCAGCAACGAGACACACATGCTTTGGTCAAACTGATGGACGTCGACCTCGAACCACAGATCAGAGCTGAGGAAACTGACGGGCGCCGCCGCCGCTCGCAGGATAGTCGGGCGCGCATCGTCGGCGCCCTCTTGAAGCTGACCCGCGCGGGCGAGCTGTCGCCGAGCGCGGAGCAGGTTGCGGCCCGCGCCGGCGTCGGCCTGCGCACCGTGTTCCGTCACTTCAGCGATATGGAAAGCCTCTACCGGGAGATGACGGACGTCATCGAAAGTGAGCTGCGGGCCGTGGCTGGGCGCCCTTTCGTCGGTGGCACATGGCGGGAGCGTGTGATCGAGCTGGCGGCCAGACGCGGCGAGGCCTTCGAAGTGATTGGGCCGTTCCGCCGCGCCGCGGATCTGCGTCGCCATGCCTCTCTGGTGCTGCAGGACGACCACGCCCGGCTGACGGCGACCTTGCGCGGCATCCTGTTTCGCGAAGTGCCGGGCGACGCGATCGACGGTCCCGCCCTGGAAGCGTTGGACCTGCTGCTCAGCTACGAAGCCTGGAGCCGACTACGCCGCGACCAGCAACTCGCCCCCGAAGACGCCCGCAAGGTTCTCGAGCGCGCCGTCCGCGCGTTGGTCGGGGATTGAAGCCGGACATTGACACGCCCTTGCGTCACCGGGCCGATATCGGCGGCGCAATGAGCGCGGGAGGCGTTTGATCGATGGCTGACACGACGACGACTGAGAGCACGGCGAGCGCGGAAACGCTCTACGCCACGGGCGATCATGTCGCGACCATCACGCTGAACCGGCCGGATCGGATGAACACCATCTCGGGGCCCATGCTCCGCGAGCTCACCGAGCGCCTGCTGGAAGCCGACCGGGACCCCGATGTGCGGGTAATCATCCTCACCGGCGTCGGCCGTGCGTTCTGCGCGGGGCTGGACCTCTCCGAGGCGACACGGCCCGCGGGCTCGGGCGGCATCAGCACGGGAGCGGCCGGCGCGACGAACCTCGACCTGCGCGATACGCCGCCGACCGTGCTGTTCAACCTCGGCAAGCCGACCATCTGCGCGCTGAACGGCTCGGCCGCTGGCTACGGCATGGACACCGCCCTCGGTTGCGACATCCGGATCATGGCGGAAAGCGCCAAGATGGCCGCCGCGTTCACCAAGCGCGGCATCCTGCCGGAGAGCGGCGGCACGTGGTTCCTGCCGCGCCTGATCGGATGGTCGAAAGCCGCCGAGCTGATCTTCACCGGGCGTACGCTGAGCGCCCAGCAATGCCTGGACATGGGCCTCGTGTCGCAGGTGGTTCCCGACGCGGAGCTGGCCGGCGCGGCGAGGGCTCTGGCGCTTGAGATCGCCGCCAATGCGCCGCTCGCGGTGCAGGCGTCAAAGCGGATGATGCGCATGGGTCTTTCCGAGACGTTCGGCGACCACGTGCACCACGTCTTCCTGCAGCTGCTTCCGCTGATGCGGAGCCAGGACGCCGCCGAGGGCATGCGCGCCTTCATGGAGAAGCGCCCGGCTAATTTCACGGGTCGCTGACCCGGCCGAAAGCGGCGCTTACAATACGAACTGATGACAGGCGACGGACTCGCCTCTAGCCTCGCCGGGCAAGCGACTCGAAATGCCGCGGGGCCACGACCCCCGGGGGGAGCCGTGTTCTTGAGGAGGCGAACACAACATCATGGCTGAAAAGAAAGCGAACGCCCTGCAGCAGCCCCTGACGCCGTCCCCGCAGCTGGCGGCCGTGGTCGGTTCCGGGCAAGTGACGCGTGGCGATGCCGTCTCGAAGATCTGGGCCTACATCAAGCAGCACAACCTGCAGAACCCAGCCGACAAGCGCGAGATACTGGCGGACGACAAGCTGAAGCCGGTCTTCGACGGCAAGGCGAAAGTCAGCATGTTCGAGATGAACAAGCACCTGGCCAAACATCTGAAATAGGACCGACAGGATCACGGCGCCGCGGCGACCCGCTGGCGCCGGTCCGTCGGGGGGCCGTCAGGGTCGACCCTGATCCGGCGAGAAAGAACCGGCGGCGCAGAACGACTGTAGCTGCGGGTCGTACATCTACATGATGTGCGCAAATCGTGCTGGCCGCGCGAAACGCGTGGCGTCAGTGAGCTTCGGCCCCGGGCTGTGTGGAGAAGCCAGCAGCCTGCCAGGCGTTAACGCCGCCCCGGTACCAGTAGACGTTCGTGTAGCCCGCCTGGATCGCCGCCGCGGCGAAGTCGTAGCTCTCGGAGGCGCCGCCATCGAGGCAGAAGAAGACGACTGCGCTTGATTTGTCTGGAATCATCGCCTCGAGACCGCCGACGTTGTCGTGCTGCAAGCAGATCGCGGTCGGGACGGTCGGGTCGCCCACGCATCCCCTCGCATCAACGAGCCAGAACGAGGCCTTGCCTTGTTCGCGATTCTGCATCGCCTGCGCGAGCTGGGGGGTGCTCAGAATTTTCGCGCCCTCAAGCGTGGCCGGGGGGCCGTTCGGCGTCACCTCCGTCTCGTAGTTGGCGACTGCGGCGTCCGCAGGTCCCGCAGGGGTGGTCGTGTTGTCTGTCGTCGTGGCGTTCGTCGTATCGCTCGTCGTGTTCGTATCGCTTGTCGTGTTCGTGGCGTTTGCGGGGTGGCGCGGCGCGATGGCGACTAGAAGCACGACGAAGGCGACCACCGCAAACACGCCGCCGGCGATCATCAGCGGCCGCATGTCGGTCGGTGCGGGTGGGGACGGTGGCGGCGGCGGCGGGGACGGCGGCGGCGGGGACGGCGGCGGCGGGGACGGCGGCGGCGGGGACGGCGGCGGCGGGGACGGCGGCG
>JAKAZA010000036.1 GCA_021816155.1 Pseudomonadota bacterium | reverse complement strand
GGCGATGGACGTGGGGGAGGCGTGGGCTCGCGGACCGGCCGCCATCCATGGTGAGCGGCGCGCTCCGCCTCCACGACTTCCTGCGCGGTGACGAAGCCCTCGCGCTCCTGATCGTAGCGCCACAGGGCCGGCCAGCCCGCTTTGGGGTCGGCGAAGTTCCACAGCCTCAGGTTGACACCCTGCATGATGAGGCCATAGACGGCCTTGTCGATTGCTTCCTGCAGGGCGAGCATCGCAGGTTCGTTCGTAGTGAAGCCGTCCTCTGTCTCGAGCAGGGAGTTCGATCCTATGTATCGGAAGACATTGGCGTCGATGGCGTAGGACGTAATGGTCTTGGAAGCGGTGACCGATGTCAGCACCTCGCCGGTCTTCACTGACACCGCCCGTAGATAGACGGTCACCGTGTCCTGTTGGTACTTGGCGTCACCGCCGATGCCGAGCCAGGTGGCGCCCAGGCCGCCGGTGACGGTGTTGGTGTCGTAGCCGACGACGCCGCCTTCAAGCAGAACGCCGGCGAACAACAGTGGGGGCAGGGCTTGGGGATTGACGGTCTTCTCGCCCAGGTACTGCCCGCGCATCTCCCGGATGAGTTGGCGTTCGTTCAGGAGGTCCCGGAGCCGCTCGCGCTCGACAATGGTGAACCAGGACCGGTCGCCGGCCGCCCGCAGAGAATGGATCAACATTGCGCTGCTGCCTTGGCTGACAGCACGCGATAGGGTCTCGCCCGCCGCGACCATTTTGAATTGGCCGGTCTGGTCGGAGAAGTCGTAGACGGCGACCGCGATTGCATGTTCGGGCGGCGGCAGGTCGTTGAGCATTCGCTCGCTGGGCGTCCTGTTCGGATAGATTGGCAGCGTCGACATCGCAGCCGGCCGGGGTGTGTAGGCGCAAGCGGACAGCACCACGGCCAAAGCCATGGTCACGATGGCGAATACTGTTGCCCGCCTCATCCGCCCGCAGAGGAAGTTGAGGGCGAGGGCAGTGTAATCACGGTCTGAGCGCCCGTACCGTCGGTGATGGTGACCGTGATTTGGCCAAGAAGACGCGTGAACGTGACTGTCTCCCCGCCGAACGAGTAGGTCCCCGAGGACTGGGCGTTCGGCCCGAAGATCGCCTGGGCTACCTGGTTGGCGAGATCGCCCAACAGCTGTGACTGCAATTCGGAGGCGAAGAGCTGGGCCTGGGTTTGCTGACGCGTGGTCGACCCGTTGGGCCGATATGAGTTCTGGGCGTTGGCGTCGGCTTCCAACTGCGTTGAATTGAATGGGTTTCCGCCAAATGCCGGGTTTATCGGCGTGTAGATGAGCTGCTGGGCCGACGCCCCGCTCGCCGCCATCAATAGCCAAGTCGTGGCGAATCCGGTCGCAATTGCCGCCCGCACGCGCGCCCTCCCCATTGAGCCCGGAAGGCGAGCCGCAACCTCGCAGAACACGGCGGCGCCTCAGGTTTTAACAAATTTTTACAGGTCTTAACAAATTGCTAAGGCAGAATGGTCAGTCCATCTATGTGGCGTCAAGTCGAAAGATATTGCTATTATGAAATATTCGCCGCGTTCGCCTGTCGCGCGAGTGATGTATTTAGGCTTCTTCTCTGCAAGCGCGCTCATCATTGTGTATCCGGCATTTGGTGTAAGCCGCATATTTTTCCCGAAACGCGACGAGACGTGCTGGCATTTTCAAGCACAATCTCTAATACTCTGTCCGACTGCGGCGCAGCCGTTGCCAATCTATTTTGGATTAACTGTCCTTGCGCCGGGAACTGCGGCGCGCATTTCTGCAGGCGGGCGACGACAGCCGGGTGTTGCCGGACTAAATGCTACATCTCTCCGGTGAGACGGTCGTCGCCCGCGTCCATCTTGGCTTGGCTCGCGCCGGACCGCCCGGAAAGCGCGTCGAAGCGCCGTGCCTCGCAGGTCTTGCGGCGGCGCCGGAACGGCCCAGCAAATGCGACGATTACGTTGCGCGCTATTGTCGAGGAGTGCGTCTTTCTCGGGTCACCGGCGCACAGCCCAACGCGACCTGACGCTCGATGCGCTTGCGCCAGCAAATGCACGCGACCCCTCAATGCGGGCCGCTTGCGGCGGTGGCGATGGTCAGTGAGAGCGCTCGCGGAGCGAGTTGGTTACTGAGCGGTTTCGACCTTCCGCCGCGCCGAGGCGACGACTTCGGCGAGCAGGTCTGCGCCGCCCAAACTGCCCGTGGCGTCGTCGTCTATCGCGCCGAGCGCGAACTCGGGCGGCACGGTTTCCGGGCCTTCGCCCGCCGGCAGCGGCGGCGTGTAGTAGCCGAGCGCATAGTTGCTCATGGCATAGCCCAGCAAGGCCTGCAGGTCGGGCTCGAGCGACCGGGCGACCTGCGGCGGGCACGACAGGTACATGTTCTCCTCCTGCCGCAACCATCCCAGCGAATACGTGATGTTGAGACCCCAGCGGTCGGCGCCGCCGTCGCCAGGATCGGCGGCAACATTGGCGCCCCCGCCGTGGAACACCGATCCGGTGTAGAGCAGCAGCGAGCCGCGGCGCATCTCAGCCAGTGCGATCTCGCCGGGCTCACAACGGCGGTCGTCCGGCCAGGACCCGGAGCCCGGAACCACCTGCGTCGCACCGTTCTCCGCTGTGAAGTCGGTGAGCGCCCAGATAGTGTTCACCTGAGGCTCGACCTCGTGCACGTGCCGCCCCCAGGCCCAGCGGTCGCGGTGGATCACTTGCGCCGGTTGGCCCGGCATGATGCGGATCACCTGGGCGAGATGCAGCTGGTACCGGTGACAATTCGGGCCCAGCACGGCGTCGCAAACCGCGAGGACCCGAGGGTCCATCACCAACGGCCGCGTCTTGGGCGAGCGCGCCACCAGCGCGCCGGTGCGGGTCGTGCGTGCGCCCGTGAAACTGTCGCGCCCAGGCGCCGTGGCCTCGACGAAAGGCCTCAGTTCCGCGACCAGCTCGTCCACCTTGGCCGCAGGCAGCACGTCGTCGATGATAACGGCCCCGTCGCGCTCCAGCACCGACACAACCTCGTCTGCGGGAGAGTCTGCGCTAAGGTGGACCAGCGATGGCATGGACGTCCTCCGGGCTCGAGCCTTCGCCCATCCTGCCTCAGCGACCCCAGGAAGTCAGGTTCAATCGTCAGGCGCGGTCCGTTAATCAGCGCCGCGCTGTCAGCGCGGCCCGACCCGGAGCCGACCCTCAGGCGGTCATCGGCGTCATGCCGGGCTCGGCCTTGGCCATCGCCCGCTGGTAGGCTCGACGGGCTCCGATCCGCTCAAGGTAGCGACGCAGGTTGGGATAGCCCTCAATCGAGGATCCGCGAAACGCCCGGCTTGTGGTCAAGCAGTAGACCATCATGATGTCGGCGGTGGTGAGGTTCGCGCCACCGAAGAACGGCGCCTGGCCAAGCCTCGCCTCGACCATCGCCCAGCCGCGCTGGCTGCGATCGCCGATGAAGGCGGCGGCGGGATTGCCTTCGCCTCCCCCCGCCAGCGCCAGCTGCATCATCAGCGTGGTCATGAAGGTGCCGTTCGACCAGTGGAACCAGAACAGGTGGTCGGCGAAGTCGGGATCGTCGCGCGCCGGGACGAGCCGCCCTCCGCCGTGGCGCGCGCAGATGTAGTCGCAGATCGCGCCGCTCTCGCCCAGCACCAGGTTGTCGTCGGTAATCACCGGCGCGATCCCCATGGGATGCAGAGCCTTGTACTCATCTGGCGCAAGGCGGTTGTCCGCCCGCCGATCGTAGCGCTTGAGCTCGTAGTCGAGCTCGAGCTCCTCGCAGAGCCAGACGATGCGCTCCGATTGCGAGATCCCCAGGTGATGAACCGTGAGCATGCGGGGGTCCGTTCCTTGTGTAACCAAACGCCGCGTGTTGACGCGAGTGATACGACAACGGCGCGGAATTGGATCGCTGTTTTACTCGGGACTGGTGCTGACAGCCCGCCAACCAGCGCTTTCGACCCTGAGTGGACGCGCGCGCCATCGGGACTGGAACATCCGCTTCGCGGTGCCAGGTCACCGGCGGCAGGCGCCGGGAGCCGAAATGGTTTGACTGCCGAACGGGCAGGCCGCCTCACTGAAAGAAGACGACCAGGGGGGCCGAGCCGCATGTCGATCGCCGAGGAACCGCTTCTCGTCGAGGCCGCCGCGCCGCCGCCGGGCGCAGGCGACCTGCCGCCGTTGCAGACTGCTGGCGTGCTTATCATGGGCGTCATCGGGCTGCTCCTCAGCGGGCCGATGCCGCTGCTGCTTGGAGCGCTTGCCAACGAGGGACGCATTCCGGTCGAGCGCATCGGCGACACGGCGATGGCCGAGGCGCTGGCGATGGCGGCGACGAACGCGGTCTTCAGCTCCTTCGTGCGGCCGGCGCGCATCCGCCCGATCGCGGGCCTGGCCGTGCTCGCCCTCGCGGCGATCGATCTGGCCACCGTCCGCGCGCATGGCTGGGGAGTGGTTGGCGTGCGGGCCCTGGCCGGCGTTCCGGAAGGCGTCCTGCTCTGGATCCTGATCAGTATGGTCGTGCGTTCAAAGACCCCCGAGCGCTGGTCGGGCGTCTATTACACCGGCCTGACCCTCTGCGAACTCGGCCTGACCGCAGCCATGACCACCCTCGTGCTGCCGCGGTTCCACGCCATCGGCGCCTTCGTCGTTGCCGCCGGCCTGATCGCGCTCTGCGCGCCCCTCGCGCTCTTGTGCCCTCGCGAATTCGCCCCTCTGCCGAGCGGCGCGACACGGGCGGGATCGCCGCCACCGCGTGGCTGGCTGGCGCTCAGCGTGACTTTCCTGTTCACCGCCTCGGTCGCCGGAGTCGCCATCTACTTCGTGCCCCTGGCCAGACAGGCCGGGCTCGGCGCCGGCGTCGCCGGGGTGGCGATCACCGCCTCTCTCGGCGTGCAGATCCTGGGCAGCGCCATGGCGACGGCGCTTGCCGGCCGGATTGGCTACTTCGCGGTTCTGGTCGCCACCGGCTGCGTCGTCCTGGCCAGCTGGGCGGCGTTCGCGGCCACGCCGCCGGCCTGGCTGTTCATCGCCGGCGCAATGGCGATCGGCTTTGTCGCCCTGTTCTCCTCGCCGTTCCAGGTGCCGATGCTGATCGAGGCCGACCCCAGCCGCAGCGCGGCCGCGCAGTCGGGCGGCGCCGGGCTCTTGGGCGGCGCGATCGGGCCATTCCTGGCCTCGCGCGTCATCGCCGGCCACAACATCGAGGTGGTGCTGGCGCTGGGCGCAGTGATGCTGATCGCCGCCCTGCTGATCGTATCGGCGCTGCATCTGACCAAGGCGCGCGCCGCTGCGATGATCTCCTGAGGCGCAGCTTCAAGGCCTCTGCCTTGCGCGCCGAGCCAGGTGGTGCGCTCAGGTGTTGGTGTAGACCGGCTTGCGCTTTTCCAGGAAAGCGCGGCGGCCCTCGGCGAAGTCGTTCGAGCGGGCGCAGAGGGTCTGGTTGCGGTTCTCGATCGCCATCGCGGCCTCAAGGCTGGGCGCGTCGACGGCCATCGAGAGGCCCTCCTTGGTCATTCTCAGGCCCATCGGCGAGGTCTCCAGCATCTCGTCGATGTAGGGCTGGGCCGCGGCCTCCAGCCGGTCGTCGGGGACGACTTCCGAGACCAGGCCCGTGGCGAGCGCCCGCGGCGCGTGGATGAAACGGCCGGTGAGCATCAGCTCGGAGGCCACCGACACGCCTACCAGCCTCGGCAGGAAGTAGCTGACGCCCATGTCGCACGATGACAGGCCGAGCCGGATGAAGGCCGCGTTCATCCGCGCGCTCTCGCCGGCGATGCGGATGTCCGAGGCGAGCACGAAGGCGAACCCGCCGCCGCAGGCCGGCCCGTGCACGAGGCTGACGATCGGCTGCGGGCAGCGCCGCATCTTGATGTAGACGTCGGCCAGGTAGCCCTGGAAGCCGAAGCCGCCGCCGAAGGGCACGGCCGCGGGGTCGCGCGCCTCGGTGTCCTTGATGTCGAGGCCGGCTGAAAAGCAGCGGCCGGCCCCGCGCATCACAACGACGCGAACGGTCGCGTCGTTGTAGAGGCCGCCGAAATAGTCGTTCAGCTCGCGCACCATGGTCAGCGAGATGGTGTTCATCGCCTCGGGCCGGTTCAGCGTCAGCCAGTCGACCTGGCCGCGCTTCTCCACCTGGATCGTCTTGTAGTCGGCCATCGCTCGGCTCCCCGTGTTCGTCGTCCGTGCGGACCTCAGGCGAGGCCGCGGGCCATGTTGCGGCGCGTGGCGTCGCCCAGCTGCGAGCCGCCGTCGACGTCGATGATCGTGCCGGTGACGTAGGCCGCCGAGTCGCTGCACAGCCAAACCGCCGCCTCGGCCACCTCCTCGATTTCGCCCCACCGGCGCAGGGCGATGCGCTCGTGAGTCCCGGTGCTGCGCCCTTCCGAGCCGGGCGCCAGCCGGGCCATGCCTTCGGTGCCGGCGATGGGGCCGGGGGAGATGCCGTTGACCCGAACGTCCGGGCCCCACTCCATGGCCAGCACCCGCACCACCTGGTTGACGCCGGCCTTGGCCGCGCAGGCGTGGATCTGAAGCGGCACGGCGTTCACCGCCTGGCCGGCGGTGATGGCAATCAGTGATGCGCCGGGCGTGTTCAGGAGGTCGTGGCAGGCGCGGAAAACGTTGAAGGTGCCCAGGAGGTCGATGTCGACCACGGTCTTGAAGGCGTTGGCGCTCATGCCCAGCGCCGGCGCCAGGAAGTTGCCGGCGGCGCCGGAGACGACGATGTCGAGATTGCCGTGCGCGTCCACGGCCTGCTGCAGGGCGCCGCGGATCGCCTCGTAGTTACGGACGTCGGCGGAGAGGCCGAGCGCGTCGGGCGCGATCTGGGCAGCGGCGTTCTGCGCCTTCTCGGCGTTGCGGCCAGCCACAGCCACCTTGGCGCCGAGCGCTGCGAAGCGCTTGGCGATGCCGAGGTTGATGCCGCTGGTGCCGCCGGCGACGAAGGCCGTCTTGCCGGCCAGGAGATTGTCCTTGAATGCAGTCATCGCGCGTCCCCGTTCAGTATGGCCCGCCATCTGGCGCGCCCGCCGCTAGGGGAAGCAAGGGGCGGCGGCTGCGACCCGAGCGGCCTGAACGAAGGGAAGGGGAGGGGCGTTCCGCGCCTCGTCCGGGTTAAGTTGTCAGTTCCGTCATTGACCTTTGGCTTCCAAGCAGACGTCCTTGCCCATCCGCACGCCGAGAACTGTGGAGGTCGATCGTGTCGCAGCCGTTTGTCGTTCATGAGAGCGGGTGCGAGATCGAAGGCTGGGACGATCGCCTGCGCGGCGCCGTGACCTGGCGCACCTTGCTGAGCGGCGAGCGCACGCCGACCGACAGCCTGACGATGGGCGTGGCCGAGGTGGGCGAGGTCGAGCCCGCCGACTTTCGCCTGCACAGACACGCGCAGGCCGAGGCCTACTACGTCCTCTCCGGCCGAGGCGTGCTGAGGATCGGGGAGGCCGACTATCCACTGAGCGCCGGCGCGACCGCGTTCATCCCGGGAGGATCGCTTCACGGTGCGCGCGCCTTAGGTTCGGAGCCGCTGCGGATCCTCTATGTCTTCGCTGCGGATTCTTTCGGCGAGGTTCACTACGAGTTTCCGGAGTGACCCGAGGCCGCTTGGCGCATCGGAACGTCGTTGGCCCTGCCGAGAACAGTCGCCTCCCGATCCGCCGGCGCGAGCGCAAGATGCTGCGGTCCAAAGGGGAGCGTTCGCGACCTCGGGGCGGCAACTTGCCGATTCCGCCCCGACAGCTCAGCCGCGGATCGTCTGCATTTCGGTGCGAACCTCGCCGACCTGGATCACGGGCAGGCTGTCGCTGAAATTGGCGAGGTCCGCCTGCAGCGCCCGTCCGTGCGCGCCAATCGCCTGCTCGTAGGCGTCCAGCGAGTCACGGACAAAGTTCGCAACGACCAGGTATGTCGGCGCCGGCCATGGCGGTCCCGGGTCAAGCCCGCGCTCGACGGTGACGGAACGGACGGCTTCCCCCAGCAGGCTCAAAGCCAGAGGGATGTGTCGGTTTTCATAGTAGTCGTAGTCGAAGCGCGCGCCGGCGCGGCTGGGGTACATGACGGAGATCCGGACCATCGGGGCTCCTATGCTTGCTCGACCAGTTCCAGCACGGTCCCGTCCGGGTCCTTGAAGCAGACAAACCTCGGGCCTTCGCCGTCGCCCGTCTCCACGCGCGCTGGCGGGCCGACGAACTCAACGCCCAGCCCCTCCAGCGCTTCGATGTCGGCCTCCAGGTTGCGCGTCGCCATGGCCAGGCGTGCGATGCCGAGGTGGAACAGATTGGGATACGGCGGCGCGCCGTCCCTCGGTGATCGCCACTCGAGCAAATCGATCACGAGCGGCGGATCGGCGCCCTCGAGCCTCATCAAGCCGCCGCGCACCTCATAGGGCGGCATGCCGACAGCGGCGGCCACCTGAGCGGTATTGGTCGGCGGGACCATCCAGAAAAGCCGGAAGCCCAGCGCTTCATAGAAGCGCCGTGAGCGGTCGAAGCTCGAAACGTTGATGTTGACGTGCACCAGTCCGGTGAGGTTGAGCGCCATCGTCAGTGAGTTCCGGCTGCCGGCGGCACGTACCCCGCCGTCACCGACATGCCGTTGTCGACCACAAGCCGCTGGCCATTGACGAAGCGGGATTCGTCGCTGGCCAGATAGAGAACGGCGTAGGCGATGTCGTTCGCCTCGCCCAGAGGGCTCGCTCCGTGAGGCGAGGGATTGGCCGGAGCAAGTCCAGCTTGCGAAACCTTCCGACCGAAGGAGCGGACCATCGGCGTCCGCATTCCGGACGGATGCACGGAATTGCACCGGATATTCATTCCGCCCTGAGCGCAGTGCACGGCCACGGCGCGGGTCAGGGCCTCGACGGCGCCCTGGGCTGCGCAATAGGCCGCGACCAGGCTCTCTCCCTGGATAGAGGCGATCGACGCCATGTTGACGATCGAGCCGCCGCCCGACGCGCGCATCGCCGGGATTGCGTGTTTGCAGCCGAAGAAAGCGCCGTCCACGCTGACGGCCATCACGAAGCGGTAGTCCTCCGCAGTGGTCGTCTCGATCGTTCCCGGCTCTGCCACGCCGGCGTTGTTTACGAGCACGTCGAGGCGGCCATGATCCTGCATCACCTGCGCGATCAATGCCTGCCACCTCGCCTCCTCGCGAACGTCCTGGCGCGAGAAGGTCGCAGCGGGACCGATGTCGTTCGCGACACGCTGCCCGCTGGCCTCGTCGATGTCGGTGAGGATCACGGTGGCGCCTTCGGCGGCGAAGAGCCGGGCGTCGGCTTCGCCCAGGCCCATGGCGGCGCCCGTCACGATCGCCACCTTTCCACGAAGACGGTCCATCGCTCGCTTTTCCTGCTACCGTTCAGATCCGGGCGTTCATTGCCATGGTCGCCGTCATGCTCGCAAAGCCCATGGCCAGCCGGGGGCAACGTGGGCAACTCGTCCCGCAGACCGGCAAGGTTGCTACGATCAAGCGTGCTCGCTGCGGCCGACGATCGAGCCCGTCTCCAGAAGTTCGTTCAAGAGCGACAAGGTGGCTTCACCAGGACTTCCGAATGGATCGAGTTCCGCGCGCCGGAAATACTTCAGCAGGAGAGCCGCGTTGACCTTGGAAAGGTCGACGGCGCCCATGCTCCAATGTGCGAAGCGACGGTGGGAAATCTCCTGGTACAGGAGGAGGCACACATCCTTGTGCCGATCGTCACGAGCTATTCTGTTGTACAGACTGCTGACTTCGTCACGGCCGCCCTCCAGCACTTGGATGAAGACGGGTCCGGCTACGCAAAGAAGCCCTGTCACGCCGCAGGCGGCGTTGTTCCGCCTCGATTGCGCCAGGATGCTGTTGAGCGCGCCGGCGTCTTGCTGATCTATCGCGCGGCTCGCATAGAGGCATCTGACAAGCATTTCTACCCCTTTTGACTCAACAGGGAGAGAAATTCGCGCCGCAACGCCGCGTCCTTCAGGAAAGAACCTCGCATGGAGCTGTTGATCATCTTGGTATCGGTTTCTTTCACGCCGCGCCAGTGCATGCAGAAATGGTCCGCTTCCATGACCACGGCGAGGCCATCTGGCTTGACCTTTTGAAGCAGTAGATCGGCGATCTGACTTATGGCTTCCTCCTGGATCTGAGGTCTCGACATGATCCAGTCAGCGAGCCGCACATACTTGGACAGACCGATCAGGTTGGAGTGTTCGTTGGGCATGACACCGATCCACAGCCGACCGACGATCGGGCACAGGTGGTGGCTGCAGGCGCTACGCACGGTGATCGGCCCCACGATCATCAGTTCGTTGAGGGCTTCGACATTCGGGAATTCAGTCACAGTGGGCGCTTCGCTATAGCGCCCGCGAAACACCTCGGTCAGATACATCTTCGCAACACGCTTGGCGGTGTCGTGCGTGTTGTGATCGCTCTCGGTGTCGATGACCAAGCTCTCCAGCAGCGCCTTGATCTTCTCCTCGACCTCGACCGCCAATTCGTCCAAGTCCCCCGGTTCCAGGGCGGCGGAAATGTTGTCGTTCGCGTGGAAACGCCGGTTGGCCGCGACCAAGCGACGCCTGATGCGCGCTGAGACAGGTTCGACTCGATCTTCGTCCAAAGGACCTCCGACGGGCGGCAGCGATCGCGCAATAGCGGTAGAGGCCGCCGCCTTGCGGAGCAAGACTTGGCTGGTCTCCCGGACGTTCGGCGTCCGAGCCGCCGCCGCCAGACCACGCCGCGCGCGACCGGCCGCAACTCGAGGTCGGCCCCTCAACAGCCCGGGCGGCGGCTCGCTGGTCGTTCAGCAACCGTGGTGGCAACAACGTCCCGCCAGTCTGTTCTGGCGGTCTCGGGGTCATTCGGAGAGGTGACGGTTGTGCGAACGCTCAGGGTCGTGGCGCTTGCGGGTATCGGGCTCACCGCCACCTTGCTGGCCGCCTGCGCAGCGCTCTACCGCCCGGAAATCGACTACGACGACCTCGAGGAGAGATACGCCAACGCAGCCTCGAGGTTCGTCGATCTGCCCGGCGACCTCCACGTGCACTACCGCGACGAGGGCAATCCGAACGGCCCCGTCGTCGTCATGATCCATGGCTTCGCGGCCTCGCTGCACGCCTGGGAGCCATGGGTGGCCCGGCTCGGCGATCGATACCGCGTTGTCACGCTCGACCTGCCCGCGCATGGCCTGACGCGCGGTCCTGCATCATACCGCATGTCCCTAGCCGGCAGCGCCGAAGTGGTCCGCCAGTTGGTCGATTATCTCGGGATCGGCCAGTTCGTCATCGTCGGCAACTCAATGGGGGGCGGTGTCGCCTGGAATTTCGCGCTGGCTCACCCTGATCGGCTGCTCGGACTCGTGCTCGTCGATCCGGTCGGCGCCGCGAATGCGCGGCGCCGACCGGATGGAGCGCCCATCGTGTTCCGGGCGATGGAGAGCCCCATCGGGCGCGCGCTGCTGAAGCGCGCGAACCTCCGTCCGCTAGCGGCGCAGGGACTGCGCGCCGCCTACCTAGACCAACACCTGGTCACGCCGGCGCTGATTGACCGCTACGTGGATCTCTCGCGCGCGCCCGGCCATCGAGACATCATCCTCGCCAGCCGACCGGATCCGCTCCCGTCGATCGACAGGTTCCGGGCGTTGGCGACGCCGACGCTCATCCTGCACGGCGAAGCGGACAAGCTGATTCCGGTCGCATCCAGCCGCGCCCTCGCGGGCGCCATCCCGGGCGCGCGTCTCATCCTCTATCCAGGCGTCGGACATGTGCCGATGGAACAGATTCCAGACCGTTCCGCCGCGGATGTGCGCTTGTTCATCGAGGGGCTGGTTGGCGAACGCTGAACCGGCCGGCGCGCGCGGACATGCCGCCGCTCTCCAGGAACGACGAAGTCGAAAATGGCGGAAAGGTTGGCGCCGGCCTAAGCGGCTTGTGCAACAATTCCCGGGAGCGCTTCGAAGGCGGGCCGTGCGAGGACGTAGCCCTGTGCGTAGCGAACGCCCAGGTCGCGAAGCACGCGCAGTTCCGCCGCGGTCTCGATCCCCTCGCACACTGCAAGAATGCCGATGTCTTCCAGCATGCGCAGCGTGTGGCCCACGATCGAGCGGCGCACGGGGTCGGAGTCGATGTCGCGGATCAGGGCCATGTCGAGCTTGACGATGTCCGGTTGGAACTGCGCCAGCAGACCCAGGCCGGAATGGCCGGCGCCGAAGTCGTCGATCGCGGTCAGGAACCCCATGGCCTTGTAGGCTCGCAGGATATTGAGGAGGTGGTTGGTGTCGATGACCTCCTGCTCGGTGAATTCGAAGATGATGGCGTTCGTGGGAAAGCGATGCTGCATGGCCGCGGCGAGCGTCGCGCGGATGCAGGCCCGAGGCTCATAGACCGCGTTGGAAAGGAAGTTGATGGACAGTTTCGCGCCGGTCGCCGCGAGCTGGAGGCGCGAGGCCCACTCGATGGCCGACACCCGGCACTGCTGGTCGAAGGCGTAGCGGGTCTCGGTGGTGACCTGGGAGAGCACGCTGTCTGCGCCTTCTCCGCCCGGACCCCGGACAAGCGCCTCGTAAGCGTAGGGCTTGCCTGTCGCCAGATCGACGATGGGTTGGAACGCCATCGACAGGCGAGTCTCGAACGCCGCCCCGTCCCGGCACCCCTTGCAGGTCACGCTCATTCCCGCCGCGCCACTTCGACCATCGTGCAGCCAATCATCGTCGTCCGGGCAACCTATCGCGTGATCCCTGAAGGACCTCTGAAGGCGCTGTCGGTCGGCAGACGAATTGTCTCCCGCGGAGCTGTCCGCCCCAGAACCAATCTCATGCGGCTGCGATGATCGCCCCCATCGGCCGTCCTGCGCTGCGGATGAAGGCGATAACCGTGTCGATCCCGAAGGCGGACCGGGCTTCGAGGACGCTTCGGCCCCTCATGCAGCGCCTTTCGCCAGGGCGAGCGCCGCCACCGCTTCATCGCGGATCTGGCGCTTGAGGATCTTGCCGGACGCTGTGCGGGGGAGGGGGTGCGATGCGACGCGCATGTAGCGGGGCACCTCGAAGCGCGCGAGATGGGCCGACAGAAACGCCCGCAACGCCTCCGGATCGAGGCCGTCACGGCCGAAGACCGTCGCGCCGACCTCCTCGCCCAGACGCTCGTCCGGGACCGCGTAGACAGCCGCCTCATGCACATCGGGATGCAGGAGCAACGCAGCTTCCACCTGGCCGCAGCCGATGTTCTCGCCGCCCCGGATGATCAGGTCCTTGATGCGGTCGACGATGAACAGGAAGCCTTCATCGTCGATATGGGCGACGTCACCCGTGCGGAACCAGCCGTCCTCGGTGAACACCTCTGCGTTCACCTCCGGTCGGTTCCAGTAGCCCTTGAAGACCGAGGTCCCGCGGACGAGCAACTCGCCTCGCTGGCCGGCCGGCAGCTGGCGGCCCTCCTCGTCGACCACCTTCAGTTCGAGCACGGCCGAGCAACGCCCCGAACTGGCCGGCCGGCGAAGATAGTCCGGGCCGCCGATGCCTGTGCCGATGGCGTTGGTCTCGGTCATGCCCCATCCCGTGGCCGGCATCGCGTTGGCGAACGCGGCCTCGATCTGACGCACCTGCTCGGGCGCGCGAGGGGCGCCCCCGCCACCCACGCTCAACAGGCTGCTCAGGTCCCGGTTCGTCTGTCTCGCCACCCGCACGAGGTCGCCGGTCATCGCCGCCGGCGCCGTCACCGACGTGATCCGCTCGCGCTCGATAAGCTCGGCGGCGACCTCGGCGTCCCACTTGTACATCGAGACCAACTTCCGCTGAGCTCGGTATGACTGCAGGTAGACCGCGTGCGAGCCGGTGACGTGGAACAGCGGCACGCCGAGCAGCGTGGCGTGCTGAACCGCTGGCTCCGGCGGCGCGATCTCGCTGAGCAGCATGCTGGCCTGCGCGTCGAGCTCCCACGAGAGGAGCGCGCTCAGCACGTTGCGGTGGGTCGAGACCACGCCTTTCGGATGGCCGGTCGACCCCGAGGTGTAGAACATCGTCGCGGGATCGTCCGGCGCGATATCGACCGCCGGCATCTGCGCATCGCCGATGGCGGAGAGGAGCTCCGGAAGCGCTCGCGCCCGCCGGTCCGGCCGGGCGCGAACGGCGATCACCGGCACATCGAGGTCGGCCGAGCAGTGGGCAAGCCGGTCGAGACGCTCCTGGTCCGCGAACAGGGCCTTGGCGCCGCTGTCGCGCAGCCCGTACGCCAGCTCCTCGGACTGCCAGAGCGCGTTCATCGCCACGGCGATCGCCCCGATCGACGTGGCGGCTGTGAAGGCCAGGATCCACTCCGGAAAGTTCCGCATCGAGATGGCCACGCGGTCGCCCTTGCCCACGCCGAACTCACGCTGCAGCAGCGCGCCGATCCGGCCGGCTTCTCGCCACGCCTCGGCGAAGGTCAGGCGCTCATTCTCGTAGACGATGAACGTCTTGTCGCTCGCGGTCTCCTCGAACATCTGGCGCAGGGAGACCGGCGCGTTCCGGAACACGCGCCGTGGAATTCCGTCAACGGCCACCGTGACCAGCTCGTAGGCCATGCCGGGCGCGGTCAGCCGGGCGACGGCCTCGCTGCGGGTGGCCGGTCTCGCCGGCTCGGTCGGAACTTTCTGATCCACTATTTCTCGTCCTTTTCGGGGGCTCAACGAGACGTTCCTGCTGTTGAAACTCGTCAGCGGGGATCGCCAATTCGAAATCGGATCGCAAGCATGAGGACAAGTTATTCCTTTCAGGCGGCGCGGCGGCGGCCGGAGGGGTGCCGACAGGCCGACGCCAAACTGTCTCCGGCGCGGCCGACTGCGGACGATCAACGTTCCGGTTGGGAGCAAGAGACGCTGCTAGCGCTCGGCGGCTATCTCACCGCGCGGTATACCGAATGGGTGCGGCGGGATAATCGTTAAAGATTGAAGCAGATTGACAGCACCGGCCACTCCGACCAGTTTTCACGCCCCGTTGGGGGGCTTCATCATCGCGTCTTCGGCATCCTCACTGCTTCTGAGCGGGAGCGCCGCATATTTTTTTGGAGCCGCGAGTCATCGGGGCGTCCTAACTGCGTTTGGCCAGTTGGTCCGAAGGAGTCCTGCAATGCCCGATTACAATCGCGATCTACATATCTCGAATTCTGCCGAAGCAAATAGCGCATCGACTTCTACGAGGGAGTCTGCAACACCGGTCCGGTCCCGCCGCCCTTACGTTACTCCTGTTTTGACCATCTCGAGCCTCCAAAGAGATACATTAAAGTATCACTATGAGAATTTCGATACAGTATTTTTGTCCGTAAACGGCCCCTCGTGACCGCGATCGCGTCTCTCGAACGTCTCCGTCGCGGCAAAGGTTTGGGGGCCTACGAAGGGCCCGAAACCATAAAAATAGCGCTCGATCTTTCCCGGGGCGAAGGGAATTTAGCGGTATCGCCTATGTTTGATGAGTAAAGCCTGGGTGCGGAGTACTGGCGGCGGGGCCGGACCGAAGTTTCTGGCTCCCCCGTAGAAACCACCGC
The DNA here is from genome assembly GCA_021816155.1 of Pseudomonadota bacterium. Lineage (GTDB taxonomy): Bacteria > Pseudomonadota > Alphaproteobacteria > Caulobacterales > Caulobacteraceae > Acaudatibacter. The sequence continues at coordinate 13,196 of JAKAZA010000036.1, read as the reverse complement.
GCCACTTGCAACGTCTGGATTGGAGATGTGTAGATCGCGATTGCGATCGGGCATTGCAGGTCACTCCGCAGGCGATTGATTCAGGCAAAGTGAGGGAGCCCGACAGCCTTCTCGCGCGGCGCCACAAAACGTTCCTCGCTCTCGCTCACAGGCGATTGCGACGGCAAAACCGCGATGATGAAGCCCCGCCCCCACGAACGCCATGCTGCCGATAATTCCCGATGAACGCAAGATGGCGAGCGCTGGGCTCCCTGGTCGTCCATGCGCTTGGAACCGTGCCCCGCGGGGCCGCCGCTAAGCGGCCGCCCTCGTGCGTTAGCGATTATCCCGTCGCGCCCATTCGATATAGCGCGCGGTGAGATAGCCGCCGAGCGCCAGCAACGCCTCCTGCTCCCAGCCGGAATTTCTGATCGTCGGCCGCGCGGCGAGCAGGCGGCGGATTTTGCCGCGCGAAGACTTCGGATTTCTCCGTGCGTGCGATGTCGGCCAGCGCCTGCGCCTCGATGGCTTTGGCCATGCGCCGGAAATCCGGAACCTCGTCGTCGTTCTTGCGCCAGCGCGTGCGGTCTCTGGCGCCGCCCGATGGGACGCTGAGGCCTTGGCCCTTCATCTCGAGGGATTGGCACCTACGCCGAGCGGCATGGCTTTTACGCGGTCGGGACTTCTCACCTCTGCCGCCAAGCGGGTGATGGAGGACGCGTGAATGACCCTGCGAGAACGCGGTAAGGCAAACCTATCCGCGACTTGCCGCGGGGCGCCGTCGGTGCTGACAGGCGAACGCTAACATGTCTCCGGCTCGGGGCCCCGGCGGTGAATGGCGCCGCGGCAGGGGTGTGACTGAGCGGCCAGCAGGCAATCGGAGACCGATGACCCCGATCTCGTTCAAGCGCCACCGGTTCCCGCCAGACGTTATCCGCTATGCGGTGTGGCTCTATTTCAGGTTCACCCTCAGCATCCGGGACGTGGAGGAGTTGCTTGCAGAGCGTGGTGTCGAAGTCAGCCGAGAGGCGATCCGCTGCTGGGTGATCAAGTTCGGGCCGCGGATCGCGGCGAACCTGCGCCGCCGGCGCAGCGCGCCGACGGGCCGGTGGCATCTCGACGAGATGGTGGTTCGCATAGGCGGCAAACGCATGTGGCTCTGGCGGGCGGTCGATGACGAGGGCGAGGTGCTGGACATGCTGGTCCAGAAGCGGCGCAACAAGGCCGCAGCGCTGAAGCTCTTCAGGAAGCTGCTGCGTAACCAGCAGGTCCATCCCGAGACGATCGTCACCGATAAGCTCGCCTCGTACAGGGCAGCGGCGAAGGCGCTGGGCCTTTCCGATCGGCACAAGCCTGGCGGCATGCGGGCGAACAATCGAGCCGAGAACAGCCACCTGCCAATCCGTCGGCGCGAGCGGAAGATGCTCAAGTTCAAGAGCCAGGGCCAGGCCCAGAGGTTCCTCGCCGTCCACGCCGCCGTCTACAACACCTTCAATACCCAGCCGCACCTGATCCGCCGACCGACGCTCCGCCTCTTCCGGGCCGCGGCCCACGAGGCCTGGGCGGCCGCGACCCGCGCCGCCTGAAACTGCGAAGGGGAGGGCGGCGTTCGCAGCCTCGAGGACTTAACCTGTCAGTCCCGCGGCGGAGACCGGGGGGCGAAAGGCCCGCCGTCGGGCCGCAATCTTGCGCCTCAAAGCGCGCCGCGTGGTTCAGATCGTCGGCTGACACTCTCGCCCTATCCGCGACTTGCCGCAGAGCGCCGTCAGCAGAGCGCGGTTACACGGACTGCGTGGCGGTGAGGGAGGGATTCGAACCCTCGATAGGCGTTAACCTATACACGCGTTCCAGGCGTGCGCCTTCAACCACTCGGCCACCTCACCAGCGCGCCCTGGAGCGCGCGTCTCCCGAGTCGGGAGAGCGCGCGAATATAGCGGCGAGCGGCTTCCTCACAAGCGAGCGTGAAAGACGCCCGCGTTGCGACTATCGTACGAAGGCACGCCGACCAGGGAGCCTAACGATGTTTTTCAAGAAGTCGCTCGAGTTGCCGACGCCCGCCACGGCCCTGAAGGGCCGCGACATTCCGCTGCGGACCGCAGAGCGGCATTTCGTGAACGGGCGGCCGCTGAAGGGGCCCTATCCGCAGGGGACCCAGCTGGCGCAGTTCGCGATGGGCTGCTTCTGGGGGGTAGAGCGCAAGTTCTGGCAGGTTCCGGGCGTCTGGGTGACGGCGGTGGGCTATGTCGCCGGCCTCACGCCCAACCCGACCTACGAGGAGGTCTGCACCGGCCGCACCGGCCACACCGAGGCCGTGCTCGTGGCGTTCGATCCGAAGGAGGTCAGCTACGACGGCCTGCTGAAGGTGTTCTGGGAGGGCCACGATCCGACGCAGGGCATGCGCCAGGGCAACGACATTGGCACCCAGTACCGCTCGGGGATCTACGTCGTCGACGCAGCGCAGCGGGCGTCGGCGGAAGCCACGCGCGACGCCTACGCCAGGGCCCTGAGCGCGGCGGGCTACGGGCCCGTCACCACCGAGATCCAGGACGCCGGCCCGTTCTTCTTCGCCGAGGACTATCACCAGCAGTACCTGGCCAAGAACCCCGACGGCTACTGCGGGGTGGGCGGCACCGGCGTCTCGTGTCCGATAGGAGTCGGCGTCCGGGCGTGACGTCGGACCGGCCTACTCGGCCGCGTCGGCCGTATGCAGGTGGGCGTCGGCCCGATTGATATCGAGCGCGTAGAGCAGGCCGACGACGCCGCCCTTGATGATCGGCAGCATGGTCAGCGTGACCACGCCGATCGCCGCAAGCGAGCAGGGGATGAGGATCGCCAGCGGCGCCTTCCATATCAGCGGCGCGCCGAGGATCAGGAACGGCACGATCACGGCGTGCCCCACGATGAGCACCGTGAAGTACGCCGGCCCGTCGTCCGCCGGGTACCGGTCGAGATCGTGCCCGCAGGTCTGGCACACGGGCTCGACCTTCAGGTAGCGGTAGAATAGCCGCGCCTTGCCGCAGTGCGGGCACTTGCCGCGCAGGCCGCGCCAGAGCGAAAGGGGCTTAGAGCGAGAGAACCACGGACCCATCAGCGGTCATATGCGCCGTCTGGCGTGGCGACGAAAGGGCGGCGCGACGGAGTTTCACATCCGGAACGCGGCGGCCGCACTGGCGGGCGCCGTTCCGGCCGGAGCGCGGGAGCGTGAAGCATGACCTACCAGCTGCACTACTGGCCCGGCATCCAGGGCCGCGGCGAGTTCGTGCGCCTCGCGCTGGAGGAAGCCGGCGCCGACTATGTCGACGTGGCGCGCGGGCCGGCTGACCGAGGTGGCGGCGAGCGGGCGCTGAGCCGGCGGCTGGGCGAGCTTGCGCCGCCGCCGTTCGCGCCCCCGGTGCTGGTGGCCGAGGGGCGAGCGATCGCGCAGACCGCGAACATCCTTCTCTTCCTCGGCGCCAGGCATGGCCTGGCGCCGCAGGACGAGGCCGGGCGGCTCTGGGTCAACCAGCTTCAGCTCACCCTGGCCGATCTGGTCGACGAGACGCACGACACCCACCACCCGATCGCCGCCGGCCTCTACTACGAGGACCAGAAGGAGGAAGCCGTGGCGCGCGCCAGCCACTTCGTGCGTGAGCGGCTTCCGAAGCACCTCGGCTACTTCGAGCGCGTCCTCGCGGGCGGCGAAAGTGGCGCGGGTCTGGCTGGCGAACGGCTCTGCTACGCTGACCTCTCGCTGTTCCAGGTCGCGCGCGGCCTCGAGTACGCCTTCCCCAAGGCGATGCGGGCGCTGGCGCCAAAGCTTGTCCGAACGATTGCGCTGGCCGAGCGGGTCGAAGCGCGGCCGCGAATAGCAGCGTACCTGGTTTCGCCGCGGCGCATCCCGTTCAACCAGCAGGGCGTCTTCCGCCGTTATCCGGAGCTGGACGCCGCCTAGGCGGCCTTGCGGGCGTCGCCGTAGATGCAGAGACGGACCGGGCCCGACCAGACTTCGACCGCGCGAACGTGATCGGACGAGCCGTAGCGCTCAAGCGCGAACTCCTGCGCCCGCGCATCGCTGCGCATCTCGGCGGCGAGCTCGACGGCGCCGCTCATGCGCCGATCATGAATGACAATTCTGTAGGACTTCATCACCGACTGAGAAGCCTTTCCGCGCCCCAAGGCGAACGGTGGCAAGAGACGCGGCCAATAGAGCGGAAGTGAGGCGCCGCCTGGGCGCAAGGCGCCGCAATGCGGGGGCGCCTTGCCAGCGGAGGAACGGGATGGTCTTGCTGGGCCGCCGTCAGGAGGCCGCCGATGCTGAAGGACAAAACCACCGACTACGCCGCGGCGACCGCAGGCGGACTTGCACGGGCGCTGGCCGCGCGCGAGGTCGGCGCGCTCGAGCTATGCGACGAGGCGATCCGCACGATCGAGGCCAGGGACGGGCCGATCAACGCGGTGGTGGTGCGCGATTTCGACCGGGCGCGCGAGGCCGCGAGGGCCGCCGACGCGGCGCTGGCGCGCGGCGAGCGGCGCCCGCTGCTCGGCGTGCCCATGACGGTGAAGGAGGCGTTCCACGTCGCGGGCCTGCCGACAACCTGGGGCCTTGCGGACTTCAAGGGGTGGAAGGCGTCGGTTGACGCGACGGCCGTCGCGCGGCTGAAGGCCGCGGGCGCGGTGATCCTCGGCAAGACCAACGTGCCGCCGAACCTCGGCGACTGGCAGACAGTCAACCCGATCTACGGACGCACGAACAACCCGTTCGACCTGAAACGCGGCCCTGGCGGCTCCTCGGGCGGCTCGTCGGCGGCGCTGGCCGCCGGCATGGTCCCGCTGGAGCTGGGCTCGGACATCGGCGGCTCGATTCGCGTACCGTCGCACATGTGCGGCCTCTTCGGCCACAAGCCCAGCTTCGGCCTCGTTCCGCAGACCGGTCACCAGCCGCCGCCCTTCGAGCGGCCGGGCAGCCCGCCGCAGTTCAACGTCGTGGGCCCGCTGGCCCGCACGGCGGCCGACCTCGAGCTGGCGCTCGGCATCCTGGCCGGGCCGGAGCGCGACGAGGCCGACGGCTATCGTCTCGACCTGCCCCCGCCCCGGGCAGCCGCGCTCAAGGACTTCCGCGTGCTGGTCGTCACCCGGCATCCGCTGGGGCCGCTGGCGAACGAGGTGAAAGCGCCCATCCTGGCGCTGGCCGACCGTCTCGCGGCGCTGGGCGCCAGGGTGAGTCACGATAGCCCGCTGCTGCCCGACCTCGCCCAGATGCAGGCGACCTATCTCGGCATGCTGCAAGCCACGATGGGCCGTCGGCCCGGCACCACGCCGCCGATCGACACGTTCGCATGGCTCGCCGGACTCGATGCGATCGTGGCCGCCCGCCTCGCCTGGGCCGAGCTGTTCAAGAGCTTCGACGTGGTCCTGGCCCCGCCGTTCGGTGTGGCGGCGTTCGAGCACAGCAGCGAGATCCCGTTCGCCGAGCGCCAGCTGACGATCGACGGCGCGGTGACCTCCTACGGCGCGCAGATCGCCTGGCCCGGGATCGCCACGTTCGCCGGTCTTCCGTCGACGGCCGCGCCCCTCGCGCGGACGCAGCAGGGTCTGCCGACCGGCGTGCAGATCATCGGTGACCGGTTCTGCGACCTCACCACCATGGCCTTCGCGGGCCTCGTCGAGCGGGAGATTGGCCTCATATGAGCACGCGCCGCATCGCGGTCATCGGCCTCGGCCAGCGCATCGCCCACGTCCTGGCCGCCATGAAGGAAATGGGCTGGGACCTGCGCCTGGACGGCCAGGTCGACCCAGCCCCGGTGGGGGCGCCGATCCTCGAGGCCGCCGGCATCCTCCAGGGTCGCAGCTTCGAGACGCCAGCGCAGCTGCTGGCCTCGGGTCCGTACGACCTCGTCATGATCGGCAGCCCCAACCATCTGCACCTTGAGCACCTGACCGAGGCGCTGGCGGCCGGCTATCCCGTCTTCTGCGAGAAGCCCATCGTGCGCACCGAGGCCGAGAGCCTGGCGCTGGCGAGGCGGTTGTCGGGCGCCGCGACGCTGCCGCCGCTTTTCATCGGGCTGGTCATGCGCTCGATGCCGATCGTGCGCGAGGTGATCGCGCGCATCGACGCGGGCGAGGTCGGCCCGCTGATCTCGATGGACGCCACCGAGCATCTGCCGCCCGAGCACGGCGCGTACCTCGCCCGCAACTGGCGGCGGCGCGCCGAATGGGGCGGCTCGTTCATGCTCGACAAGGTGTGCCATGACTTCGACATCTTCGGCCGCATCGCGCGGTCGCGACCGGCGCGGGTGGCGAGCTTCGGTGCGCGGCGGATCTTCACGCCCGAGCGGGCCGAGGTCGCGCCGCGGGCCTACGAGGACGGCTCGGCGGCCTACGCGTTGCGCGACGCCGGCTGGCGCGCCGCCAATGACGCGTTCCAGTCCGACATGGACCTCGCCGACCACCAGACGGCAATCGTCGAGTACGAGAGCGGCTTCACGCTCGCGTTCCACTCGAACAGCCACGTCGCGCTGTCCGAACGGCGCTGGTACGTGGCCGGCGCGGAGGGGACGCTGATCGCCGACCTCGTGCGCAATCGCCTGATGGTCCGCCGCGCCCTTCACCGCGGCAAGCCGGAGCGGATCGATTACGGCAACCTCACCGCCGACGCGCACAACGGCGCCGACCAGGCGATGGCGCAGGACCTGCTCGCGGCGCTGGACGGCGAGCGGCCGTTCCCGGTCACGCCCTGGGAGAGCCTCGAGGCGGGCCTGACGGTCATGGCGATCGACCGCGCGATGGAGGAGCGCGGTCTCGTCGACTGCGCTCCGATGTGGGCGGCCTACGACGCGGCGCGGGCCGGCTGACCCGGTGTCAGAGCCACCGCCCAACCTGCGCCTGGACGCCTTCGCGGGGTTGGCGGACGACTACGTGCATTATCGGGTCCCCTATCCGCGCGAGCTGCTGGACGGACTCCTGGCCGAGGCGCGGCCGCCCGTCGGCGCTCGGCTGCTCGACCTTGCCTGCGGGCCTGGGCGCGTTGCGCTGGCGATTGCGGACCGCTTCGCCGACGTCTGGGCCGTCGACCAGGAGCCAGGCATGGTCGACGCGGGCCGGCGCGAAGCGGCGAGGCTGGGCGCGCGCAACGTCCGCTGGATCGTCGGCCGCGCCGAGGACCTCGAGGCGCCGGCCGGCCATTTCGACCTGATCACGATCGGCGAGGCGTTCCACCGGCTGGACCGGCCGCGCGTCGCGCGCCTGGCCTTCGGCTGGCTGAAGCCCCGTGGCGCGCTGGTCACGATGGGCTGCACGGGCTTCGCGGCCGGCGACGCGCCGTGGCAATGCATCGCGGCCGGCGTGGTGCGCGACTTCGTCGGCGAACCGGCGCGACGGCTCGGGGCGCCGAACACCACGCCGGGCGACGAGCTCGCCGACCAGGAGCAGGAGATCCGCGACGCCGGCTTCGAGGGCGTCATCAGCCGCCACTTCACAGCCCCGCACGAATGGACCGTGGAGGCGCTGCTCGGCAATGCGCGGTCGAACTCGACCCTCTCGCCCCGCGCGCTCGGCGAGCGCCACGCGGACTTCGAAGCCGCGTTGACCGGGGCGCTGCTCGCGTACGACCCCGCGGGGCGCTACCGGGAGGCGCTTGGCTGCGGCTACACCTTCGCGCGGCGGCCATGAGCGGCGCGCGCTTCCCGCTGGTCCGCCACCTGGCCACGCCCTGCGAAGCGGTGTCCGCGATCGAGGTCGAGGCGAGCCGCCCGGCCCCCGGCCGGCTGGCGCTGACCTATCGGGTGACCGGCGACGCCGCCCGCCTCGTCGTTCCGCCGCCGACCGCGCCAGCCCGCACGGACGAATTGTGGCGCACGACCTGCTTCGAGGCGTTCGTGCGCCCGGACGGCGGCGAGGCCTATTGCGAGTTCAACCTCGCGCCGTCGGGCGCATGGGCGGCCTACCGGTTCGGCGGCTACCGGGCGGGCATGGCGCCGCTCGAGACGGTCGCGCCCGCCGTCGCCTTCGTGGTCACGGACACCGGCTGCGAGCTCGCCGCCGCCCTGGAGCTGCCGGCGGCCGGACCGGTGCGCCTCGGCCTCTCGGCCGTGATCGAGGAGCGGGGAGGGCGCAAGTCGTACTGGGCGCTGGCGCACGCCGGCGAGCGGCCGGATTTCCACAGCTTCGCCGGTGTTCCCCTCCCCATCTGAGGGCTGGCGAGGGTAAGAGCGGGACCATGCGCTTCGGTATAGACCGCCTGCTCGCCGACCCAGCCCTGCGCGCGCCCCTCGAAGGGCGTCGCGTCGCTCTGCTCGCCCACCCGGCCAGCGTCACCACGAACCTGACCCACTCCCTCGACGCGCTGGCGGCCTGCCCGGAGATCAGGCTCAGCGCGGCGTTCGGTCCCCAGCACGGCCTGCGCGGCGACAAGCAGGACAACATGATCGAGAGCCCCGATTTCGTGGACCCGGTCCACGGGATCCCGGTGTTCTCGCTCTACGGCGAAGTGCGCGCGCCCACCGAGGCGATGCTGGACGCCTTCGACGTGCTCCTCGTCGACCTGCAGGACCTCGGCTGCCGCATCTACACGTTCGTCACCACGCTGCGGTACGTGCTGGAGGGTGCGGCCAGGCGCGGCAAGTCGGTGTGGGTGCTCGACCGGCCGAACCCGATCGGGCGGCCGGTCGAGGGGCTGCGCCTGCGTCCCGGTTGGGAGAGCTTCGTCGGCGCCGGGCCGCTCCCGATGCGCCATGGCCTCACGCTCGGCGAGCTCGGCGGCTGGTTCGCGAAGACGCTGAGGCTGGACGTCGACTACCGCGTGATCGGCCTGGAGGGTTGGACGCCGGACTCGGCGCCGGGGTTCGGCTGGCCGCTGGGCGAGCGAGCGTGGATCAACCCCAGCCCCAATGCGCCGAACGTGTTCATGGCCAGGGCCTATCCGGGCACGGTGATGCTGGAGGGAACGACGCTCAGCGAGGGGCGCGGCACGACGCGGCCGCTCGAGCTGTTCGGCGCGCCGGACATCGACGCCCGCGCGGTGATCGCCGAGATGCGGCGCCTGGCGCCGCAGTGGCTGGGCGGCTGCGGCCTGCGCGACTGCTGGTTCGAGCCGACGTTCCACAAGCACGTCGGCAAGCTCGCCAGCGGCGTGCAGATCGTCACCGAGGGGCCGCTCTACGATCACGCGGCGTTCCGCCCGTGGCGGCTGATGGCGCTGGCGTTCAAGGCGGTCCGCGGCCTCATGCCCGGCTACGACCTCTGGCGCGATTTTCCCTACGAGTACGAGAGCGGCAAGCTGCCCATCGACGTCATCAACGGCTCGCCTCTGCTGCGCGAGTGGGTCGACGATCCGGCTGCCGCGCCGGCCGACCTCGATGCGCTCACGGCGCCCGACGAGGAGGCCTGGGCCGACGAGCGGCGCGCGTTTCTGCTCTACTGACGGCGGCGTCGCCGGCCGCGAAGAAGAGCGTGAACGGAGCATCTCCGCCGCGGATTGCTGCTATTGATGCGCTGGGCGATTCGGCGTTGGCGAGCGGGGCGCCCAGGCCGCCGTCCCGCCGACGATGACAGGGGAAACGGCCATGCAGTGGTTCCAGGCGCTGCTGCCGAGAGAGACCAGCTTCTTCGACCAGTTCGAGGCGCACGCGCGCCTGCTGGTGAAGGGCGCGGAGGCTCTGCGCGATCTGCTGAACGGGGGTGCGGCGGTGGCGGCCGCCTGCGATGCGATCGTCCGCCACGAGGAGGCCGCCGACGAGGTGACGCGCGCGGTCTTCCTGGCCGTGCGGCGCACGTTCATCACCCCGTTCGACCGCGGCGACATCCGCGAGCTGACAGCCTCGCTCGACGACGCCATCGATCAGATGCAGAAGACGGCCAAGTCGATCAGCCTGTTCGAGGTCTCGGAGTTCACGCCCGAGATGCGCGAGCTGGGCGACCTCGCGATCCAGGCTTCGTATCTGACCATGGAGGCGACCGAGCTGCTTCGCGACATGCGCCGCAACGCGACCCGCCTGAACGCCATAGCCGAGGCCGTCACCCGCATCGAGAACCGCTCCGACGAGGTGTACGACGCGGGCATGAAGACGCTCTACCGCCAGAGCCAGGCCAGCCCGATGGCCTTCATCGTCGGGTCCGACCTCTACGGCCATCTCGAGCAGGTCATCGACCGCTTCGAGGACGTCGCCAACGGCATCAGCGGCATCCTGCTGGAGCATCTCTGACGTGGGGCCGCGGCGCGCACGGGGCCGAACGTCATGACCGCCGACGTGACCCTCTGGCTGCTCGTGGCGGTGGCGCTCGCCTTCGACTTCCTGAACGGTCTGCACGACGCGGCCAACTCGATCGCCACGATCGTCTCCACGCGGGTGCTCCGGCCGCGCTACGCGGTGCTCTGGGCGTCGTTCTTCAACTTCGTGGCGTTCCTGTTCTTCGGCCTGCACGTGGCCAAGACCGTGGGGGCCGGGATCGTGGCGGTCGATCTGGTCAGCGACCGGCTGGTCTTCGGCGCGCTGGGTGGGGCCATCGCCTGGAACATCATCACGTGGCTGGGCGGCATCCCCTCGTCGTCGTCGCACGCGCTGGTGGGCGGCCTGGTCGGCGCGGGGCTCGCCAAGGCGGGGCCGAAGGCGATCGTGCTCGACGGCGTCGTCAAGACCGCGGCCGGCATCGTGGTCTCGCCGGTGATGGGCTTCGTGCTGGCGCTGGTTCTGGTCTTCGCCGTCTCCTGGGTGTTCGTGCGCACACGGCCGGCCGCCGTCGACCGGGCGTTCCGCTCGCTGCAGTTCGTCTCGGCCTCGCTCTATTCGCTGGGCCACGGCGGCAACGACGCGCAGAAGACCATGGGCATCATCGCCGTGCTCATCTTCGCCCATTCGGGACGGCACGGGGCGTTCGAGGTGCCGCTCTGGGTGGTGCTGGCCTGCCAGACGGCGATGGCGCTCGGCACCCTCGCCGGCGGTTGGCGGATCGTGCACACGATGGGCTCGCGCATCACCCGCCTGTCGCCGATGCAGGGCTTCTGCGCGGAGACGGGCGGGGCGATCACGCTCTTCGCCGCCACCTACGTCGGCGTGCCGGTCTCGACGACGCATACGATCACCGGCGCCGTGGTGGGCGTCGGCGCGGCGCGGCGCACTGCGGCGGTGCGCTGGAGCGTGGCTCGCAGTATCGTAGTGGCGTGGGTGATCACCATGCCGATGTCCGCCCTGATCGCCGCGGCGTGCTACCTTGCCGGGGGGGCGTTGTTCGCGTGAGCCCGCCGCCATGAGCCCGGCCAAGCTCGTCGGCATCCAGTTCGCGGCGCTGCCCTATCGCATCGAGGGCCGCCAGGTGCAGGTGCGCCTGATCACCTCGCGCGGCACCGGCCGCTGGGTGATCCCCAAGGGCTGGCCGATCGGGGGTCTTCGCCCGATGGAGGCCGCGGCGGTCGAAGCGGCGGAGGAAGGCGGCCTCGAGGGTGAGATGGAAGAGACGCCGCTCGGCTCCTACCACTACGCCAAGCGCCTGAAGGGCGCGCAGACCACGCAGGTGCAGGTGATCGTGTTCCCGTTCCGCGTCACCGGCCACGCCGAGACGTTCAAGGAGCAGGGCGAGCGCCACGGCGCCTGGTTCGCCTACCAGAAGGCCGCCGCGCTCGTGGCGGAGCCGGCGTTGCGCCGCCTGATCCGCGAGTTCGGCGTCGCCCATTCGCCGACGCTGATCGCCCAGAGCCTGCGCCGCTACCGCGCCTGGCGACTGGCCCGCGCCTGAGGCCCGTCAGAGCCCGGCCAGGTGCTCCGTCGCGTTCACGCCCAGCACCTGGGCGTGGCCGTCAGCGGCCTCGATCTCGGTGACGCCGCAGGGCGAGAACACCAGGCGGCGGTAGGCGGAGAGCGGCTGGTCGAGCGCCTGCATCAGCATGGCGCGGGCGACGCTGTCATGGGTGACCAGCACCAGCGCGCGGCCCTCGCCAGGGTCCTGCGCCGCCGCGAGCCGCAGCGCGTCGCCGGCGCGCAGCACGAGGTCCTGCAGCGACTCCCCGCCCGGGAAGCGCACGCTGGCCGGCGCCGTGCGCCAGCGCTCGTAGAGGTCGGGATCGGCGGCCCTGGCGGCCTCGTGGGTGAGCCACGTCCACGCGCCGTAGTCGAGGTCGTTCAGCGCCTCGATCGCCGTGGCCGCCGCCCCGGTCGCCTCGGCGATGGCGCGGCCGGTCGCCACGCAGCGCTGGACGGGGCTGGTCCACACCGCCGCGGGCTTCCAGGCGCGCGCGATCCGCGCCGCCGTCGCGGCCGCCTGGCGCTGGCCCAGCCCGGTCAGCGGCGTCTCGCGCCGGCCGCGGAACCTCGGCGGCTCGATGCCGTCCACGTGCCCGTGCCGCACCAGAAGAATGCGCGTCATGACCGGTCGGCTCCTATCGACGCGTCGTTCGTAGCGCGGGCGCCGCGCGCTTGTCGCGCCTCGAACCGTCGTTCAGTCTCGCGCGGGGATCGGAAGGGTGGAACGCATGCAAGTCTTCGACATCGTCCTGGCCGGAATCCGCGCGCTCGTGGTGATCGACGTCGTCAAGGGCGTCTGGGCGCTGCTGTTCGCGGCGGTGCAGGCCACGCTGATGGTCTCGTTCGCGCACGTCGGACCGGTGATGCGGCCGTTCGAGATCGCCGCCCTCGGCGCGCCGCTCGGCTCGATCGTGATCGCGCTGATCATCCTGGCCGCCAGCCGCCCGATCGCCCGCTTCGCCTGCAGGCTGGCCGGCGCCTAGCGGCCGACGCCCGCGGGCCTACCCCGCCGGCATCACCGCCTGCAGCTCGGCCAGCACCCGCGCCACCGCCGGGTGGGCGGCGACGCGCGGGGCGTAGGCGGCGAGCTTGGGGAAGCGCGCCAGGAGGTCCGGCGCCTCCAGCATGCCGGCGAAGGCGGCCACGCCCATCAGCGCCGGGCCGAGCACGCAGTCAGCCTGGCTGAGCTGCGGCCCCGCCGCGAAGCCGTCGGGCGACACGAAGCGCTCCAGCCGGGCGAGGCCCGTCTCGATCCGCTCGCGCGCCGTCGCCGCGGCGTCCGCGCGGCCCGCGGCGAGGTCGTGGAACAGGCCGACCAGCGGATCGACCACGCCCTCGACCCCCAGCCGCACCAGGAGCGCCACCCGCGCCCGCGCCTCGGCCCCCGCCGGCGCCAGCGGCCGCGCCGGGAACTTCTCGTCGAGGTAGGCGAGGATCACGGTCGATTCCGGCAGCGGCGTCCCGTCGTCCAGCATCAGGCAGGGCACGGTCCCCGTCCCCGACCGC
>JAKAZA010000035.1 GCA_021816155.1 Pseudomonadota bacterium | reverse complement strand
CGAGGTCTACAACTGACCGGCCGAGCTGGCTAGAAGCGAAGGGCCCGCCGGCGCCGGCGGGCCCTTCTTTCGTGCGGCCGAAACGTCGCCAAGCTCCGCACGGATCGGCGTCAGCCAGCCGGACGGAGCACGCCCAAGCGACCGCGGCGCCGCTTGGCGATCGTCACAGTTCGCGGGGATCGCCGGCCAGCGCGCGGCCGCCTTCGAGCCAGGCGCGCAGCTGCGGTGGGGCGCGCCTGGGCGCGAGCTCGGCGTAGAGGGCCTGGTTCTCGCCGGTGAGCACCTCGCGCCAGGCGCCGAGGCGCGCCTTGGCGAAGAACGCGCCGTTGTCCGACCACTCGCCAAGGTGGGCGCCTGGCGCCGTCTCGTCCGCGTTGGCCTTCATGGCCGCGAAGCTGGCCGCCTCGACCAGCGCAGGCAGGTCGCGATCGGCCACAACGATGCCCAGGAACCCGGCGAGGCGCCGGAGCTCGCCGGGCAGGTCCAGGCGGAGGTCTCGGTAGTGGAGGAAATGCACGTTGGACAGGTGGCGATGGGGCCAGAACGCGCGAGCCGCGCCGAACACCGAGCCGGTCGGAAACCCGTCCTCGACCCAGCCGTGCATCGGCGCCGTCATCCAGACGCGGAAGAACATGTTCGGATCGTCGGGGAACGCGACCTGCGGCACGCCGAGCCGTTCGAACACCGCGGTCATCGTGGCCGGCGAGGCGTTCCTCATGTTGTCCATCATCGACAGGAACGCATCGCGCGGGTCGCGGCCGCAGTACAGGTACGAGACCTCTTCGTAGTACGGCAGGCCGTCCAGCGGCGTGTGGGTCTTGATCACCCGCCGCCACGGCTGGGCGTCCAGCTCCCCGAGCACCGTGTCGAGCGGCTCGAGCGCGCGGTCCAGCCAGGGAGAGAGCCGGGTCAGGGGCGCCGGCAGGCGAGGGCCGTGCACCAGCACAGCAGCCGCCATCTGGGTCCAGGTGGTGCCGCACTTGGGCGCTGTCGACACGATGATGTCGCCTTCGCGCGGGCGGTATTCGGTCCAGCGCGCGCTGTCCGAGACCGCGGTCTCATAACGATGCAGGCGTTGCGGCGGCCGCAGCTCGGCCGCCGATCTAGACTGTGCGCCGGTCACTCGCTCACGACCACCGCGGTGCCGTAGGCCAGCACTTCGGTGATGCCCTCCATGATCTCGTTGGCGTCGTAGCGCATCCCGATGATCGCATTGGCGCCGGCTTCGGCGGCGTGCTGGCAGAGATGCTCGAAGGCCTCCTGCCGGGCGGTCTCGGCGAGCGTTACGAACACGGTGAGCTTGCCGCCGAACAGCGACTGGATGCCGCCGGCGAAGTTGCCCAGGGCGCTGCGCGAACGAACGGTGATCCCACGCACGAGGCCGATGTGCCTGACGATCGTCGCGCCCGGAATCTCGTTGGTCGTCGAAACCTTCATAACGCCCCCCGTGTCAGTGTCGAAAGGAACGATACTCCAGCTGTCGCGCGGTGCGAAGGCGGGCTTTCCGGGAATCCTCGGACGACATGGATTTGTCACCCGGGCCAAGTTCCTCTAGACGGCGCTGATCACCGATTGGGACGAAGGGCGCGCGGGGCCGGTTACGCCTCGCTGCGGAGTTTGTGCGCATTGGATCAGGCCGGCGAGACATTCGAAGAGCTGGAGGCCGAGATGGGCGCGCCCAGCGACCTGGAGCGCGCCGAGGCCGAATACGAGGCGTTCGTCACGAAGAACCTGCCGCGCAATTTCGCCGGTCATTTCGTGCACGGCATGCTCGGCATGACCGGCTTTCGCCTCTTCAACGGCCCGACCTTCCTGCCCGCCTACATCCACCTGATCACCGGCTCAGACCTGATGGTGGGGCTGGCCCAGTCGCTGCAGCAGGTGGGCGGCATCGTCTCGCCCGTCGTCGGCGGCGCGGTGGTGGAGCACCGTCGGCGCGTGCTGCCCGTGTCGGTGCTGATGGGCTCGGCGATGCGCCTGCAGATACTGGCCATCGCGACCGCCGGCTTCTTCCTGACCGGGCCGGCCCTGATCGTCGCGACGCTGGGCTGCCTGTTCATGATGGGCTTCTTCCAGGGGGCGCAAGGCGTGGCCTTCCAGCTCCTTCTGGCCAAGGTGATCCCTACGCGGTTGCGCGGACGCCTGCAGGCGCTGCGGAACATGTTCGGCGGCGCCGTGGCCGCCGGGCTGGCCTACCTGGCGGGCCGCTACCTGATCCAGCGCAACGTGCTCGGCAACGGCTTCGCCAGCACCTTCCTGGTCGCTTTCGTGCTTACCAGTCTCGGTCTGGCCGGCCTCGCCTTGCTGATGCGCGAGCCGCAGCCGCCGACTGTGCGCGAGAAGCGCCGGCTCCGGGAGCGGGTGCGCGAGTTCCCCGCCTTGTTCGCGGCCGACCGGGGCTACATGTACTTCATGATCGCCCAGACGCTCGCGACCGGCGGGCGGATCGCGATCCCTTTCTACATCCTCTACGCGCGACACGTGATGCCGCTGAGCGGCGCGAACCTCGGTATGGTCTCCCTCGTTTTCCAGGGGGCCGACCCGTTGACGAGCATGGTCTGGGGCGTGATGGGCGACCGCCTCGGCTTTCGCGCCACCTTCATCGGGGCCATGGTGCTGTGGATCGCGGCCACGATCGCCCTGATCCTCTCGCCCTCGGTCACGATGGTGCTCGTCTCCTTCCTCGGCCTGGGCGCGGCTCAGTCCGGCTTCATGATGAGTTCGCAGACCATGGTGCTGGAGTTCGGCCTGCGCGACGACGTGCCGATGCGGCTGGCTCTCTCCCAGACCGCCCAGGGCGCAATGAACGCCGTTGGTCCGCTGGCTGGCGGGCTCATCGCTCTGCTCGCGGGCTATGTGCCCCTGTTGATCGTTTCGATCGGATTCGAGGCGGCGGCGCTCATGCTGCTCGTCTTCCTGGTCGAGGAGCCGCGTTACCGCAAGCGCGACGCCTGAACACCTGGGCCTGGGCCGCTCGCTCGCGGCGCGGGTGGAAGAAAAAGCGTACGCCGGGCTAGCGCGGCGCGGCCGTGCGAATCTACCGATGGCCTCGGGCGTCTTTGGCCCGCGAGTCGAGGAACCCGCCATGTCCGCCGAAACGGAGAACAGGCAGAGTCGCGACGCGCCTGGCCCGGACCGGGCGGTCCGCGGATATCGCCTCGGGCTCGCCGCGCCGTTCGGCGAGCTCCTGTGGGTGACGCTGAAGATGTGGGTCGTGCTGGCCGTCGGCGTCGCCTACGCGATCAGGTTGCGAGTCTTCACGACCGAGACCTACTTCTTCTGGCGTCAGGATCTGCCGGTCGCCATCCTCGGGCTGGTGCTGATCGCGGCGCTGGGCCTGGCGCCCTCCAAGGCGATGGCCCGGCTCGCGCCGGCGCTAGAGGCGCGCGCGGCGCCCTGGGTCGCCGGCCTGGCGCTCGTTGTCCTCGTCGCCGGCGCCATCGGCCCGCAATTGGTCTTCGGCGGCTACACCTTCTCGCTGGACGAGTGGATGGCCAACTCGGACGCGAAGATTTTCGCCAGCGGCAGGCTTGTCGCGCCGCTGGCGCCGGAATGGCGGCCGTACCAGGCGGCGATGGCCCCGATCTTCACGCTTCCCCTCGCCGACCACGGGGTGTGGGCGTCGGCCTACCTTCCGGTCAACGCGGCGATGCGGGCGCTGGCGAGCAGGGCGGGCGTCGAAGTCCTCGTCAATCCGCTGCTGTCGGCCTTCGGCGTCATCGCCACCTGGGGCGTGGGCCGCAGGCTCTGGCCGTCGGAGCCGCGCCTGGCGATCATCGCCGCCGCGCTCCTCGGCGGCTCGTCCCAGCTGATCGTCATGTCGATGACGGCCTACGCGATGCCTGCGCACCTGGCGCTGAACATGGCCTGGCTGTGGCTGTTCCTGCGGGGCGGACGGCTGGGCCACGCCGGCGCGATCTGCGTCGGGTTCTTCGCCTGCGGCATCCATCAGCTGGCGTTCCACCCGATGTTCGTCGCACCTTTCATCCTGCAACTGTGGCTGGACCGGCGCTGGGCTCTGGCCTCGCTCTACACGCTGGCCTACGCGGCCATGGGCCTCTTCTGGGTCGAGTGGTGGTCGATATCGCTGGCCCTCGCGGGCTTGGCGCCCGCGGCGCACGCCACCGGCGGCGGCTGGTTCGTGCAGCGCGTGGAGGACGTGTTTGGGACGATCAGCGTCGCCAACATCGGTCCGATGGCCGAGTGTCTGGCGCGCTTCGTCACCTGGCAGAACCCGCTCGTCGCTCCGCTCGCGCTCGCCTTCGCCCTCGCCGCCGAGCGGGCCAAGGGCCACATGCGCTCGCTGGTGCTGGGCGTATTCCTGACGCTGGTCGTGATGCTGTTCCTCATGCCCACCCAGACCCATGGCTGGGGCTACCGCTACCTGCATGGCCTGCTGGGCTCGATCGCGCTGATCGCCGCCTGGGGCTGGCGGCGGATGACCGCCGCGCTCGCGCCTGAGCGGCAGGCCGCGGCCGCCGGGGGGCTCGTCGCGGCCTGCGCCGCCTCGCTGCTCGTGCTGACGCCTCTGCGCGCCTGGCAGACGTGGGCCTACGTCCACCCTTACGCCCTCGCCAGCGCCGCCATCGCCCATTCCGGCGCCGACGTCGTGCTGGTGGATGACTCGCAGGCGGTCAGCTTCAACTTCGGCACCGAGGTCCGCAACGACCCGTTCCTGACCAATGTCCCCAAGACCATGGCGCTGGCCGTCATGGGCGAGGGGCAGGTGCGCCGGCTCTGCGAGACCCGCCGCGTCATGGTCTTCGATGGTCGGAGCGCGAAGGATTTCGGCGTCGACGTGGTCGCCAGAAGGCCGGACCCGCGCGTGCAGGCTCTGCGCGAGGAGATGGCCGGCTGGGGCTGCGACAGGGTCATCCGGGTCCAGCCGGATTGACCGCGCCGCTCACCCAGCCGATCCGGCCGCGGCCCAGCGCATCGTCGTCTCCAGGCGATTGGGGAACAGCGTCGCGTAGAACGAGCTGCGGTAGGGGCCCGAGGTGGCGTGCTCCATGACGAAGCCTGTCTCGGCTGCGAGCCGGCGCCAGTCGGCGTCGGTCAGGTAGCTCGCCCTGATCATGCCCGAGAATATCGTGTTGCCGACGACGTCGAGCACAGCGAGACGCGCATGGTCGAGGCTGCCGACGGCCACGTGGTCCTTGATCAGGAGGTCGCCGTTTTTCGCGACACGCCGGCAGTCAAGAAGCAACGGCGCACGATCCGTCGTCTCCACATGGTGGATGACGTTGTTGAACATCACGCAATCGAAGTCGCCGGCTTCGAACGGCAGTCGCCGGCCGTCGTAGGTGCGATGCTCGATCGTCAGGGTTGGCAGGAAGCGGTCCGCCACATCGACCGAGACCACTCTGTCCACGTCGAAGAGTTCGCTCACCGCCTGAGCGATCACGCCGGTGCCGCCGCCGATGTCGAGCACGCGGCGGTAGCTCGGCTTCCAAATCTGCGCGAGCGCCTGCAGCATCACCACCTGGTACACGGGGCGTCGCATCCTGTAGACCGGCAGGTGTCGTGTGAGCACCGAGGCGACGGCGTCGGCGTCGATAGTCATGGAGTCTCGCTGGTGACGGGCCGCGCCGGCTCGTGGCGGCGCAGTATCGCCCACCGACTGACGGCGAAGTTCCAGATCAGCATCAGCACCGTTCCGATCGGCGAAGCCAGCAGCATCGGAATGTGAGCCAGGTCGTTCAGCAAGAACATCAGCCCGATCCAGACCGGGTAGTTGAGCGCCATGCCGGCCGCATACTTGACGAACGCGCCGAGAGACGGCCGCACGGAGAAGGTGAAGTAGCTGTGGAGGGCGAAGGCCTCGAGAACCACCACGAGATACGAGATCGCGGAGCTGAACACGAAGTTCAGGCCGAGGGCTGCGCCCCCGATCATGATCGCGTTGTGGACCGCCGCGCTGAAGCCGCCCACGATGAGATAGCGGAGGCGATGGTCGCTCAGCACTGCGCGTCGATCCGGCGGCTTGCGGTGACGTAGACGCAGGCGTTGTCGGCGGTGACCCACTTCGGCGTCACGGCGTCCTCCAAGAATGCGCGGGTGTTCATTAGCACGGCGCAGAGGCCGCTCACGAAGCGTCCGACCAGCGGCGCCCGCAACAGGACGAAGCGCAGCGCAGTCAGCCGCAGCACCGTGGTCAGCGCAAGCACGCCGACGACCGGCTGGCAATCGTCCACAGTGAAGCCATGGCGCTCAAGTTCGGCGATGAGGCCGGGCCTGGTCCATCGACGATGATCTTCGGGGTGCGGATGGTAGAGCCAGGTTCCGTGCGTGGACAGGACCATCCAGCCCCCAGGCCTCAGCACCCTGCGCGCCTCTGCGAGATAGGCCGCGAGGTCGCGCACGTGCTCGAGCACCTGGAACGACACCACCAGGTCGGCGCTCGCGTCGTCGATATTCATCCGCCCGTCGGCGTCGATCTGCAGGTCGGGCGAGCCCTCGAAGTCCGCGCCGAGGTAGCGGCATCCTTCCGCCTCGAACAACGGCCGGTAGGGCATGTTGCCGCAACCATAGTCGACCACCACTGCGCCCGGCCTCGACAGACGGCGCGCCATGACGCCGATCTCGTGCGCCATCCCGCGCATCACGAGCCAATCCGTGTCGATGAGCCGGGGATTCAGCCGGCGCGCCGGATCGTTGGTCTCAGAGTTCAGGCGGTCAGTCATGCCGCCTTCCGGAGCGGCGCGGCCAGGGCGAGACCGTTGAGGATCGCCGCGTAGCGATCGGCCGCCGCCGACCACGCATAGCGCGCCTCAACGAACCGGCGACGACGTAGCGTGTCTGACGGGGTGCGGGCGGCCAATCCCTCGTCGATCGCCTGAGAGAGCTGATCCGTGATCGCCGCCTCTCCGGAACGGGTGAGGTCGACGCCACGGAGAAGAGGCGCCGCCTCGAGGTCGGCGCGCGTGCTCTCGGCGCCGCAAACCACGGGGAGGCCGCAGGCCAGCGCCTCTTGCACCACGAGCGGGAAGCCCTCCCCTCGGCTAGGGAGGACGAAGACATCGCTGGCCCGGTAGAGATCGGCCAATCGGGCGCCGCTCAGGTCCGAGAACACCCGCACATTGGAGAGGCCCCACCGCTCCGGATCGACCAAGCCCCAGCCGGCGAAGGCGAAAGTGATGTCGGGGCGCCGTTCGGCGAGGCGCCTGATCAGATGCACGCCCTTCTTCTCGACGAACCGGCCAACGAACAGCGCCACCGGCTCGGCTGCGAAGCCGAACACCGCTCGGGCGTCCGCCCGCTCGGCTTCAGAGGCCGGGCGGAAGACATCCGTGTCAACGCCATTGAAGATGAGCAGGGGGCGCGCTCTGAATCGGAGCTTCGAGAAATACTCGCGAACGAACTCGCTAATGAATACGACCTGCTCCGCCCTGCGGAGGATTGGCGCGGCGATCAGGCGATTGGCGCCGGCCATTAGCCCGCGCAGGAGCGGATTCGCATAAGGGATGTGGCCGATGTGCTGCACGACGAGCAGCGGTCGACGTCGGACTCGCGTCGCCAGGAACGTCGCCACGCTGGTCATATAGAGACTGTCGTGTAGCAGGACGACGTCGGCGGCGCCAACCGCACGCCAGAGCCGCAGAAGCGCGAGCGGCGAGAGGATCGGCCAGGGAACGCCGAGCCGTCGCTCCGCGACGTTCCAGACGCGGAAGCTTGCGAGGCGCACGCCCTCAGCCTCGCCGGGCGGCGCGACGTTGCTCGCCAGCCATGTCACCTCGATATCCCGCCGCGCCAATTCCCGGGCGAGGCGCCCAGCCACGATCTCCAGTCCTCCCCGGTGCGTGTCGAAGAAATTGGAGACGGTCAGAAGCTTGATCGGCAGGCTCACGAGCCGACCGACCTGGCCGACGCGGCCGTCGATGCAAACCGGCTCGCCCCGGGCTGGGCGAGATAGGCGAGCCGACGCTGTTCCAGTCGGGCGCGCGAAACCGTGTCGAGGATGAGGCCGCAGGCGAAGCTGAGAAGCGAGATCATGCCGAGGCTGACGGCCACGATGAGGGTCGGCATCCGCGGCACCCCGCCGGTGCGCAGATAGGTCATGAAGACCGGTGCGGCCAAGACGGTGGCCAGAACGGCGGCGGCGAGGCCCGCGACGGCGAAGAATTGCAGCGGGCGTTCCTCACGCACCATCAGGCCGATCATTCTGAGGATGCGCAGGCCGTCGCGCCAAGTGTCGAGCTTGCTCTGCGACCCTTCGGGCCTCGCACCGTAGGCCGCCTCCACCTCGGCCGACGGCAGACGCATCTGCAGCGTGTGGACTGTGAGCTCGGTCTCGATTTCGAAACCCTGCGACTGGGCGGGGAAGCTTTTGACGAAGCGGCGGCTGAACGCGCGGTAGCCCGACAGCATGTCTTTGAACTGGCGACCGAAGATGAAGCGCACGATGCCGTTCAGGGCTCGGTTCCCGAAGCGGTGGCCGGCGCGGAACGCCTGCGCGTCCGCGGAAACGCGCGCGGCGGTCACCATATCGAGATTCTCCTCGATGAGCGTCCGGATCATCGTCGGCGCGGCGGCCGCGTCGTAGGTGCCGTCGCCGTCCACCAACAGGTAGATGTCGGCCTCGACGTCGGCGAACATGCGGCGCACGACATTGCCCTTGCCCTTGAGCGGCGCCTTGCGGACGAGCGCCCCGGCCGCGGCCGCGGCCGCGGCCGTTGCGTCGGTGGAGTCGTTATCGAACACCCAGATCTCGGCTGAGGGCAGGGCGGTGGCAAAACCGGACACCACACCCGCCACCGTCGCTTCCTCGTTGTGGCACGGCACCAGCACGGCGACGCGCGGAGCCGTCGTCGGCTCGTCGCCGATGGAGCGTCGGGGGATGGAGACCTTCGGGTTCAAGTCACGCTCGAGCTTGCCGCTGCATAAGGCTTAGCACGCCGCCCCCGAGTCGTCGGCCTCGCCGTCCGCAAGGGAGGACTGACGCTTCAGCCCGCCGCCGGCCCACACGCGCCAACCACCGTCTCGGTTGGCCGAGGACGCCCGGCGAACGCTGCTTCGGGGGTGAGCGACACCGCCAGCACGAAGGCCGTCACCGCCGCCGCTCCCACATAAGGAATGGCGGCGCAGCAGAGAAGGGCGCCCGTGCCCAGGGCCGCGATCCATGCCCCCGGACTGGAGCGGTGGGTGAGCATCAGCGCCGCCGCCGGCGCCAGCAGCGCGGCGTCGTAGTGCATCGCATAGGGCGTGACGAAGAGGCTGCCCCCGAGCAGCGCGGTCAGCCGCCGCGCCGGGTCCTCGGTCTTGCGGAAAACGCCCCAGACCATGGCGAGCGCGCCGACGGCGAAGCCCAGCCGCCAGGTTTCCTGACCGCCTGGATCCAGGCGCAACGTTATGCCGAGCGCGGTCGGCGTGATCATGCCCTTCTGGAAGCCGGGCGCGTTCATCACGATCGCGCGGAACCGCTGCAGGGCCGAGAGCCACTCGAGCCAGGTGTGGAGGCCCAGCACCGCCGCAGACGCCGCGGCCGCCAGCGCGCCCGTCACGCCGGCGGCAAGCAGGGTCCGCCAACGCCGGTCGGCGATCAGCGCGACCGGCAGCAGAACCAGCGACTGCGGCTTGATCGCGCAAGCCAGGCCGAAGAGCACGCCGGCGAGGATCGGGCGATCCTTCAGCGAGAGCACGCCGACGACCGCCAGCGTGGCGATCAGGAACGTCACCTGGCCGGTGATCAGGACCAGCACCGAGGCGGGCGAGAGCACCATCGCCGCCAGCACCGGGATGCGCGGCGACTTCAGCTGCGCTGCGACCGTCAGGAGAATCAGGACAAGGCCGGCGACGGTCCAGACCACGTTCGCGATCCGGAACGGCGCGAGACCGAACGGGGCGAATACGAGCAGCGCCGGCGGCGGATAGACGAAGGGCCGAAGCCCCACGAAGTTGGCCAGCAGCGGATGCTCGAACCGGGTCAGGCCGACGAAGTCGTAGATCTTCTCCGGGTGGATGAAAGCCTCGTGGGCGGCCGCCCACATCGGCAGGAAGTCGATTCCCAGCGGCTGACGGTGCAAGATCGCCGCGGTCTGGTCCCTGGCCAGCGCGGCGAGGAATCCTGCGCCGGCGACGAGCACGAGCGCGCGCACCCACGACCAGGCGCGGGACGCTGGGCTGGCGGGCATGGCG
Organism: Pseudomonadota bacterium; assembly: GCA_021816155.1. GTDB lineage: Bacteria > Pseudomonadota > Alphaproteobacteria > Caulobacterales > Caulobacteraceae > Acaudatibacter. Next base: position 19,029 of record JAKAZA010000035.1, on the reverse strand, counting down.
GTCTCGGCGAACACGCAGTCGTGATAGCGCCCGGGCGGCGCGCCTCGTCAAGGCGCTTCGCGGTCGCGGCGGCGCGCCCGGCGCCTTTGCAGAGGCCCGAGGCACATCGCTCCGCCGAGCCCAGCGCCGGCGATCGCGCTCATGGCGAAGTACCCGCGTGCGCCGACCGCGTCGAACAGCGCGCCCGAGGCCATGGTCGCGAAGCCGATCAGGAAGCCTCCGGCCAGCACCGAGTTCAGCGTCTGCGCGATCGAGGCGCTGCGGGCCGGCGCCAGCTTCTCCACGAGCTGCAGCGAACCGACAAAGGTCGAGGTGAAGCTGAGAGCATGCAGGATCTGCAGCGGCGCGAGCAGCCACAGCGGCGGCGAGAGCGCCAGGCAGGCCCAGCGCGCCACCGCCCCCGCGCCGCCCAGGAAGACCAGCCGCTCGGGCCCGATGCGCCGCCGCCAGGGCTCGGTGAACCAGAGGAAGACGACCTCGGCCCCGACGCCTACGCCCCACAGCACGCCGGTCATCGCCTCGCCAACGCCCTGCCGCCGCCAGGTCAGCGCCGAGAAGCCATAGTAGAAGCCGTGCGAGGCCTGGATCAGCCCGGTCGAGACGATGGCCAGCACGAACACCGGATCGCGGAGCAGCTCGCCGGCGCCCTTCAGCCGGTCGCGGCCGGGCAGGCGTTCGCCGTCCTCGTGGACTCGGTCCGCCGGCAGCGCCCATCGCGCCGCGATGGCGCAGGCGAGCGCCGCGACCACAATCCACACGATCAGCGCGTTCGCCGGCGCGATTTGCAGCAGCGCGCCCATGCCCACGTTGCCGACCACGTAGACCATCGAGCCGATGCCGCGCGGCCAGCCGTAGTTGAAGCCGCCCTGGCTGGCGCGGCGCAGCGTGATCACGTCGACGAGCGGGCTCATGGCGGCGAGCAGGCTCTGGCTGACGAACCAAAGCGCGAGCCAGGCCCAGAAGCCGCTGACCAGCGCCAGGCCGACGTAGGCGGCCGCGAGGCCCAGCGCGACGAGGATGAGCGGCGTGCGGCGCAGGGCGAAGCCATCCGCCCAGATCGCCAGCGCCGGCCCGGTCAGCGCCCGGCCCAGCGCTGGCGCGGCGAGGATCAGTCCGATCGCAGCGCCGGAGAGTCCGTGACTCCTGAACCAGACGCCGGCGTAGGGGCTGCTCGCGCCGCTGCCGATCAGCAGCACCGCGTAGAAGAGCCCGAGCCGCGAGGCGATCGACATGCGGCGGCTTAGCAGGAGTCGCGGCGCCGTCGCGCCCGTCCTCCGGGGCGCAGCTACTTCAGCCGGGCCACGTAGAGCGCAGGCCAGTCGTCGGGCGGCACGCCCTCGCACTCGCTCATGCTGAACTCGCTCAGCAGGCGGAACGCCTGGCCGTCCCAGACCCACTGGGCGGAGTCGCCGCAGTCGCCTACGCCGCGGCCCTTGGCGAAGGTGGTCAGCGTCTGGGTCTTCGGGTCGAATGCGGCATCGACGAGTTCGTTGTCGTCTCTCGCGCCGCCATCGGCGGTGGGCAGCCTCAGCGGTCGCGTATGGGCGCCGCTCTCGTCGCCGAGGAAGAGTAGGTTGGTCTCGTTATACGCCGCCAGCGAACATTCGGGCGCCCAGAGCACGACGCCCGGCGAGAGGCGCGCGACGATATCGTCCGGCGAGGTCCCGAGCTGCTTCAGCGTGACCTGGATGTCGCAGTCGCCGTTGCTGGCGATGAGGCCCGGCGGCGCGAGCTTGGGCAGGTGCGCCTGGCTGATCGGCGGAGCGGGGTCGATCACAGGCGCCGGCGCGGGCGGCGGAACCGACGACGCCGGCCTGCCGCCCCTGTCGATCATGGCGGTGACCGTGCCGGCGCGGCCCTGGTCCGCGTCGACCCAGAGCAGAGTCGCGAAGCTGCCGGCCAGCGAGACGGTCCCGATCGGCTTGCCGTCCCTCAAGACGCCGAGGCGCCGGCCATTCCGCAGCGCCTCGATCAGGGCCGCCGTCTGCGCCGCGTCGAGCGTCGCGCGAGCCCCGCTATCGCCGCCCCTGGCCGTGACGACGCCAGCGCCGACGACCGGCTTGTCGTCGACGCTCAGCGTCCAGCGCTGGTCCTTGTGCGCGTCGGCGGGGTCGTAGACGATGAGCGCGCCGGGCGCCGCGGCCGGGCCGGCCTCGCGCGTGATCCTCAGGAAGATCGGCGTCTCGCTGTCGTCCGGTGCGAAGCCGAACCCCGCGCAGGTCCCGACATTGTCGCAGACGGCGGTCCAGTCCTTGATCGTCCTGGCGGCTGGCGTGAACGCCTGCGCGGCGCCGGCGAGCAGGGCGATCGCCAGGGCGGCGGTCGGGGCGCCGATCCGCATCGGACGACTTCGGCCCATCCGCTAGCCGCTGGGCAGCGCCATCTGGCGCAGCTGCGCCATGCGCCCGTAGAGCGAGACGATGGCGCGGTTCGCGGCCGCGTCGCCGGCGTCCTCGATCCTCGCGTGCAGCTCGATGAGCAGCCGCCGCAGGCGTGCGTTCGCCTCGTCGAGCACGGGCACGTCGAGGCTGGCCTCGGTCTCGGCGGCGGCGGCCGACAGCCTTCCGCCAAGGGCCGCATCGTAGGCCGGCGCCAGTCCGGCGAACACGGCGCGCATGTCGGCGTTCTCCGCGGCGGCGGCCTGGGCGGCGTGCTCCGCTTCCGTCGCGGCCAGGCCGAGCATCATCGCGACCATGCCGAAGCGGCTGGCGGCGTACTCGGGTCCGGCGTCAGCCGATGGCGGGGTTACGATGGCGAGCGTGCAGCCCTGCAGCACTTCCCGGACGGAGGGGGTCATGCGGCGAGCTCCGCGAGGCGCTCGGCGATTATCTCGTCCTGCCGGCGCGCCGTGTACCAACCGGAAAAGCAGAGGATCGGCTCGCGGTAGCCGCCGTCGCGGTATTCCTTGGCCGACGAGATCCAGATCGCCTGGCCCTTCACCGAGGCGAACAGCTCCCACCAGCGGAAGGCGGCCGGGTCGACCTTGAGCCCGCTCGCGCGCTCCCAGATCGCAATGGCGTCCGCCTTGCTGGTCAGGCCGGCGACCCGGTCGGGGTCGTGGTGGCGCCAGAGCGGGTCCATCGCCCAGCCGAGGTCTTCCAGCGGATCGCCGACGTGGGCCATCTCCCAGTCGAGCACCGCGATGATCCGGCCCGCGCCGTCGTGCAGGAAATTGCCCGAGCGGTAGTCGCCGTGGACGACGGACAGCTTCTGTGCGGGCGGCGGGGGGTTGCGGCGCAGCCAGCGGATCGCCGCGCGCACGATCGGCTGCGGGTGCAATTCGTCCGCGTCGATCACGCCCGCCCAGTAGTCGAGCTCGCGCCGCCAGCAGTCGCCGGGCGAGGGCAGGGCGCCGAGCTCGGCGATCGGCAGCGTGGCCGGATCGGCCGCGGCGATGCGGCCGAGCGTCCCGAAGAACGCCTCGGCCAGTTTGGCTTCGTGCGGCGCGTAGGCGTCGCGTGCGAACGGGCTCGAGGCGGCGCCGCCCTCGATGCGGCGCATGACGAAAAACGGCCGTTCGAGCTCGGCGCCCTGTTCCTCCAGGATCAGCGGCTCCGGGGCGGCGACGCGGCCATGGAACGACTTCAGCGCCAGGAACTCGGCGCGCCGGTCGGTCTCGATCAGGCTGCCGGGCGGGTCGCGGCGCAGGATCAGCGGCCGCGTCCCTGTCGAGGTGACGGCGTCGAGCTTGTAGGTCTCGCGGCTCGCGCCGCCGGAGATTCGCGACAGCCGCTCGACCGCGACCGGCTCGCCCCAGGCCCGCGACAGATACGCCGCGATGGCGTCGGCAAGCCCGCTCAAGACGCGAGATCCAGCATCGACTTGAAGCCGGAGGGCGCATGCGGGCCGACGGCGAGCTGACCGTTGAAGAAGTAGCGATCGTAGAAGCTGCGGTCCGTGCCGGCGTAGGCGATCGGCGCCGGCGTCTGGTGGATCGGATAGTCGTCCACGCGCGTCAGCACCTCTACGTCCTCCTCGAAAGGTCCGGTTCTGTCGCCGGCTCGCTTCTCCACGGCGACGGGCGGCCGTAAAGGGTGGTTCGTGATGGAGCCATGACGGGGGGGCAGTCAATGCGCTGGACACGGCGGCTCTGGACCATGCTGGCGGGCGTCAACGGCCTCGTCGCGGTCGCCGCGGGTGCGTTCTCGGCGCACGGCCTGAGCGACCCCAGGGCCGCCGAGGTGATGCGCACGGGCGCGACCTACGAGATGACACATGCTCTGGCGACGCTGGCCTGCGCCGCCCTCGTCGGGGCCGCGCCCAGGATGCGCGTCGCCCCGGCCTTTTTCCTCGCAGGCGCGGTTCTCTTCTCCGGCTCGCTCTACGCCCTGGCGCTCGGCGCGCCGCGATGGGTCGGGGTCGTGACGCCGTTCGGGGGGCTTTCGTTCCTCGCCGGCTGGGTCGTGGTCGCCTGGGCGGCGATGGAGCTCGACCGGCCCCGGGCCTGAGCGGGTGGCCGTGGCGTCAGCCTTGCCGAGCGGCCGGGCGGTGAGCCAAGGTCGCGCCGCCACGGGAGGAGACCCACAAGATGTCCGCGCTCGAGACGATGATGCCGCCGGCCGAGTATGTCGATGTCGGCGACGGCGTCCGGCTGGCCTATTATCAGGCCGGTCCCCACCGTGGGGTTCCTGTGGTTTTCTGCCACGGCTTTCCTGAGCTCGCTTTCTCCTGGCGTCACCAGTTGAAGGCGCTGGGCGAGGCCGGTCGCTGGGCGATCGCGCCGGACCAGCGCGGCTACGGCCTCTCGTCGCGGCCCGGCCCGGTCGAGGCGTACGACATCGTCCATCTCACCGGCGATCTGGTGCGGCTGCTCGACCACCTGGGGATCGAGAAGGCCGTCTTTTGCGGCCACGACTGGGGCGGCATCGTGGTCTGGCAGATGGCGCTGCGCCATCCGGACCGGACCGCCGGCGTGATCGGCGTCAACACGCCGTTCAACCGCCGCTCCCCCGCCGATCCGATCGAGATCATGCGAAAGAGGCTCGGCGAGGAAATGTACATCGTGCATTTCCAGAAGCCCGGCGAGGCCGACGCGGCGCTGGCCGCCGATGTCGCCAAGTCGATGGGCTTCTTCCTGCGCCGGCCCGCCCTGGGCGCAGCGGCCGAGCCGCCGAGCGCCGGTTTCGCCACCGAGCGCAAGCCGGGCGACCCGTCAGCCTTCCCGCTGGTGCGGATTCTGGAGGCGTACGATCCGGCCGTCGACCCGCGCGGGACGTTTCTCACCGAGGCCGAGATGGCGGTCTTCGTCGACACCTTCCGCCGCACCGGGTTCACCGGAGGCATCAACTGGTACCGCAATTTCACCCGCAACTGGCGGCTGGGCGAGGGCCTGCCGGACCGGATCGACGTCCCTTCGCTCATGGTCATGGCCGAGCTCGACGCCGTTCTGCCGCCGTCGGCCGCGGACGGCATGGAGGAGCTGATCCCCGACCTGGAGAAGGCGCTGGTCAGGGGATCCGGCCACTGGACGCAGCAAGAGAAGCCGGCGGAGACCAGCGAGATCATCCTGGGCTGGCTGGCGAGACGCTTTCCGGTCTAGAACGGCGGAACGATGGAACGCAGCACCCCGGCCCCCGGCGCCATGTCCGCAGCCGGACGGCGCGGGCTCTACCCCGAGGTCGAGCCCTTTGCGGCCGGCTGGCTGCCGACGGGCGGCCTGCACGAGATCTATTACGAGGAATGCGGCAATCCGAAGGGCAAGCCCGCGGTGGTGCTGCATGGCGGCCCCGGCGGAGCGATCAACTCCACCATGCGCCGCTTCTTCGACCCGGCGCGGTGGCGTGTCGCCCTGTTCGACCAGCGCGGCTGCGGCAAGAGCCGGCCCAACGCGTCGCTGCAGGACAACACCACCTGGACGCTGGTCGAGGACATCGAGCGCCTGCGCCGCAAGCTCGGCGTGCAGAAATGGACCGTGTTCGGCGGATCCTGGGGCTCGACGCTGGCGCTGGCCTACGCGATCCTGCACCCCGAGCGGGTCGAGAACCTCGTCCTGCGCGGCGTTTTCCTGCTGACCGAGCGCGAGCTGCGCTGGTTCTACCAGGACGGCGCCTCCATGATCTTCCCCGACGCCTGGGAGCGGTTCTGCGCGCCGATCCCGCTGGCGGAGCGCGGCGACATGATCGCGGCGTACCACAAGCGCCTGACCCACGCCGACCGGCGCGTGCAGGCCGAGGCCGCGGCGGCCTGGAGCCAGTGGGAGGGCGACACGATCTCGCTGCGGGGCCCCGAGGCGCGGCCGGCCAAGTTCAACGAGGTCGACTTCGCGATCGCCTTCGCGCGCATCGAGTGCCATTTCTTCGCCAACCGCGGCTTCTTCGAGGAGGACGGCTGGCTCCTGAAGAACGTCGGCGCCATCGCCCGTATCCCCGGCTGGATCGTCCAGGGCCGCTTCGACGTGGTGACGCCGCTGGAAAGCGCCTGGGCGCTGAAGAAGTCCTGGCCCGCCGCCCGCTTCGAGATCGTCTGGGACGCCGGCCACGCCTCGACCGAGCCCGGCATCATCGACGGCCTCGTGCGGGCCACGGACCAGGCGCTGGGGTGAGGCTCGGTTGAATAGAGCGGAGCGTCGCCGTAATTCGGTTGGATAGAGTGGAGCCGCTCCGGACACGCGTTCTCCTGTCGAGAACTGTCCCTGGTAGTTGAGCTGATCGGGGCCGGAGTTGCCGACCGAGGCGACCTCGTTGCCGTTCAGGTAGAAGCAGGCGGCTGCCACCGTCGAGGACGGCGAGCCGCCCACCGAGACGCTGGCACGCTACGCGGCCGCGATTGCGCCGCCGACCAAACTCTTCAGTCATTAAGCGCAGCGCAACCTCGACCGCTTCATTCGTCCGTCCCTTCTGGTTGGGTCGGACTCTCGCTGCGAATGGTTGAGTTTCAGGGGGTCACGTCACTTGGCGCGAGGTTCGGTCATTGACACCGCACACAATCAGCGCCTGCTTGTCTCGCCGATAGGCGGCGGTTGGCGCGACTGAAGCCGGCTTGAATATGCGGGGGGCGGACTTGAGGCGTCGTGGCTTTATCGGTTGGCTGATCTCCACGCTAACAATGGTTGCCTCGGGACAAGGCCGCGCTTTCGCCGGGTCATTCGCGCGGGTGAGGCCCGGCCAGGCCGGCTGGCCAAGCCCTGCGGACTGGGACGCGCTGCGTCGGTCGGTCGGCGGGCGGCTTGAGAAGGTCGAGGTCCCGAAGCTCAGCCCGGCTGACGCGCAGAGCCTCCTTCACAACCCGTTCTATCTCCGCGACACGCCGGCTTTCACGGAATCCTCAGGCTGGGTCGACGCCTGGACTTCCGCTCCGAGTGCCTTTGTGGTGAAGGCGAAGGATGCAAGAGATGTCGCGGCGGCCGTCAAGTTCGCGAGAGCGCACCGCCTGAGACTCGTGGTGCGAGGCGGCGGCCACAGCTACGTTGGCGGCTCCAGCGCGCCGGACTCCTTGCTGGTCTGGACTCGCGACCTCGACGATGTCGCTCTCCACGCAGCCTTCGTCCCACAAGGCGGCGACGCGAAGCCCGTTCCGGCAGTCTCTCTCGGTGCGGGCTGCGTCTGGATTGACGCTTACAAAGCGGTGACCGACGAGGGCGGCCGCTTCGTCCAGGGCGGGGGCTGCACCACTGTCGGCGTGGCGGGCTTCGTGCTCGGCGGCGGCTTCGGCAGTTTCTCCAAAGCATTCGGTCTCGGCGCTGGGAACTTGCTTGAAGCCGAGGTCGTCACCGCCGACGGCGAGATTCGGATCGTCAACGCCCGCCGCGACCCGGACCTCTTCTGGGCGCTCAAGGGCGGTGGCGGCGGGACCTTTGGCGTCGTCACCCGTCTCACACTGGCTACATACGACCTGCCAACAACATTCGGGGGCGTGAACTGGACGGTTGAGGCCACTTCGGACGCGGCCTACCGCCGCCTCCTCCGCACCTTCCTGGAGTATTATCCCGCCCACCTGATGAACCCGCATTGGGGTGAGCAAGCTCACGCAACGCCGGGCAATCGTCTCCAGATCGAGATGGCGTTTCAGGGGCTCACGCCGGACGAGGCGACTGCGGTCTGGAAGGGGCTGGTCGACGAGGTCGCCGCCCATCCGGAGGAGTTCAAGACCGTCGAGCCGTTCTCGGCTCGGGCAGCGCCCGCGCGCATCTACTGGAATGCCGGCGCGCTTCAGAAGCTCGCGCCCGGCATCGTGAAGGTCGACGACCGGCCCGGAGCCCAGCCGGGCGACTTCTGGTGGCCGGGCGACGGGATACAGGCCTCGGCGATGTGGCATGGCTACCAGTCGGCCTGGCTGCCCTCGGCTCTGCTCCAGGGTGAAGGTCTCGACCGGCTGACCGACGCCTGGTTCAACGCAAGCCGCCTGTGGAGCGTGAGCTTCCACTTCAACAAGGGCCTCGCAGGCGGAGCGCCCGAGGCTATCGCCGCCGCGCGTCAGACATCGATCAATCCCCAGGTCACGGACGCGTTCGCGCTAGCCATCATCGCCATGCTGGGAGGGTCATCTTACGCGGGGCTGCCGCCCCCCGACATTTCGGTCGCCCGACAGAACGCCAAGAAGATCGCGGCTTCCATCGAAGCTTTGCGCGCTGCCGCGCCGGACGCCGGCTGCTACATGTCAGAGTGCGATTTCTTCTTGAAAGATTGGCAAGCTGCGCAATGGGGGAAGAACGCCGCAAGGCTTGAGGCGATCAAACTTCGCTATGATCCTGACGGGCTCTTCGTGATCCACCATGGGGTGGGCAGCCACGACTGGAGCGAGGACGGCTTCAACCGCCTGGCGTGACGCGAGGCTCGGCCAACTCCTGATCGCCTCGCGACACCCGAAGCGACCGCTTTGGGGCGCCTGCCGCCATCAGGACGCTGCCAGAAAGCGGACACCACGCGAAACCCAAGCCAGGAAGGTCCCGAGCGCATGGTGCCAAAAACGCGGCTCATCCGGCCGGTGGCTTTATCCCCGCCTGTCGTCGGGGAGTTATATACGTTGTCACGTATATAACTCCCCGTCGTCGTCAAGAACAAAAATAGAACATCATCGACCTGGGGAGAAGGACGCGGAAGTCCGGGAACTCTCGCGGCCTGCGCCTGGTCGATGTCGGGATTTGAGCGGACTGGGCCCGACCTCAGGCGTGCGCCATCTCCGCCTTGCCCTTGATGATGTCGTCGGCGGTGCGGCCGGTGACTTCGGTCATGTGATCGAAGGCGAACTCGAACATGCCGAGGCCCTGCGAGAGCGAGCGCAGCTCGCCGATCAGGGCGCCGCGCTCGGACCTCGGCAGGTAGGCCTCGACCGTGTCCCAGCCCTTCCAGCCCTCGCGCGGGCCGAAGCCCAGCACCTGGCCGCGCTTGGTGGGGAGCAGTGAAGTGACGCCCGACGTGCAGGCGTTCGGCACGTGAATCTTCAGCCGCTCGATCGGCTCGAGCAGCAGCGGGTTGCACTTCCTGAGGCCCTCGTCCATCGCGAGCCTGCCGGCCTGGCGGAACGCCATCTCGGAGGAGTCGACCGCGTGGTAGCTGCCGTCGATCAGCGCCACCGAGACATCGGTCACCGGGAAGCCCAGCGGCCCCTTGGCCATCGCATCGCGCACGCCCTGCTCGACCGCCGGGATCCATTGCTTGGGCACCACGCCTCCGGTGATCCGCTGGCTGAACTGGAAGCCTTCGCCCCGTTTCAGGGGCTTGATCTCGACGATCACGTCACCGAACTGGCCGTGGCCCCCGGTCTGCTTCTTGTGGCGCGCGTGCTGGGTGACCGCGCCGGTGATGGTCTCCTTGTAAGGCGTGGTCGGCGGCGCGGTGGCGACGTCGACCGTGAAGCGGCGCTTCATCCGTTCCAGGGCGAGCTTGAGATGCGAGTCGCTCTGGCCGGTGAGCACCATCTCGTGTGTGTCGGCGTCATGCTCCACCGCCAGCGCGGGGTCCTCCTCGACCAGCTTGGCGAGCGCGCTCGCAAGCCGCACGTCGTCGTTGCGGACCTTGGCGGCGATGGCGAGGCCGTAGACCGGCGTCCGCGCGCTGACCTTGGCCGAGATCGACGCGGCGGCGCCGCGGGCCGAGAGGTACTGACCGGGTGCGGCGTGCTCCAGCTTGCCGATCGCGACCACATCGCCGGCTCTCGCCTTGTCGATTTTCCGGGTGGCCGCGCCTTGCACCTGGAAGAGTCCGCCGGCGCGGCTCCTCTCACCATCAGGGGCGGTCAACTCGGCGCCGTCGGCAAGCGGGCCCCCGAACACGCGAGCATAGGTCAGCTTGCCTGCCTGCCCCGCGTAGGCGGTCTTGATGACGTAGACGCCAGGGACGTCGGCGCAGAGCCGCTCGGCGCTCGCGGTCGGCGCAGCGGCGTCGTGGCGCAACGCCTTCAGCAGGCGCCGGACGCCCCAGCCCTTGGCTGAGTCTCCAAAAAAGACGGGCGTGATCAGGCCCTGGTTCAACTCCTTGACGAGGTCGGCGAACACCAGCTCCTGCTCGGGTGTGACGTCGCCCACCAGCTGCTCGAGCAGTTCGTCGTCGAAATCGGCCAGCTGCTCGAGCATGTGGAAGCGGGCGTCCTTCTCCTCGGCCTCATGCGCCCCGAGCGGCCGCCGTTCGGACGCGGCGCCGTCGCGGTAGGCGAAGGCCCGCTCGAGCGCGAGGTCGATGTAGCCGGTGACGTGCTCGCCATCCCAGATCGGAATCTGCCTGGCCACCACCGGCCGCTCGCTCACGCCGGCCAGCGCCTCCAGGAGCCGCGGCAGCGGCTCGCGCGCCGTGTCGATCCGGTTGACGAAGATGAGGTGGGGGATGTTCAGCCGCTCGAGCTCCTTGAGCGTCGGCTGCAGCAGGATCGCCTTGGCGCTGTCCGGCGCGGCCACGACGACCGCGAGGTCGACCGCGGGCAGGGCGAAGTCCCCCTCGGCGGCGCAGTCGATCGCGCCGGGAATGTCGATCACCGCGTAGCTGTCGTCCATGTAGTCGAAGCCCGCGAAGTTGAGCTCGACCGAATGGCCGCGCGCTCGGGCCTCGGGACTGGAGTCTCCGACCGTCGCGCCGGGGCCGCCGCCGGCGCGGGCCTGCCTGGCGCCCGACGCGATCAGCAAGGCCTCCATCAGGTTGGTCTTGCCGGTTCCCGTCGGGCCAACCAAGGCCACGGCTCTGACAAGTCCAGGTGCATGGGCGCCCATGGGGATCTCCTCGCGTCTCATCCGAGGCCCGCGGGCGCGATTGCCCGTCGGGCCATCGTTCGGATCAGATGCAATACCCGCCGGGCGCCGGCGGCAAGTCCGTTCAATGACGTAGCGGTGGCGTGCGCAGAGCCGGGGACACCGGCGGAGCGCCCCTAGAGAACGGCGCCCTTGCCGCTTGAGATCTCGGCGTAGCGCTGGACGCGCGCGGCCATGACGAGGCCGAAGCCGATCATCATGCTCATCATCACCGTGCCTCCCAGCGACAGGAGCGGCATCGGAACGCCGACCACCGGGGCGAGCCCCATCACCATCGCACCGTTCATCAGCACGCAGAAGGCAAGCGTCGCGGTGACGCCGGCGGCGCCGAGCCGGGCGAAGTGGCTATGGGCGACCGAAGCGATGCGCAGCGCCATGAAGATCACCGCCGCGTAGAGCAGCAGGATGGCCACGCAGCCTACGAAGCCGAACTCCTCGGCGAGCGAGGCGAACATGAAGTCGGTCTGCTTCTCGGGCAGGAAGTTCAGCTGGCTTTGCGTGCCGAGTCCGAAGCCCTTGCCGATGAGGCCGCCCGACCCGAGCGCGATCTGCGACTGCCACGTATGATAGCCGGCGCCCGATCGTTCCGCCCCTGGGTTCATGAAGCTGGCGAGGCGTGTCCATTGGTAGGGCTTCAGGACCAGGTGAAGGAAAGGCGCGGCGGCCACGCCGAGCGCGCCGATGCCGGCCACGATGCGCAGGTCCAGCCCCGCCAGGACCATGATCGCGCCCCCGGTCGCGCAGATCAGCAGCGCGGTGCCGAGGTCCGGCTCCTTCATGACGAGCGCCGCCGGCAGCCCGATCAGTATCGCCGGCACGATCAGCCAGAACGAAAGCTTGGCGTTCCTGGCCGAGAGCCCGTGGTAAAACCGAGCCAGGGCCAGCACCAGGCCGATCTTCATCAGCTCGGACGGCTGGAAGTCGTGGATCGGGCCGATCGAGATCCAGCGCTGGGCGCCCATCGTGGCGTGCCCCTTCACCGCGGCGTAGGCGAGGAGCGCGAGGCTGATCACGTAGACAGGGTACGCCACGGCGAACCAGACTTGCAGGTCGACCATCGCCAACGCCAGCATCACCACGAACCAGAACGCGTAGCCTCCCAGGTGCTTGGCCGCCCACGGCTCCCATTTGCCGCCGGCGACCGAGTACAGCATCGCCGCCCCGGCCAGCGCGATCATCGTGATGGCGAGGCAGAAGGTCCAGTCGATCTGGGTCAGCCGGACGGACAGCCGCTGGCGCTCGCGACCTTGCGTGTAGGCGCCGGCTGTCATGTGGCGGAGCCCGAGCGAGGGGGCGCTGGCGTCGCCGCCGCGCCGCCTGTCGACGGCGCCGACACCGGTTCAGGGGGCGGCAAGGGCTGAACGATGCGGGCGCGCACCTCGGGGTCCTTCAGCAGGGCGACGCGCATGATCTCGCGCGCCTTAGGCGCCGATGCGTCGGCGCCGAACCCGCCGTGCTCGGTCAGCACGCTCATCGCGTATCGCGGGTCGTCGGCGGGGGCGAAGGCGATGAACCACGCGTGGTCGCGCTCATCCCAGGCGCCTCGGGCGCCGTGGGCGCCGATCCCGCCGTGGTAGCTGTGCGACTGCGCCGTGCCGGTCTTGCCCGCCATCGTGATGGGGCCGAGCTTGAGGTCCGCCGCGCCGCCGGCCGCGGTTCCGCTCGCCACCACCGCGCGCATGGCCTCGTGCAGGAATTCGATGTGGGCCGGATTGAACGGCAGATCCGGCGCCGGCCCCGCCGCCGCCTGCGGGACCCCGCCGATCGTGTCGACGAGGCGCGGATAGAGCGCCTTGCGGCCGTTGGCGATGCGGGCGCACATGATGCAGAGCTGCAGCGGATTGACGTTCACCGCGCCCTGTCCGATCCCGACGCTCGGCGTCTCGCCGGGGTGCCAGACCGGATCGCTCGGCCGCGCGCGCCGCACCCACTCGACCGTTGGAATAAGTCCCGGCCGCTGGGCCGGCCAAGGCTTGCCGGGACCTATGTCGTAGAGCTTGCCGAGGCCCATGGTCGTGGCTGTGCGCGCGATCGGATCGGGCCCGCCGATCTTCAGCGCCAGCTGGTAGAAATAGATGTCGCAGGACTGGGCGATGCCGCCCTTCATGTCGAGCGTGCCGTGCGCCTGGTCGCAGTGCCACGCCCGCCCGCCCCAGAACCAGACCTTGTTGCAGGTGAAGGTGGTGCTCGCGGGAATGCCCATCTCGAGCGCCGTCAGCGCCACCATGGTCTTGAACGTCGAGCCGGGCGGATAGGTGGCGTTGACGGTCTTGTTCAGCAGCGGCTTGTGGTCGTAATCGGCCAGCGCCCGGTACTCGGGGCCTGTCAGGCCCTTGACGAAGCGGTTGGCGTCAAAACTCGGCGCGGAGAACATGCACAGGATGTTGCCCGTCCGGCAGTCCATCATCACCGCCGCGCCCGAGTCGGCCCCGAACACCTCCAGCGCCCGGTTCTGGATATCAGCGTCCAGGGTCAGCTTCAGCGTCTCGCCGGGCACCGGCGGGATGTCGCCGCCGGGGTCCTCCCGCACCACGCGGCCCTTGACGTCCACCTCCACCTTCTTGGCGCCCGGCTTGCCGCGCATGACGAGGTCATAGCTTTTCTCAAGCCCGGCTTTGCCGATCCGGAAGCCTGGATTGAGGAGGATGGGGTCTGAGTTCGGGCCGTCCTTGGTCACGTCCTCACGCGAGACCTTGGCGACGTAGCCGATCACGTGGGCGAACGCGGCCGCGTACGGGTACACGCGGATGTCGCCCATGTCCGCGGTGACCCCGACCAGTTCCGGCGCGCGCACGTTGATGCGCGAGAACTCTTCCCATGTCAGGTCTTCCATCACCGTCACCGGCGCGCGGCGCGGCGCGTCGTTGACGTCCTGGAGCAGGCGCGCCCGGTGGGCGTCGTCGAGCGGCACGAGGCGCTGCAGCTTCTCGAGCAACTCCTCAACGTTGGTGTTCTCGTCGCGGCTCACATAGAGCCGGAAGTCGGGGCGGTTGGAGGCCAGGATGACGCCGTTGCGGTCCAGGATCAGGCCGCGCGGGGGCGGCTCAAGGCGACTCTGGAACTCGTTGTCGAGCGAGAGGGTCCGGTACTTGTCGGCATCCACGAGCTGCAGGAACGCAAGTCGGCCCCCCAGCGTGACGAGGCCCGCGCCCACGACGCCCCCCATCAGGAAGGCGCGCCGGTGGAAGACCCCCTGCCGCTCGTTGACCTCGTTGAAGTAGATTTTCGGGCTCATCTGAAACGCACGTCGGCATCTTCGAAGCGCCGGATCAGCCGGTCGGCGAACGGGAACAGCGCCGCTGTCCAGACATATTGCCAGCCCACCGCCAGCAGGTTCGGCGCCACGCCGGACCGCATGGCCATCGCCAGAAAGCCCACCCCGAACGCCACGAGGGTCGCCGCGGCGTACCAGGCCCAGACGAAGACGAAGTCGTTGCCGGTGATCAGGCGGCGCAGCGCAAGCACCCCGGCGTAGGCCGCCAGAAGGCAAAGCGGCCAAAGGCCTGGCGGTCCGCCCCAGAAGAGGTCCAGGAAGAGGCCCATCACGAGCAGGGCGAACGGCGGCACGAGCGAGGGACGGATCAAGGGCCAAGCGAAGGCCAGCGCCAGAGGGAACACCGGCTGCGGCAGGGCTTGGCCCAAGATGCGGATCGGCGCGGCCAGCAAAACCGTTGCGATGACGCAGAGCACCATCGGCGCGACCAGCCAGCCCAGCGGGTTCAGTGCCCGGCTGGCGCTGATGCCTTGCGAGGTCATCGCGTCAGTCGCCAGCAGCGCCGACCGTCGTCGTCGCCGAGAGTGGGGGACGGGCCGCCCGGCTCGCGACCGCGTGCGGCCGCGTGGCCGGCGCCGCGGCGGTCGTACGCTTCGCGGGCGTCGCAGGCGAGGGCTTCGCAGGCTCGGGGCTGGCGGACGCGGGCTTCGGGGACGTCGGTCCTGCTATGGGCCCGACGATGCTCTGCGAGGGTTCCTCGGTCATCGCGGTCGGCAGGTCCTTCGGCGCCAGCGCCTGCGCGTTCGCAATCTGGCTGAAGTTGGTGAAGAGCAGGATCTGCACGTAGTCGATGGGCGCCGCGTCGCTGTCGAGCGCCACGCGCCAGGCGCCGTCGGAGCCCTTGACGACGGTGCCCACCGGCAGGCCGCGCGGGAACACGCCGCCGTCGCCGCTGGTCATCACCCGGTCGCCTTCGCGGATCGCCTGGGCCGAGCGGACGTAATCGAGCTTGGGCGAGCCGCCGCCGTCGCCGGAGAGGATCGCGCGCCCGTTCGTGCGCAGCAGCGTCACCGGCGTATGGCTGTCGACGTCCGTGAGCAGCATCACGCGGCTGACGTCGCTGGTCACCCCGACGACCCGGCCGACGAGACCGTGTTCCGAGACGACCGGATTGCCCTCGGTCACGCCCTGGTCGCTGCCGACGTTGGCCAGGCGGGTGTTGGCGAACGGGCCGTGGACGTCGGCGACCGTGTCGGCGGCGACGTGCGGCAGCGGCGGGTCCGTCCGGATGCCGAGGACGGCGCGCAGACGCGCGTTCTCGACCTGGAGCGCCACGAGCTGGTCGCGCCAGCCCCGCGCCTGAACGAGCTCGGCCTTGAGCTGGCGGTTCTGGCTAGCCGCGTCGAAGTAGTCGCTCACGTCGCCCGCGACGCCATCGACCCAGCGGATCGGCGCTGAGATGACGCCGCCGACCGGACCCGCTACTTCGTCGATGGCGCGGCGCGCGCCGTCGTAGGCGCCCGGCCGGGTCATGTCATGCTGATGCGTCAGCAGAAGCGCGCCAGCGATCACGAACGCGATCACCAGCGCTGCGCCTGCCGACCAGGTGAGCGGGACTTTGATATCGCCGATGGGACTATCCCTGAAGGACAATCACCGCCTCCCGGAGGCCTGGCTCCGCCTGAGCCATCCATGATCGCTCAAACTGTGTCACGAGTGTGGGCGCCTCCGGGACGAGACGATTTTCGCGTGTTCGCGGGAGGCGCTCGCGAATCAAGAATTTAGCGTCAGGCGAAGGTGGATTCCAGAACGCCCTTGGTCCACTTCGGATGCTCGAGCACTTTGCCGCAGCCGAGCGCCACGCAGGAAAGCGGATCGTCGGCCACGGTCACCGGCAGGCCGGTGTGGTCGCGGATCTCGAGATCGAGCCCGCGCAGCAGGGCGCCGCCGCCGGTGAGCATGATGCCCTTGTCGGCGATGTCGGCGGCCAGCTCGGGCGGCGTCGCTTCCAGCGCCACCTTCACCGCCTCCACGATCTGCGCCACCGGCTCGGAGACCGCGTCGGCCGCCTGCTTCTCCGAGATGCGCACCTCGCGCGGCACGCCTTGCATCAGATCGCGCCCCTTCACGTCGATCGCTAGGCCGTAGCCGTCTTCCGGCGTGCGGGCGGTGCCGATCTCCTTCTTGATCCGCTCCGCCGTGGTCTCCCCGATCAGCAGATTGTGATGGCGGCGCATGTAGCTGATGATCGCCTCGTCCATGCGGTCGCCGCCAACGCGCTCGGAGCGCGTGTAGACGATGCCGGAGAGCGACAGCACGGCCACCTCGGTGGTGCCGCCGCCGATGTCGACCACCATCGACCCGGTCGGTTCGTGGATCGGCAGGCCGGCCCCGATCGCCGCGGCCATCGGTTCGTCGATCAGCCCGACGCGGCGCGCGCCCGCGTTGAGGCAGGAGTCGTTGATCGCGCGTCGCTCGACGGCGGTTGCGCCCGACGGCACGCAGACGATCACTTTCGGATTGGTGAAGCCGCGCCGGTTGTGCACCTTGCGGATGAAGTGCTTGATCATTTCCTCGGCGACTTCGAAGTCGGCGATGACGCCGTCGCGCATGGGGCGGATCGCCTCCATGTGGCCGGGCGTGCGGCCCAGCATCATCTTGGCCTCGATTCCCACCGCGTGGACCTGCTTGCGGCCGCCGACGTTGCGCAGCGCCACTACCGACGGCTCGTTCAGCACGATGCCGCGGCCCTTCATGTAGATCAGGGTATTGGCCGTACCCAGATCGATGGCGATGTCGTTGGAGATGACGCCGAACAGGGACGAGAACATTCAGAACTCTGAGGAAAGAGGGCTGTCGAACGCACTTGAGGTCTCGCCCTGGGCCCTGGGCCGCATACGCGGACGCCCCCTCAGACGTCAGCGCTCTTACTTCGACTCCCTAAGCCAGGGCGGACCTGACCGGGTGTGCCCAAGAAAAGAGCCGATTGCAAGGCCGCAAACCGGCGCGTCTCGGCCGTCGCCCGCTCAGCCGAGCGCCGCCAGCGCGACGCCGAGGGCGGCAGCGCCCGCAGCCGCCCATTGCCAGGGCGCCAGCCGCTCGGCGAACACGCGCCGGCCGGCGATCGCGGCGATCGGCATCTCCACCACGCCCACCGCGCGGACGGGTCCCGCCGGCGACATCGCGAAGGCGGTGAACCACAGTCCCGAGCCGGCCGCGCCGAAGAAGCCGGCGCCGAGCGATGCCCGGCCTGACGCCACGGCGGTGTAGAGCGCGCTGCGGTCGGTCGCGGCGAGCCAGGCGACCAGCGCCGCCGACTGCATCGCCTGACTGCAGAACACGGAGATTTGCGCGGCCAGCGCCGGGTGGTGGGCGTCGAGCATGATCGCCGCCTGGCGGAAGGCGTTGGACGAGACGGCGAAGCCGGCGCCGGCGATCAGCCCGAGCCCCGCGGCGCTCCAGTCGCGCGGTCCGGCCCCCTGCCGCGGCCAGGCCAGCGCCATCAGTCCCGCGGTGACCGCGACGAGCCCGGCCCAGGCGAGCGGATGCAGCCGCTCGCCGAACGCGAGGCCCACCAAGGCCGCCAGCGGGATCGAGCTCTGCTGGAAGACCGTGCCGAGCGCGAAGCTGGAGCGCCGCATGGAGACCAGCATCGCCGCCGTGGCCGCGATCTGCGTCGCGCCGCCGACGGCGCAGGCGAGGAAGTACGCGGCGCTGAACCGGGGGCTCGCGCCCGGACTGAGCAGCCACGCGGCGGTCGCGAACGCGAGCGAGAACGGCAGTCCGAACAGGAAGCGCACCAACGTGGCGCCCCACGGGCCGGCGCCCGGCAGAAGCCCCCGCTGCAGGGCGTTGCGGGCGACCTGCAGCGACGCAGCGCCGACGGCGATGGGTATCCAGAGCATGGCTGGCGAAGCGTGCGGCCCCTCGCCGCAGGGCGCGGAGAGGGGCTGTCGCGGCTAGAACCCGCTCGCCACGATCGGCTCGGGCGCCGACTTCTCCTTGCGGGCCGAGAGGTTGTTGAGCGCGTTGACGTAGGCCATGGCGCTGGCCGTCAGCGTGTCGGTGTCGGCGGCCTGGCCGGTGGCGATGCGGCCGCCCTCCTCGAGCCTGACCGAGACCTGCGCCTGCGCGTCGGTGCCCTCGGTCACCGCGTGCACCTGGAAGAGGCGCAGCACCGCCTCGTGCGGCGCGATCGCCTGGATGGCGTTGAACACCGCGTCCACCGGCCCGTCGCCGTTCGCCACAGCCGACTTCTCGACCCCGTCGACGATCAGCGTCAGCTGCGCCTCCTGCGGGCCCTCGGTGCCGGCGATGACGCGCAGGGCCTTCACCTGGATGCGGTCCTGTCCGCGGGCCAGCGCGTCGTCCACCAGCGCGACGATGTCGTCGTCGAACACGTGCTTCTTCTTGTCCGCCAGGTCCTTGAAGCGGCCGAACGCTTCGTTGAGCGCGTTCTGGCCGAGGTCGTAGCCGAGCGCCTTCAGCTTCTCACGGAAGGCGTGCCGGCCCGAGTGCTTGCCCATGACGAGGTTCGAGCCGCCCTGGCCGACGTCCTCGGGCCGCATGATCTCGTAGGTCTCGGCGTTCTTCAGCACGCCGTCCTGGTGGATGCCGGCCTCGTGCGCGAAGGCGTTGT
>JAKAZA010000034.1:16826-29735 GCA_021816155.1 Pseudomonadota bacterium | reverse complement strand
TTGGTCGGCCCCGGGCGTATAGTTCACGTCGCTGGCGACCACGTAGGTGCACGGCGGAGCCACAGGGCCGCCCGTCGAGCATGCGGTGTTGGCGAGCCCGCTCCACGACCCGTTGGAGCCGTACTCCGCGAGTTCGCCTGTCCCGGGCGAAGTCAGTTGTGAATTAGAGCCCGTCGCGCTGCTGGAGCTGATGTCCGAGGTCGCGGCCGGGTTCGGGGAATACTGAAGCTGGATCATGGCGCTGGCCTGGGTCGCCAAGCCTAGCGTCAGAGCGGCGGCCCCGGCCGCCGACAGGAGATGATTACGTAGCATTTGTAGCCCCAACACTGTTTGCTATCTTCGACCGGGCGCTGCACCCGATTGCGCGGGCTTCCCCAATCGGCGTTATCTTAAGCAAATGTTAATGTCGACGTCAATGCGGACGCGGCCAATTAGACATGACAAAATTATTTACGTCCCTCTCCTATTCGCCTTGGAGGGGAATCTTGTTGTCTGGTAAGTGGGATAAGCAGTCAATGAGCGGTTCTGGGGTGGTTGAGTATTACGTGTAGTGCTCGTGCGGTGCTGCGTGTTCGGTGTGGGGCGCGGCTGGTGGCGGATGGGGCTTGCTTGGGAACACCTGCGTCAACGCGTGATGACCGTCCGTGGCGGGTCCTGGGACCAGTCGAGCGGAGTCGAGCGCCAATTTTGTCGAGCTAACTGGAATGTAGAAGCGCTGTTGGCGCGTGGTTTGACGTCTCACGGGCGGGCGACTAGGTTCAAGTCCAGAGGCGGCGATCGGGGGGGCGGTTCAAATAATGCATTTCGCTTGGTCCGCTTGGCTTGGCAGCGCTCTATTAGTGTGCGCGAGCGCGGTCGGGATCGCGCTCGGCGCTTCGTTGGCCGGCCTGGGAGGACCCTTCGCCAAGCCCGCAGTATCGAAGCCGCTGAATGACGCCGTGGAGATCGACCTCTCGCGCGATGCGGCGCAGCCCGACGCCTCCGACGCAAGCATCGCGCTGTACAAGGCTCGGCTAGCCGAGTTCGAGCTTCCGCGAGCCGCCGTCCAGCCGGACGTGTCCGAGACGCCCTGGCTGAGGAGGCGCGGCGCGCCGGCGTCCGCGTCTCCCGTCGCGCGAGCGGCGGCGGGCCTCCCGCACGGCGCGGCGCTCCCGTTGGTTGCCGCCGTCGCGCCTGCGACCGTCGCCGCGCTCCGATCGGGCGAAGATCGCAACTGTCTCGCAACAGCGATCTATTACGAGGCGCGCAACCAGCCGATCGAGGGGCAGGAAGCGGTGGCGCAGGTCATCATGAACCGGGTCGGACGCCCGCAGTTCGCCAAGACGGTCTGCGACGTCGTCGCCCAGGGCGGGGAACATCGCGGTTGCCAGTTCAGCTTTGTCTGCGACGGCTCCCTGAACCATCCGCCGCGCGACGCCGCCGCCTGGCGGCTAGCGGACTCGATCGCCGAGATGGCGCTGACTCGGCGCCTCAGCACGCCGGTCGCCACGGCGACGTTCTATCACGCCGACTATGTTTCGCCCTGGTGGAGCAAGGTGCTTCACAAGGTCGGGCAGATCGGGGCGCATGTCTTCTACCAGGGCCTCGACCGTCAAGATTCCCGGCGGGGGGACCCGTCCGGCGCCAACGAGGATGCGCCGTTTCTGCCGGGGGGATTGCTCGGGGGGGCCTAGCCGGGTTTCTCGTCACTTCGGCGGCGTATCACCGTACCGGAGAACCTGTACGCCGACGTGGCCGACCTCTCTCGTCAGTTTCGGATCGAGATAGATCGGAACGCCCGCCGCGCGGACCTTGTCGCAGAAGTGGACGTCCTCGCTGCGGTCATTCTGCGCCTCCGTTTCCATCTGGAACGTGAACCAGGGCGGCGGGACTCGGTCGAAGACCGATATCGCGATCAGCGCGCACCCGAGCGGGACGAACCGCATCGGCGTGAGCGTGTGGTGGGGCGCTGCTTGCTCATCGGGCGCGCCCAGGATGCGCCAGTCGCCATAGCGGCGGATGTAGGAAGCGCAGACGAAGTCGACCTTATGGGAAAGCAGGCGAGTCAGCGCGTCTTTCGGCAGGACCATGTCCGAGTCCACGAAGAACACGTGCGTGGCGCGGATGTCTCTGGCGTGGGTCACGAGCGCACGGCGTGCGTGGGGATAGTTCGAGCCGCGGTGGATGTTGTAGGAAATCTGGCGTGGACGCTTCAATGTTGCGTCATAGCTGTAGTGGCTGAACAGGCTGAGGAGCGAAGCCACCGACTCCGTTGGCATTTGATCGAGGGCCGGAATGGCGAGCAGGATTCGGGTCATGCGTCGGTCGAAGAGGCTGAAGCGTCGCTCGGTTCGCGCTATCGCATTGTAAGGCTGCACGCCGGCGGCTTTGTAAAGACGACCGCAAGCGCCAGCATGATTGCGGGCGCAGTCGAACCGGCTGGCTGGACATGGGCGGCTCGCGCTACTTGAGAAGATTATCTGCTCGACTTGACCTCGTCGCTTGGATTGTTCCAGCTAGGTGGCTCTCTCCATCGAGGGCCCCAGGTGCGGTCCGGGGGAGGGGCAGGTCGGCGACTCGTCACTGGGGAGGGCCGCGCTTTGACCACCATGGTTGCACGCCCGTTCGAGGAACCCTCGCGCGGCGCGCCGGGTCGGCGATGAGGATATCAATCCTTGATCCCGGTCTGGCGGAGCTTCGAGGGCACCACTTCGACCTCGATCGGCGGCTCGTCTGCGCGCTCAGCCGGCGGGGCCACGAAGTCGCCGTGCATGGTTACGTGCAGCCCATCCCGGAACTGAGCGCGGCAGCCGAAGAGGCTGGGTTCTCGGTGCGACCGACGTTCCGGGTATTTCCCTATCACCGGTTGCCCGAAGGCCAGCCGGCATACGACACCTACCGGACGCTGATCCGCATGACAGCCGAAGACCTCGGCCGCGTGCCGGTTGCGGACGTGTGGTTCTGGCCCACGCTGGTTGCGTACCAGCTGATGGCCGCGTTGTCCGTGCCTGCGCCTGCGCCTGCCCGGCAGGTCGGCGGCGTATGGTGGACACCTCGATTTCCCGTCCCCATCGGCGGCCGTTGGTGGGCCGCGGCGGCGCGCCGCCTGGCGCAGACGCCTGGCGCGTTCACGGTCGGGGCCTACGACAAGTGGGCGCGCGATCATCACCGGAGCTTCTCGCCTGGCATGAACATCAGCCTGGCGCCGACGCCACATGACGGCGCTGTCCGGACGCATCGGTCGTCGGGGCTGCAACGTATCGGCTTCTTCGGGTACCAGCGGGTCGAGCGCGGCGTCGACTTGGTGCCGCAACTCGTCGACGCCCTGCTTCGCCGGGGCTTCGAGGTGGTGGTTCAAGATAGCGGTGGCTCGCTCCAAAGAGCGGCGCAGAACGCGAGGCTCGTGACGCTGCCGTTCGTGTCGGATTTCGCTGCTGAGATTGCGAAATGCGACATGGTCGTGTGGCCATCACTTTGGCAGGCCTATATTGGCAATCCATCCGGGGTTGTCAGCGAGTGCATCGCCACCGGGGTCCCGGTGATCCTGCCGGCGGGATGCGTGCCCGCCGATATCGCGGTGCGCTTCGGTTGCGGTATCTTCTTTCACGACCTATCGGCCGACTCGATCCTCGAGGCGGTGGACGAGGCGAACGATCACTTTCCCGAGATCCTCTCCCGGGCCGAGAAGGCGGCAAGAGCCTGGCGGGCCGTCAATGGGACGGAGCGCCTCGCCGACTGGATCGAGACGCAGTCCCGTCGCTCGGCGAGGGGGCTACAAGCGCGCGCCTAGACCCGGTCTCTTTCCGTCCGTGACCCCGAATTGCTCCGGATCGCGAACGTTAGACGTCCGAGTAGCGACGTGGGCGCCGCTTGGTCGAGACTTGAGCATGGCTCGGAAAATTGAAAGAGCCCCGGCGCAGAGCGCCGGGGCAAACAGTTGGGCTACTAGCCTCTTCACTATCGAAGTGAGGCTAGAACAAAATAAATCGATTCGACTGTGGTGTCTATCGGGCTGTGATTGTGTTGCGACTACGCGGACGCCGGCCGGGCTCGTCGCCTGACGCCGACCTCGTTAGACTGCTCGCGATGGCGTCGGCAGAATGTCGATGACCAGACATGTTTACGGCGGGCGCCGTCAGCTCATTGATGGCGACTGTGAGCTGCGTCCCAGGCCGCTGCGGCGCGAAGGACATTCGGCCGACGTGAGCCCGTTGCAGGCTTGGCCGACTGCGGCCGTGTCCGAGACCTGGAAAATCACTGGGCCTCTCCGCCGCTGGGCTGGGGCGGCGCAGGGGGCGAGGGTGGGTGACCCGGATCGGGCGCCGGCGTCTTGCCGACCAGATCGAGCACCGCGCTCACATACGCCTCGACGTTCGCTTTCGCGGCAGTGATTCCGGCGAATTTAGAGGCCTCCAGCGCTTCGAAACCGCCGCCGATGGAGAAGAGCGCACGGAATGCTTCCTTCTCCAGCAGCGCGGTGGGCAGGATCTCGATATCGCTTGCGCGCAACTGCGAGACGACGGTTTTCAGGGAGCGAGGCCGGATCGCCGCGGGAATGCGGGTCAGGAGGCAGCGGTGGGGTAGGGGCCGTCCGCCCCGTTGACCAAAGGCGCGCACCATCTCGGCGGCTTTGATTGCCTCGTTGGCCTCCAGCTGGGATCCGCCCAGGGGGGTCAGAACGAGGTCAGGTCTCAGCGCGGCGAACGCCATCGCCCCGCGCTCGGAACCCTCGGTGTCGAGAATGATCCAATCGGGCTCGGCGCGGACTGCTTCACGTCGCGCGTCGGCCAGATCGTGCAATGTGGGTGCGGGATGGACGCTCAGCCGCTCCGGCTTTCCCGGCAGTTCCGCCCAGCGTGCGAGCGGCTTGTTGGGGTCGGAGTCGATCATCGCCACGCGGCAGCCGCGCGCGACGAGGCCGAGAGCGAGCAGCAGACTCGCGGTGGTCTTCCCGGCTCCGCCCTTCGGGCTGATGAATGCGATGCTGTTCAAGGGTTCCGCGGCCGGCTGCGCCAGCCCCCCGATCGCCGCTGGCGGTTCAGGCGTAATTGCTCAGGTTGCCGAGACTGCCCGGCGTCCGCAGGCGGATCAATGGGTCTTGGGGAGCGCTAACCTGCGGTGACAGCGGAATGGTGCAATCGTTGCGTACATCCGCGGTCTGTGGAACGCTTCGCGTGTGGGATGTCTGTAGGAAGACGGGCTGATAATGAATTCTGAGCTTGGGATACAACGTCGCGCGCTGCTGGCGGCGGCCGGCGCGGGCCTTGTGCTGTCTTTGGGCGCGGGCGCTTCGGCGCAGGCGATACCAGATGGGTTGACCGGACTGCTCGCCGCCGCCTCGGATCGCGCGCTCGACAGGTTGGCGCAACCGGGCGCCTTCTACAACGACACCGCCGTGCGGATCCAACTGCCGGGTGTCGGCAATCTCGGCAGTCAAGGCGGGAGCCTTCTCGGTGGTCTTGCGGGCGAGGTGGCGGGCATGACCGGCCTCGACGGCGTCACGCGCAAGATCAACGACGCAGGCGACCGCGCGGCCCAGGCGGCCAAGCCAATATTCCACGCCGCCATATCGCGGCTCACTTTGAGCGATGTCCCCGGCATCGCCACGCAACGAGACGGCGGGACGCAATATCTGCGCAGGACGGCCGGCGGGGAACTTCGCGCCAAGGTGCGTCCGCTGATCGATACGGCGCTGACCGCGGTCGGCGCCTTTCAGGCGATCGAGAGTCTGAGCGGCCCTGGCGGACTGCTGAGGTCTCTCGGGCTGACCCGGGAGAGCGTCGGCGCATCCGTCACGGATCAGGCTCTGAACGGCATCTACAGGTATATGGCCGAGGAAGAGGCCAAGCTGCGCGCCAACCCGCTCGGTTTCCTCGGCGGGGCGGGCGCGATGCTCGGCGGAATGCACTTTTGAATTCGCCCGTTCGGTTCGCGTCTCCGCCGTACGAAGGGGCGCCTGCCCGCCCATTTCGTCGGCGGCACGCTGGCCGTGGGGCTGACATTTCGGTCGTGGCTTCCGCCGCCAAACGGCGGCGTCGCCTCGCGGAAGGCTCTTCGCCGCGGTCGGCTGGGCCCAGGTTGCTCCCTGGCGCGTCCGCCACTCAGCGGCGGACGGCGCGGGCCGCGTCGAGGCGCCGTGCCAGGTCGCTGGCCAGCTGGGCGACCCAGGGGTCGCGCATGACCGTGACGTGGTTCCCCTCGAGGCGCACGCGCTCGACCTGAGCGGCGATCATCCGCCAGCGCTCGAAGAACTGCGGCAGGGTGACAGCCGGCTTGATGGAGGCTTCGTAGACGACCACGGGCCCGTCCCACGGATCGGGGCGGAAGCTCATGATGGCGGCGTAGAGCCGCCGCATGAAACGCTGGTGCGAACGCGGGTAGCGGTCCATCGACCCGAACTGCGCGATATGGGTCTCGGCGCGCGCCCGGGCCGCCGACCCGCTCGAACCGAAGCGCAGGCGCGCGACCATGGCGACCAAGAACCGCCAGGCGGGGCCTTGTGGGAAATCAGAGCTCATCTTGCGACTGTCGGTCCACCAGGCGGGCAGGTTGGCTGCGACGCGGAGCCAATAACGCGGGTCGAGCCGGCTCAAGCCCTCATGCGGAATCTCCGGCCCACCCTCGATCGCCACCAGAAGGTCGACCTCGCGCCCCATCGAGCGCAGCTGGTGGGCCACCACCAAGGCTATGGGCGCGCCGGCAGACCACCCGCCCAGACGGATCGGACCTGTCGGCGCGGTGGCCGCCACGGCCTCGGCGTAGGAAGCCCCGAGCGCGTGGAGATCCGCGCCGAAGCCTTCCTCTTCCAGCCTTGCGGGCGGCGCCTGGACACCGAAGAAGCGCACCGCGCCGCCCATTCGCCGGGCGAGCGCCGTGAAGTCGGCGCCACCGGCGCCGGACAGCGAGTGCACGCAGAAGAACGACGGCGCCGGGGACTCGGGGTCCGCGGCGGCATCGTTGATCGGCACGACGATGCGGGTGCTCCTGCGCGAGATGCGTGCAAAAAGCGCGCGCGCCGCGGCCGTTCGGTCGACCAGGGGCTCTGTGGACGCCTCCCCCCGCGCGTGGGTCTCTAAAGGCATCGCAAGGCCTTCACGGTTGACCGGCCGCCTCGATGCAGTCTGGCGGCGCTTGGGGCGCAACCAAGCAAATGTTGGGCCGTCCCGCCTTGCGCCGCGGGCCGTCGTTCGGCCTCTTCCGAGCGCTCCGACGATCGGGCTCGACAATCGCGCCCGATCCAACGCAGACAGGGGACCCTGTCCGAGGGACCCACCCTGGGTGACCGGCCCGATGACCATGCGAACCCTGGAGAGCGGCGTGCAGGCGCGCTCGGCGGCCCCGACGCCCCGCGCCGGGCCCTGGATCGCCATTGGGGGGCTCGGCGCGCTGATGCTGGCGATCCTGTCGCTGACGCGCTACGGCGCCGGCGAGACCGGCGTGGTCGCCGGGCTCCGTCTGACCGCACGCTGGGGCTTCCTGTTCTTCTGGGCGAGCTATGCTGGCGGCGCCTTGGCCCGGCTGTTCGGACCCCGCTTCCGGCCGATGTCGCGCCGCGCGCGAGCGTTCGGCCTCGCCTTCGCCGCCGTGCTGGCTGTCCACCTCGCCCTGGTGGTGCGCCTGTGCCAGATCGGCCATGCGCCGGCGCTTGGCACATTCCTCGTCTTCGGTGCGGCGGTGGCCTGCGTCGGCCTGCTGACGCTGGCCTCGGTCGAGAGCGTGGGCGCCCGGCTCGGGCGGGCCGGTTGGTGGGCGCTCAGCAACATCGCGATGAACTACATCGCCTACGCTTTCGCCCTCGACTTCTTCAGGCCCCGGCACGAGACCGCAGCGCGCTACCTTCTGGCGTACGCCCCGTTCGAGGCGTTTCTGATCCTGGCGCCTCTCCTGCGGATCGCGGCCGTCGTTGTGTGGCGGCGCTGACCGGCGGCATGCCGCCACATTGGGGAATTGGCGGGCGCAGGTATCTCGCGCGAAACCAGTCGGTGGTCCGAGCTGGCCTCCTGAAGACGCGTCGCTCCCCTTGGGTCAAGCCGAGGGTGGTGGTGCTGACAGTCCGAACGCGACTTGTCTCTGCGTGGTCGCAGAGCGCCCAAACCCAAGCGGGGTTTATCCCATATGCGGCGTGGCTCAATTTCAGGTTCACGGTTCAGCCGGATCACCTCGGGCGAGGAGTCGAACCGGGGGAACGGGTTCAGCGGGGGCTCGGATCTGGCCATCCCGCGCCATTAGGGGATGGCGCGTTACCGTCGGTGAATTTGAACTGAGAACACCGGCGGTTGGCCTGATCGGGTGCTCTAGGTCTTGTGCGAGTGCGATATCGCGCTGCAACCACGAGTGCCTGCAAGCGTTTACCCAATGTCGCATCTTCACTCAGAGACAGGGTCCCCATTGCGCCTGCCATTGATCGCGCCCGCCGACCTCACGCCAGCGCAGAAGGCCGTCTATGACGAAATGCGCAGAGGCGTCGCGCGCCACTTCAACGCCTTCAGGGCCGAGCGCAAGGACGGCGCACTGATGGGGCCCTGGAACCCGTGGCTACACGAGCCGGCGATCGGCAAAGCGATCTGGGATCTGACCCTCACCATGACGGCGAACGCCGTGCTGCCCGACAATGTGCGCCAGATCGCGATCCTGGTGGTCGGCGCACGCTATGACGCCGCCTACGAGATCTACGCTCACATCGCGGTCGCCGAGAGGGAGGGCATGTCGCCCGAGCGGCTGGCCACCCTTGTCGCGGATGTCAAACCCAGTGATCTCACCCGGGATGAAAGCATCGCCTACGACGTGGCATATGCGCTGACCCGGGGCGGAACCCTGCCCGAGCCCCTTTATCGACTGGCCGTGGCGACCTTCAGTCAGCATGGCGCTAACGAGCTGTTCTATCTCGTCGGCCTGTACGCCCTTGTCTCGACCACCCTCAACGCATTCAACGTGCCGGTTCCCGAGCGTGAATAGACCTCGCCGGGCAAGGCCGCCGGCGGAGGGCGTCGCGCCCCCTGCAGCCTCCGAGCCCAAAGCCACATCGTTTCAGAACATCGCCCTCTTGCTGCAGGGCGGCGGTGCCTTGGGCTCCTACCAGGCAGGCGTCTATGAAGCGCTCTTGGCGGCGGGCGTCGAGCCGACATGGGTCGCGGGAATTTCCATCGGCGCCATCAACAGCGCCCTCATCGCGGGTAACCCGCGCGAAACCCGCATCGAGAAACTGCGCAGCTTCTGGGAAATGGTCAGCGAGGCCAGAGCGGGCGGCCTGTCCGCGGCCCTGAGCGGCCTGGTTCCGGGGCAGGCCCTGCGCGGGTGGGTCAACCAACTGGCCGCCGGTGAAGTCATGATCAACGGCGTGTCGGGCTTCTTCACGCCGCGCATGCCGCCGCCGTTTCTGGCCCCGGCCGGCGCCACAGGCGCCACCAGCTGGTACGACACCGCCGCGCTTCGCCGGACCCTCGAAAGCCTGATCGACTTCGACCGCATCAACGGCAAGGAAGTCCGCTTCAGCGTCGGGGCGGTCAATGTCCGCACCGGCAACTTCGCCTATTTCGACAACGCGACCGACATCATCGGCCCAGAGCATGTCATGGCTAGCGGCGCGCTGCCGCCAGCCTTTCCGCCTGTCGAGATTGAGGGTGAATTCTACTGGGACGGAGGTTTGGTTTCGAACACGCCGCTCGACTGGGTCCTCTCCGCCTGCTCCGGGTTGGATACGCTCGTCTTCCAGATCGACCTGTGGAGTGCCAGGGGCGACCTGCCCCGCGACTTGGCCAGCGTGGCGGTGAGGATGAAGGAAGTGCAGTTCTCCAGCCGCACTCGCTCCGCCACCGACGCCTTCCGCAAGCTGCAGACCTTGCGCGCCACGTTCAACCGTCTGCTGGCCGAGATGCCGAGTGAACTGGCTGCAACGCCCGAGGCGCGCCTCCTGGCCAAGGCCTCCGACCGCGCCGTCTACAACATCGTCCAACTGGTCTATCGCTCGCCCACCTACGAGGGCCAGTCGAAGGATTATGAGTTCTCGCGCCGGACCATGGAGGATCACTGGGCGGCCGGCCGACGGGACGCGGAGATCACACTCAGCCACCCGCAGGTCCTTGTCCCACCGGCAGCGATGAACGCCGTACACGTCTACGACTTCATCACCCCTCGCCCTGATCGCTCGGGCGGCGCCAAGCCCGCTGAGGATCGCGCGTGAGCTAATCCGCCCGGGGTGCGATGCGGCGGCCATAACTTCGGGCGCTGTCAGACAAAAAGCTGACCTGTCTCGTTGGAGACGGTGCGCGCCCAAACCCAGGCTGGCGCTAGGCCATGACTGACCGCCACTCGGCGAAGGCTGCTTCGAGACATCGACAAGATCGAGATCGTCGCTTTCGGCGCCGTCGCTACGCTGATCCTGCCCGACCTGAGGTCCCCCGCTCGGGGCCAGGGCAACAGAAACAGCGCGATCGGGCCTATGTCGCATCCGCTTCCGGAGCGTTTGCTTTGGGCAGGAAAGCGCCCCGAAGCGGCTGTTCGCCAGCCCGAACCCTTATGCGTGCGTTCCGCAAATCTAGGCAGGGGCGTGAGTCGCCACCGCTGCCGCGGCTTTGGGGTGACGTCGCGCCAACAGGCGGAAAGCGGCGGTGTGCGAAATCATCAGCAAGGGCACATAGAGGACCGGGATCGCGTAGCCGGCGCCTAGCTGACCCGCGAGAGCGGGCAGATTGAACTCGCTGCCATGGTAGTAGGCGACGAGGATGTCGATCGCGCCCAACAGATTGAACGAGATCACCAACGTCCAGAAGAGCGGTCGGATTCTGATCGTCATGAGCGCCAAGATGGCCAGCAGGCTGGTGGCGAAGTCGCCATAGGCAGCGGCGACGGCGAACCCCATCGGAAGATGGGCACCGACAAAACCTGGTAAGACAAACACGAGCCCGAAGAACCGGAAGCTGTGAAGGCTTGCGATGACGCCATGTGCGGCCGCCGGCTCCATCGCGCTAAGCCTTGGCCAGATGTACGTGCGAAAACACAGCAACCACGCCACGTAACCCAGGGCGCTCTGCAGCCCGAACATGATAGCTGGGGACATTGTCGGCTCCGACACCGGTATTTGGAGGCCGGATCTAGGGTCCCTTCTAGCCACTCACTATGGGCGATAATGTCGAGAGGCCATGAAGCAGAACTTCACAGTCCGGCACGGCGCACTCGATGGCGTGGAAGCCTTCCTGGCGGTCGCCCGGCGCCGCAGCTTTCGGAAAGGCGCCGCCCAGATGGGCGTCACCACCTCGGCGGTGAGCCAGGCCGTGCGCGCGCTCGAGGCGCGTCTTGGCGCAGCTCTTCTCATTCGCACGACGCGGAGCGTCGGTCTAACCGAAGCGGGCGAGCTGTTCCTGTCACGAGCTGGGCCGGCGTTCGAGGAGCTCGTCGCCGCCAGCGAGAGCGCGAGAGGCCTCGGTCAGCGTCCGGCTGGCCTCTTGCGCCTGGCCGCACCTCGCGCGGTCGTCCCGCTGATTCTCGAACCCGTCATCGCCTCCTTCTGTCGGGCCTACCCCGAAGTCGAAGTGGAGATCGCGGCCAGCGACGAGATGGTGGACCTGGCGGCCGGCGGGTTCGACGCCGGCATCCGGCTGGGCCAGTTCATCGCGCCCGACATGGTCGCGGTGCGGCTGACGGCGCAACTTCCGCTCGTGGTTGTCGGCAGCCCGCGTTATCTGCGCGGCCGCGAGCCTCCAAAACGGATCGATGATCTGCGGGACCACGCTTGCTTGCGGCATCGTCGTTCGAACGGAACGGTCGCGTCCTGGCAATTCGTTGACGGCAACGAGGCGGTCGCCGTGATCGTCTCAGGGCCGTTGATCGCGCACGACTACCCGACGCTGATCGGGGCGGCGATCCAGGGCGTCGGTCTCGCGCAGGTTCCGAGCCCCTTGGCGGAAGCCCCGGTCGTCGACGGCCGACTACAACCGCTGCTGACCACCTTCGCCGCCACGACGCCTGGCGTATTCCTCTACTACCCTGACAGGCGCCAGGTTCTGCCGAAGCTCAGGGCCTTTATCGAGCACCTCAAATACAGCAGCGCCAGCGATTTGGGCCCGTAGAAAAAGGGGCTTTCCGCTCTCATAGACTGCGACCCACAAAGGGGGACACATAGCACTTTCGGACTTCGCAACGTCGAGCCCGGCGCTCAGCGGGCTGGCGGTGACGGGGTCTTCCTGGCGCGGCAGCGGCAGCCGTCGCCCTATCTGGCCGCTGATCACGGTCACGCCCGTCCGGCTAACGACGCGCCAATCAGCTATCGTTTGTCCTCGAACGGAGCGTCGGGCGCGCCGCATGATACTCGCGGACCTTGCCAGCCTTGGAAGTTTTATCAGCGGCATCGCCGTCCTGGCGTCGCTCGTCTATCTGTCGTTGCAATACCAACCACCCCCCTGGACTCATTACAATGATCGAGGGACCGGCGGGGGGGGGCAGGTCAGGCTCATAACTGCGAAAATCAGGGATTAGCGAAGGCGGCGAAGTGGACTTTCTGAGAGGGGCCGGGAGATTCTCCGCCATTGGTGGCGGGAAAAGCGCTCGGTCAGGGCGCTAAGAGACGTCTCTTGGCCCGAATAGCGCGGCCAACCGGCGGATAACTCGGGGGAATTCGCGCCGCGCCGCGCAGAGTGCCGGTCATGGCGGACTGGATGGTGGACGCGACAGGGATTGAACCTGTGACCCCCTCGGTGTGAACGAGGTGCTCTCCCGCTGAGCTACGCGTCCGCCGCAGGAAGGGCGGCTAATAGCGGCGTGCTGGGCGCGGGGCAAGCGACCAGCGCCGGCCGGTGGCGGGGCGGCGTCAGGGGTGGGGAGGGCCGTGCGCCGGATTGAGCAGTCGCCGCGCTGCGTCGGCCAACTGATCGAAGTGGTCGATCACAAGGTCCGCACCTAGGTCGCGCGCCGCGACCTCGGTGTAGCCGAAGCTGA
>JAKAZA010000034.1:0-16816 GCA_021816155.1 Pseudomonadota bacterium | reverse complement strand
CGATCACCGGCGCTCCGGCGGCCCTGGCCGCGCCGACGTCGGCGCCGGAGTCGCCCACCATCAGCGCGCGCGCCAGGGCGCCGCCCGCCGCCTCGACCGCGTAGGCGAGGTGGCGCGCGTCCGGCTTCGAGGCGCCGGCGAGATCGGGCCCGACAATGGCGGCGAAGTGCTGTGAAAGGCCGAGCGCGTCCAGCAGCGCGCATGACAGCCCCGTAGGCTTGTTGGTGCATACGACGAGGCGGGCGCCGGCCTGCTGGAGCTGGTCAAGCGCATCAACGACGCCTGGAAACGGCCTGCTCTCGCGAGCGATGCGGTCGCGGTAGAGAGAGATGAACCGATCGAACAGGCGGTCCATGCGGTCGGCCGCCAGCGTCTCGCCGACCGCGCCGAATCCCCGCTCCAGCATCGCCCGCGCCCCCTGGCCGACCAGCCAGCGCGACGCCTCGAGCGGCAGGCTAGGGTGGCCGTGCTCGGCGAGGACGCCGTTGAGGGTTCCTATGAGGTCCGGCGCGGTGTCGACCAGCGTGCCGTCGAGGTCGAAGGCGATCGCGGCGCCAGAAAGGTCGGGCGAAGCGGTCAATCGTCTCTCCGGTCCCGTGCAAACACGCCCGGCTTTCGGCTAAACCGGCGGCCATGACAAGGGACGCGATTCCGAAAGGAGCGCCGATGACAGAGCGCGCCGCCGTGATCTTGGCCGCGGGCGCCGGCACCCGCATGAAATCACCGAAGCCGAAGGTGATGCATACCGTGGGCGGTCGTACGCTGATCGACCACGCCATCGACGGCGTACAGGGCGCCGGCTGTGAGCGGATTGTTGTGGTGGTGGGCGCCGCGAACGAGGCGGTGAAGGCGCACGTCGTGCGCCGCCTCGGCGCAAGCGCGATCGCGGTGCAGGATCCGCCGCTCGGCACCGGACACGCGGTGCTGGCCGCCAAGGAGGCGCTCGCGGGCTATGCCGGCGACGTGGTGGTCACTTACGCCGATGGCCTTCTGCCGGCCGCCGCGCTGCAGCCTCTGTTCGGCCTGCGCGACGACGGCGCCGACCTTGCGGTGCTCGGCTTCGAGGCGACGAGCGATAACGCCTTCGGGCGCCTCATCATGGGTGAGGGCGACACGCTGGAGCGCATCGTCGAGGTGAAGGAGGCGACGCCCGCCGAGCTGGCGATCACCGCCTGCAACTCGGGCGTCCTCGCTGCGTCCGCGCGGGTGCTGTTCGAGCTGCTCGCCAAAGTCGGCTGCGACAACGCGAAGGGCGAATACTACCTGACCGACGTGGTCGAGATCGCCCGCCGCGCGGGACTTTCAGTCCGCGCCGCGTTCGCGCCGGAGGAGGCGTTCCAGGCGCCGAACTCGCAGGGAGAGCTTGCCGCGGCCGAGGCGGCGTTCCAGCAACGACGCCGGTTCGAGCTGATGGAAAGCGGCGTCACCCTTACGGCGCCGCAGACCGTATTCGTCTCATGGGACACGAAGATTGCGCCGGGGGTCACGATTGAGCCGAACGTGATCATCGCGCCCGGCGTCACCGTCGAGGCCGGCGCGGTGATCCGCGCGTTCAGCCATCTCGAAGGGGCGGTGGTTCGGGCAGGGGCGATCGTCGGCCCATTCGCGCGGCTCAGGCCGGGCGCCGATATCGGCGAGGACGCCCACATCGGCAACTTCGTCGAGGTGAAGAAGGTGGTGGTGGGCAAGGGCGCCAAAGCCAATCACCTCGCGTATCTCGGTGACGGGTCGGTGGGCGCGGGCGCGAACATCGGCGCCGGCACGATCTTCTGCAATTACGACGGCTTCGACAAGTACGACACCCACGTCGGCGAGGGCGCGTTCGTCGGCTCGAACTCCGCGCTCGTGGCGCCGGTGACCATCGGTCCGGGCGCCTACACCGGCTCGGGCTCGGTGATCACCAGCGACGTGGCCGCTGACGCGCTGGCGCTCGGCCGCGCACGCCAGGACGAAAAGCCCGGTTGGGCTGCTGCTTTTCGCGCCCAGAAGCTGGCTGAGAAGGCGAAGAAGGCGTGACGCCCGACGAGCAGAAGCGCGCCGCCGCCCGGGCCGCCGCGGCGTTGGTCGACGAGACGACTTACGTTATCGGACTCGGCACCGGCTCGACGGCGTTCCACTTCGTGGAGGCGCTCGCCGCGCGTTTCGCCGAACTCGGCGACGGCGGCCGCGCCTGCGTCGCCACCTCCCGCGCGACGGCCGAGCAGGCCCGCGGCCTCGGCCTCGACCTGATCGACATAGACGACGCCGGTGTGATCGACCTCACCGTGGATGGAGCCGACGAGATCGGCCCTGAGCTTTCGCTGATCAAGGGCGGGGGCGGCGCCTTGCTCCGCGAGAAGCTGGTGTGGGAGGCTTCGCGCCGTTGCGTGGTGATCGCCGACGCGTCCAAGCGCGTGACCATGCTCGGCCGTTATCCGCTGCCGATCGAGGTGATCCCCTTCGGCCACACGACGACGATGCGGCGCATCGTGAACGGGCTCGCCGATTGCGGCGTGGCCGCGACCCCGCGCCTGCGGGTCCGCGAGGGCGCGCCTTTCGTCAGTGACGGCGGCAACTTCATCTACGACGCCCCATGCGGCGCCATCCTGGATCCCGCCGGCGTCGAAGCGGCGCTGAAGAGCATCACCGGCGTGGTCGATCACGGGCTCTTTCTTGGCCTCGCCGAGCGGGCCCTCGTCGGGACTGACAACGGCGTGGTCACGCTCACGCGCTGACCCTATCTAGGAGCTTCCCCTTTGCCGGCTCGGAGGACCTGATGCCGAAGTACGACTACGATCTCTTCGTCATCGGCGCCGGCTCGGGCGGCGTGCGCGCGGCGAGGCTCGCGGCCATGTCGGGAGCCAAGGTCGGGATCGCCGAGGAGCACCGGGTCGGCGGCACCTGCGTGATCCGCGGCTGCGTGCCCAAGAAGTTCATGGTCTACGCAAGCGAGTTCTCCTCGCACTTCAAGGCGGCCGAGGGATTTGGCTGGTCCAGGACCGAGGCCTCATTCGACTGGCCGGCTTTCATCCGCGCCAAGGACATCGAGATCGCGCGCCTCTCCGGCATCTATGTGACCAACCTGCAGAACGCCGGCGCCGACCTCGTCCACGCCCGGGCCGAGCTCAGGGATGCGCACACGATCGCGCTCGGCGACCGCGATCGCACCTATTCGGTGGGCAAGGTGCTGATCGCCACCGGCGGGCGCCCGACCCGCCCGCCGATCCCGGGGGTAGAGCTTTCGATCACCTCCAACGAGGCGTTTCACCTGCCGCAGCTGCCGAAGAGCATCCTGATCGTGGGTGGCGGCTACATCGCGCTGGAGTTCGCCGGTATCTTCGCTGGGCTCGGAGTGGCGACGACCGTGATCTACCGTGGCGCCAACATCCTGCGCGGCTTCGACAACGACGTGCGCTCGCACCTCGCCGCCGAAATGGAGCGGCGCGGGATCACGGTCATACTAGGCTGCGAGCACACGAGGCTCGAGAAGACGGCCGGCGGTGTGAAGAGCTCGCTGACCAATGGCCATGACCTGGAGACCGAGGTCGTGATGTACGCCACCGGCCGCGAGCCCTACACCGAGGGACTGGGGCTGGAGACTGCCGGCGTCGCGTTGAACGAACGCGGCGCCGTGGCGGTCGACAACTATTCGAAGACCAACGTCGCCAACATCTGGGCGGTCGGAGATGTCACCGACCGCATCGCACTGACCCCGGTGGCGATCCGCGAGGGCGCGGCGTTCGCCGAGACCGAGTTCTATGGCCGCCCGACCGCTTTCGACCACGAGATGGTGGCGAGCGCAGTGTTCTCGCAGCCGCCGGTCGGCGCGGTCGGGCTCTCCGAGGCGGACGCCCGGCAGAAGTTCGGCAAGGTCGACATCTACCGCGCCGTGTTCCGCCCCATGAAGGTGACCTTCTACGGCGGGCAGGAGCGGATGCTGATGAAGCTCGTCGTGCACCCCGGGACTGACCGTCTGCTCGGCTGCCACATCGTCGGCCCCGATGCGCCCGAGATGATCCAGATGGCGGCCATCGCGCTGAAGATGGGCGCCACCAAGGCCCAGTGGGACTCGACCTGCGCCGTCCACCCGACGGCGGCGGAGGAGCTGGTCACGATGCGCGAGAAGTACGTGCCCATGGAACTCTAGCGTTCCCGGCAGGGGCGATGGGCCCTTGCGAATCTCATAAGTATAGACTTATTGTTCGCTGATGTTCGAGGCGGATGTCTTCCGCGCGCTCAGCGACCCGACGAGGCGCGCGGTGCTCGACCGGCTGGCGGCTGGCGAGCGCAGCGTCGCGGAACTGACGGCGGCGCTGCCCGTGTCCCAGCCGGCGGTGTCCCAGCATCTGGCTGCGCTGAAGGCCGCGGGGCTCGTCGGCGAGCGGCGAGAGGGGCGGCGCACCTATTATCGGATCGAGCCGCAGGGCCTGGCGCCGCTGATCGACTGGCTCGGCCGGTACCGGGCGTTCTGGCCCGAGCGCATCGAACGTCTGAGAGATGTCCTGAGGGAGATGGACCAATGAGCGAGGTTTCCGACGAGCTGGTGTTCGAAGCCGAACTCGACGCTCCACCGGAGAAGGTGTGGCGCGCGGTGGCGACGCCGGAGCTGCGCAACGCCTGGCTAGGCGAACCGGAAACCGGCCGGGCGGATGTGGCGCGAGCCGAACCGCCCTCCCGCCTCGACCTCGTCTGGCCGACGCCTGAGGGCGACACGCTGATCAGTTTCGAGATCGCGCCCGGCGCGGCCGGCGGCGCGCATCTGACCATCGTTCACCGGGCGCTCGCGCCGAGGGTGGTCGCCCTGCGCCGCCGACCTCGAGCGGCGTCGCGCGCCACCGGCTGGAGGATGGCGGCATGACGACCATGAACCTCGTGCCGATGGTGATCGAGGAGTCGAGCCGTGGTGAGCGTGCGTTCGACATCTTCTCGCGGCTGCTCCGGGAGCGGATCGTGTTCGTCAACGGGCAGATCGACGACGGAATGTCAGCGCTGATCTGTGCACAACTGCTCTACCTGGAGAGCGAGAACCCCAAGAAGCCGATCGAGATGTACGTCAATTCGCCTGGCGGCGTCGTGACGGCCGGCTTCGCCATCTACGACACCATGCAATACATCAAGAGCCCGGTCGCCACGACCTGCATGGGCTTCGCAGCATCGATGGGCTCGTTCCTCTTGATGGCCGGCGAGCCCGGCATGCGCGCCGCGCTGCCCAACGCGCGGATCATGGTCCACCAGGGCTCCGGCGGTTTCCAGGGGAAGGCCGCCGACATCGCCCGGCACGCCAAGGACGTGCTGGAGACCCAGGCCAACATCAACGCGCTCTACGCCCGACACTGCGGCCGTACGGTCGCCGAGGTCGAGGCGGCGCTCGACCGCGACAACTTCATGAGCGCCGACGAGGCCCGCGCCTGGGGTCTCGTGGATCGCGTCCAGGGGATGCGCGAGGCGGCCTGACCGTGGCGCCGGCCGGTGGAGGCGTGGATCAATCCGCGCACCCCGCCCGTCCGTCCTCGCCACAACTCCCCGTCTCGCGCCGGCGCCCCGGCGGCTGGGCGAGAAAGACTACAGCAGATCTCCGCCCGCCATCGAGGCGGTCGTGCCGGTGGCCTGGAACGCCTTGATCGCGTTGCGGCCCACGGTCCACTTGTGCACCTCATCCGGACCGTCGACCAGGCGCTGTGAGCGGATCTGGGTGTACCAGCGGGCCAGCGGCGTATCCATCGAGTAGCCGAGCGCGCCGTGGAGCTGGATGGCGGTGTCGACCACTTTGTGCACCATGTTGGCGAGATAGACCTTGGCGATCGAGTTCTCCTGCCGCAGGTCCATCTTGTTCTCGGCCTTGTAGGCGATGTGCAGCAGCATCAGCCGGGCGATGTAGAGCTCGGTGGCGCACTCGGCGACCATGAACTGCACCGCCTGGCGCTGATGCAGCGGCGAGCCGAAGGTGCTGCGGCTGGTGATGCGCTCCACAGCCATGTCGAGCGCGCGCTGGGCCATGGCGACGTTATGCATGCCGTGGCGCAGGCGTCCGTAGGCGAGGCGGTGCTGGCCCATGTTGAAGCCGTTGCCCTCGCCGCCGAGCAGGTTCTCCGCAGGCACTTCGAGGTCCCGGATCTCGATCTCGGAGTGGCCGCCGCCCATGATGTGGCTGAGCGGACCCTCGGCGGCCATGGTCGGGATGTCGCGCTTGATGCGGTAGCCGGGGTTCGGCAGCTCGACCAGGAAGGTCGAGAACTGGCGGTGACGCGGCGCGTCAGGGTCGGTCTTGGCCATGACGAGAGCGATGTCGGCCGCGGAGGCCGCCGACGAGAACCACTTCTCGCCGTTCAACACGTAGCTCTCGTTGCCCTTCTTCTCGGCGCGGGTCTGCATGCCGGTGGCGTCCGCGCCGGCTGCCTTCTCGGTCATGGAGTAGCAG
Organism: Pseudomonadota bacterium; assembly: GCA_021816155.1. Taxonomy (GTDB): domain Bacteria; phylum Pseudomonadota; class Alphaproteobacteria; order Caulobacterales; family Caulobacteraceae; genus Acaudatibacter. The sequence goes on along the minus strand of JAKAZA010000034.1, from coordinate 10,419 downwards.
ATGCGCTTCTCGCCGTTGAGGAGCGGCTTAAGGAACTTTTCCTTCTGATAGGGCGTGCCGTGCTCGAGCAGGGTGAGCATGGTGGCGTCGTCCGGTCCCTGCGTGTTCATCGAGAGCGCGCCGAGGTGGCTCTCGCCGAGTTCCATCTGGACGAGCGCGTTGGCGAGCGGGCCGAGGCCCATGCCGCCGTATTCTTTTGGGATGAAGGGGCACCACAGGCCCTGCGCGCGGGCCTTCACGCGCAGTTCGTTTAGCACCGTCTTGTAGTCTTCGCCGTCGAGCAGGCGCTTTTCGGCCGGGATGCATTCGTCGTGCACCCATTGGCGCACCCTCTCGCGGATGGCCTTGGCTTCCGGTGGAATGTCGAAATCGATAGCCATGACGGCTCCTCCGATGAAGTTCTAGTTGGACGGGTCGAGCCGGTAGACGCGATTTGCGGTCCCGGCGAAAAGGTCGGCCTTCTCGTCGGCCGAGCAGCCCTTGGCGAAGACCTTGAAGGCGTTCCACAGCGTTGCGTAGTCGCAGCTTCCGAGGTCGACCGGGAAGTTGCTCTCGAACATGCAGCGCCCGGGGCCGAACGCCTCGATGCAGGTCTCCAGGTAGGGCTTCCACTCGGCCGCCAGTTGGGTGGACGGCGCCGGCGGGTCGGCGAGAAACGAGGGGAAGTTGCAGAAAGCCATGGCGAGGCCGCCGAGCTTGACGTTGACATTGGGCAGCTGCGCCAGCTTGCGGATGTTCTCGCGCCAGGTCGGGAAGCGCTTCTCGCGCCGGCCCTCATAGGCGCCAAGCCCGAGCGGCGTTCCCACATGGTCGAGCACGACGGGCGTCTCGGGGAAGCGGCGCGCGAGGTCGATCAGTTCGGGAATTTGCGGCTCCAGCAGCCAGGCGTCGAACGAGAGACCGTATCGGGAGAGCCGCGCATAGCCGGCCCGGAAGGCGTCGCTGAGGTAGAGCCCGGGCGTCTGCCGGGCGAGGGGACCGAGCACGCGCGGGTCCGGGTCGGACGAACAACTATGGCGGATGCCCTTGAAGCGGTCGGTGACCTTGAGGTGCGCCTCGAGCGTCTCATCGACCAGTTTTTCGCCGGACGTGCAGTCGGCGTGGCCAACGATGCCGGCGCAGGCGCGCACCGGGCCGTAGATGCCGCTGGCGGTCATGGCGGCGACGCCATTCACGAACTCGGTCTCGCCGACAGGCTTCAGGTGCTCCGGCCCGTCCGCGCGGTACATCGCGCCGCATTGGACGAAGACCGTGGCGATCACGTTGTGCCCGCTCGTGGTGTCGGCCAGAAGCTCGTCCAGCAGGTAGCGTGGCCGGCGCGACACCACGGTGGTGAACGGGTGGACGTCGGTTCCCGGCGGGATCGGCGGCGCGCCTAGCCGGTGCCAGAGGTGATGGTGTGGATCAACGATCGGCAGCCCGGGCTCAAGGATCGCTTCGGCCATGCTTCCCGTCCTCCTCGGGGCCCGCGCGTCTGATGGCGCATGTGGACAAGTCCATTGCCCCCGCCGGCGTCGTCGCGCAACGTCTCGTCGCGGTTGCCGTGGCGTCCGACGTGCAGGCCGGCGGGTGGACGCAGACGGAGCGGCGCGAAACCATGTTCACATCGCGGCTTGCGACAGAAGCCGATCTCGCGGCGCTGACCGGGCTGATGAACCTGGCGATCGAGGAGAACCTGAAGCCGCTCCTGTGGGCGGCCCAGATCGCCGCCAGCTACGCCCTACAACGGTGACCACACCCACGACCGGAACGCCGCGCTCCTGCCGCCGGGCAGGGACGCCGCGTGGGTGCGCAATGTGCACGGCCCCGGCCTTCACCCGCCGTGGCGTCGGCGGCATGATCCTCGACCTGTGCGCGCGGGCGGCGGCGATGTCGGGCGAGCCTATCTGCCCCAAGCATGGCTACGCCGAGATCGAGCGCTTCGAGGACTGCGGTGTCACGCTGGCGCGGATGGGCACAAGCCGATCGGCCGCGCGCCGCGTCAGGCGAGGCTTTCCGTCATCGCCGAATAGACCAGCGTGCGCAGGTCACGCCGCAGCGTGAGCCGAGCGTCCGTGCCCATCACCTGCGTCATGAACACCACCGCTAGGTCTTCCTTCGGGTCGATCCAGAAGGCGGTCGAGGCGGCGCCGCCCCAGTGAAACTCGCCCTCCGTGCCGGGCAGCCGGGACTTGGCCACATCGATGTTGACGCCGCAGCCGATGGAGAAGCCGACGCCGCCGTAGCCGCTCTCGCTGAAAGCTCCCGGCGTCGCCAGCTGCGTGAGGTCCTGATTGCCCGGAAGGAAGTTGCGGCTGAACAGCGCGACGGTCTTGGGGCTGAGGATGTGTGCGCCGTCGAGCGTGCCGCCACCCAGCATCATCTGGCAGAAGCGCATGTAGTCGTGGGCCGTCGAAACGAGGCCGCCGCCGCCGCTCTCCAGCGCCGGCGGTTTGGCGTAGGTGGTCTTCCCCGCGTCGTCCTGCAGCTTCAAGCCCTTGCCGCCGGGGCCGGGCTGATAGCAGGATGTGAAGCGATCGATCTTGTCCTCGGGCACGAAGAAGGCCGTGTCCTTCATGCCGAGCGGCTCGAAGAGGCGCGTCCTCAGGAACTCGCCGAAAGTCATTCCCGAGAGCTTCTGGACCAGATAGCCCATGACGTCGATCGAGACGGAATAATTCCAGCGCGTGCCCGGCGAGAACTCCAGCGGCAGCGTCGAAAGCTGTTCGATGAACGTGTCGAGGCCGCCGGGCGTGTCGAATGCGTTGATCTTCATCTTGCGATACGCCGCGTCCACCGCCGTGCGCATCATGAACCCGTAGGTGAGGCCCGAGGTGTGGGTGACGAGGTCGACCACCTTCATCGGCCGGTCGGGCGGGATGGTGATGAACGACGGCGGCTGGTCGGCGAGCAGCGTCGGCATGCCGCTCTGGTAGACGCCGAGGTTCTTCCATTCGGGAATGTGGGTGGCGACGGCGTCGTCGAGGCCGAGCGCGCCTTCCTCGACCAGCATCATCAAGGCGACCGAAGTGATCGGCTTGGTCATCGAATAGATGCGGAAGATCGCGTCCTCGCGCATCGGCTTGCCGCGCTCGAGGTCCATGTGGCCGGACATGCCGATATGGGCGACGCGTCCGCGCCGGTAGACCATGGTCAGGATGCCGGGCAGCATGCCGGAATCGACGTAGCGACGCGTCATCACCTCGTCGAGTTTCGCCAGCCGCGTCGACGACAGGCCCATGGCTTCCGGTTTCATGAGGCGTCTCCCAGGTTGTTTCGCTTTATCGCGTTCGCTCCACCTTAGGCCCGGCCGTGGTGGTCCGCCAGCACTTGCGCGACGGCCAAAGTCACCGCCTTCCCCATGCCGATGTGCAGGAATTCGTTCGGGCCGTGGGCGTTGGAGTGCGGGCCGAGCACGCCGGTGATCATGAACTGGGCGTCGGGGAACTTCTTGCCCAGCATGCCCATGAACGGGATCGAGCCGCCTTCGCCGGTGAGCGCTGCGTCACGGCCGAAGGCGGCATGCGAGGCGCGATCGACGGCGATCCGCAGCCAAGCGGCGAGGGGCGGTGCGTTCCAGCCGTCGGCGGCGGCCTCCGGCTCGTAGGTCACCCTGGCGCCATAGGGCGGGTCGGTTTCGAAGAGCGCCTTCAGCCGTCGGTTGGCCGCCTCGGCGTCCAGGGTGGGCGGCAGGCGCACGGAGAGCTTGGCGGCCGTCGCGGGGCGCAGCACGTTGCCTGCGTCGACGATCGTAGGCGCGCCTTCGAGGCCGGTCACGGACAGCGTTGGCCGCCAGGTGCGGTTCAGGATCAACTCGGCCGGATCCTCGCTCATCGCCCGCATGCCGGCCACCATCGGGTAGGCCGCCCGGATATTCTCGCCCAGCGCGGCGGCCGCCGCCTTCGCCTCGTCGATGCGGTCGGGCGGGATCTGCGCGTAGAACTCCGGGAGGCGGAACTCGCCGGTCGTCTCGTTCTCGAGCCGCGAGAGCAGCGACCGCAGGATGCGGAAGCTTGACGGCACGACGCCCGACGCCATGCCCGAATGAACGCCTTCGGTCAGCACCTGCACCCGCAGCGCGCCGCCGGCCATGCCGCGCAGCGATGTGGTCAGCCAAAGCTGTTCGTAGTCGCCGCAACCGCTGTCGAGGCAGACGACGAGCGACGGCGCGCCGATGCGTGGCGCAAGGTGCTCCACATAGGCCGGCAGATCGGTCGAGCCGCTTTCCTCATCGGCTTCGATGAGAATGGCGCAGCGGGCGTGGGCCACGCCCTGGTCGCACAGGGCGAGGATCGCAGCGAGCGCCCCGAAGAGCGCATAGCCATCGTCGGCGCCGCCGCGGCCGTAGAGCTTGCCGTCCTTCAGCACCGGCTCCCAGGGGCCGAACCCCTCGGTCCAGCCGGTCGTTTCCGGCTGCTTGTCGAGATGGCCGTACAACAGCACCACGTCGTCGCCCTGGCCCGGGATGTCGACGAAGATCACCGGCGTGCGCCCCTCAAGGCGAACGACGTCCAGGGTCGCGCCCTCGATCCCGGCGATCTTGCCGCGGGCCCAGCGCTCGAACTGCGCAACTGCGGCGTCCATGTGGCCATGCACGGCCCAGTCGGGGTCGAAGGCCGGAGATTTGTTGGGGATGCGAATGTAGCGCGTCAGTTCCGGGATCACCTCGTCTTCCCAGATGCGCCCGATGAAGGTCTTCGCGGCCTCGGCGTCCATCGTGCTCGTCACTCCGGCAGAGTCTGGCCGCGCTCTATGTCACGGCGCCGACCGGCGTCCTAGGCGGCTTCCAGCGCGACGCCGGCGAGCGTGATCCGGTGCATCAGCCGGTAGTGGCCATGATAGTCGTTGAGCGCGAAATGCCAGGTGGCGCGATTGTCCCAGAACGCGACGGACCCGGGACGCCAGGCGAAGCGACACACACGCTCGGGCTGGATCGCGTGGGCGAACAGTCTCTGCAGCAGGGGCAAGCTTTCCTCCCGGCTACGTCCCTCGAATCGCAGCGTGAAGCCGGGGTTGACGTAGAGCGCCGGCTTGCCGCTGCCCGGGTGGCGGATCACCACCGGATGCACACTCTCCGGAGTCTCGACGCCCGGCCGCGCCGTGAGCGCCGTCTGGTCGCCCCGCGTCGCGGTTCCCGCCGCGCCGAACACGTGGCCGGAGCCGTGCACCGCCCGCAAGCCCGCGATCTCGGCCCTGGCGTCGTCGTCCAGGGCTTCGTAGGCCGCGTACATGTCGGCGAACAGCGTGTCGCCGCCGATCGGCGGCGTCTCGCGCGCCACCAGGATCGAGCCCATGGCCGGCTCGGCGTCATAGCTGTGGTCAGTGTGCCAGCCGCCGCCGATATTGGATCTCTGCTCGGGTGTCTTCTCCACCTTTGCGATCTGTGGATAGCCGCGGAGGGCCGGAAAGAAGCGGTTTATGTCGATCCGGCCGATCGCTTCCGCCATCGCGACGTGCTGCTCGGGCGTCAGCGACTGGTCGCGGAAGAACAGCACGCCATGCTCGAACAGAGCCTCGCGCACGTCATCGGCTTCGCGCTCCGTCAGGCGCCCGAGATCGATCCCCTCGACGTGAGCCCCGCAGCCATCAGCCTTGCGAACACGGACGCGGTCGTGAAGCATCGGTCTCCCTCAGTCGCCTCGCGCCCCCAGTGATGGCGCCGCTGGGCCGCCGCGTCGAGGTGCGTCGCCGGGAGCGCCCCATGCGTTCAGCGTCGCCGCGCCGCCCTTTCGCTCGGCCGCGCGCGGATCGAGCGCCTGGAAGGGCTGCACCGCGCGGACTCCATCCCCATTTTGCCTTGCGCGGTCATCTAAGATAAAAGCCGCGCCCTTCGAGAAGGCCCCGGTCATGAACGAGCGTTGGACGCCCGCGTCCTGGAGAGACCATCCTGGCAAGCACATGCCGGACGACTATCCGGACATGTCGGCTCTTACGCGCGTTGAGGCGGAGTTGCGGCGCATGCCGCCGCTGGTGTTCGCCGGCGAGGCGCGCCGGCTGAAGCACCTGCTGGGACAAGTGAGCGAGGGTCGGGCGTTTCTGCTCCAGGGCGGCGACTGCGCCGAAAGCTTCAAGGAATTCTCGGCCGACAACATCCGCGACACCTTCCGCCTGATCCTGCAGATGGCGGTGATCCTCACCTTCGCCGGCGGCAAGCCGGTGGTGAAGGTGGGGCGGATGGCCGGCCAGTTCGCCAAGCCGCGCTCGGCGCCGATCGAGACGCAAGGCGGCGTCACGCTTCCCTCTTACCGCGGCGACAACATCAATGGCATGGAGTTCACGCCGGAGGCTCGCACGCCGGATCCGGAGCGGCTCCTCAAGGCCTACGCCCAGTCGTCGGCGACGCTGAACCTGCTCCGAGCCTTCGCCGGCGGCGGCTACGCCGACCTCTACAACATCCATCGCTGGACGCTGGGGTTCGTCGAGGGCAGCCCACAGGGCGCGCGCTACCGCGAGCTCGCCGACAAGATCAGCGAAACCTTGTCGTTCATGGCGGCGATCGGCGTCACGCCTGAGACGCAGCCGGACCTGCACCGGGTCGAGTTCTTCACCAGCCACGAGGCGCTGCTGTTGGGCTTCGAGGAAGCGATGACCCGCGTCGATTCCACGTCGGGCGACTGGTACGACACCTCGGCCCATCTGGTGTGGATCGGCGAGCGCACGCGCCAGCTCGACGGCGCCCACGTCGAGTTCTGCAAGGGAATCAAGAACCCAGTCGGCGTGAAGGTCGGCCCGACGATGGAACCGGACGACGTGCTGCGCGTCGTGGAGGCGCTGAACCCCGACGACGAGCCGGGGCGCCTCACGCTCTACGGGCGCTTCGGGGCGGACAAGATCGGCGCGCGCCTGCCCATGCTGATGAACGCGACCCGGCGCGAGGGCCGCCGCGTGGTCTGGGCGATCGACCCCATGCACGGCAACACGCTGACGGCCAACAACGGCTACAAGACCCGTCCGTTCGACCGCATCCTCGCCGAGGTGAAGAGCTTCATCGAGATCGCCGAGGCCGAGGGCGTGCACCCCGGCGGCGTGCACCTGGAGATGACCGGCCAGAACGTCACCGAGTGCCTTGGCGGCGCCCGCGCGCTCTCTGAAGGCGACCTCGCCGATCGCTACCACACCCACTGCGACCCGCGTCTAAACGGCGAACAGGCGCTGGAGCTGGCCTTCCTGGTGGCCGAGAAGCTGAAGACCGAGAAGCTGGCGGGGCTGAAGGCGGCGGAGTAGCCGCGCCCGCCGGGAGAGGCCGATGTCGGGGCAGATAGACCGCAGCTTCGGTCGCCAGGCGTTCGGCGTCGACCCGGCGAACTACGACGCCGCGCGCCCGTCCTACCCGGACTGGGTGTTCGAGGAACTGGCGGCGCGCGGCCTGGGGCCCGGCGCCGCCGTGTTCGAGATCGGGCCGGGGACCGGCACGGCGACGCGGCGGCTGCTGGCGGCGGGCGCCGAGGTGACGGCGATCGAGCCGGACCCGCGGTTGGCCGCGTTCCTGCGCGCTCGCAGCCCGGAGCGCGCGCTGGAGGTGCAAAACGCGTCGTTCGAGGAGGCCGAGCTGCCCGCCGGCGCGTTCGACCTGGGCGTCGCAGCGACCAGCTTCCACTGGCTCGACGAAGATGCGGCGCTGGCTAAGATCGCGGGCCTGCTCAAACCCGGCGGTTGCTGGGCGGCGCTCTGGAACATCTTCGGCGACCCGACCAAGCCGGACCCGTTCCACGACGCCACCGTCGGTGTTCTGGGCGGCGTCGAAAGTCCCTCCTCCGGGGTCAGGACCCAGCTGACCAGGCTCGGGTTCGGCGGCGAGGTGGAGCTGCGCCAGGCGGCGCTGGCGCGCACCGGCGACTTTGAGCCTGCGCAGGTGCGGTTCGACCATTGGCCGCTGATCCTCGATCCCGACCAGACGGTCGCCCTTTACGCCACCTATTCCAACGTCCAGGTCCGTCCCGATCTCGAAGCGGTGCTCGCCGAACTGCGCCGCATTGCCGAGACCGAGTTCCACGGCCAGGTGGTGCGCAACATGACGACGGTGCTCTACCTGGCCCGTCGTCGCGCCTGACGCCGGCCGCCGCACACCTGGAACTTGCCGCCGCGTCGCCGATCGTCCAGGGTCCGCGGTCTCAGGCGAGGTGAAGACCATGAGCGGCGAGGCCGCGGCGGCGGCGCTCGAGGCGGCGTCGCCGCATCCCATTCGACGCGACTTCACGCGGCTCGGGCGGCTCGCCGGCCCGGTCGTGGCCGCCCGGCTGGGCATCATGGTCATGGGCCTGACGGACACGATCGTTGTGGGCCGCCACTCGGCCAAGCAGCTCGGCTTCATGGCGCTGGCCTGGGCGGTCACGAGCCCGGTGCTGAGTTCGTCGCTGGGGCTCCTCTCCGGCGTGCAGGTGATGACCTCGCGGGCGGTGGGTGAGGGCCGCACCGCGGGCGCCGGCGCCGCGCTGCGACGCGGGGTCGTCTATGCAGCCTGGATCGGCGTGGCCGCGGCGCTCGTGCAGGCGGCGGCGGGCCCGCCGCTGCTCCAGGCGCTCGGGCTGAAAGGTGGGCTGGCCCAAGGCGCGACGCAGCCGCTGATCATACTCGCCGCGTCGATGCCAAGCTTCGCCATCGGCGCGGCGGCGGCCTCATGGCTCGAGGGGCTCGGGCGGACGACGCCGCCGATGTACCTGATGTGGGCCGCCAATCTGCTCAACCTGGCGGTGGACCTGGTGCTGGTGCCCGGCGCATTCGGTCTGCCGGCTCTGGGCGCGGCGGGCGCGGCGACCGCCACGCTCAGCGCCCGCACGTTTCTCGCCATTACGACGCTGGCCTACATCGCCTTGATGAAGGACGCGGGCCGCTTCGCTGTGTTCCGTCGCCCGCCGCCTTCGCGGGCCGAGGCTATCGAGCAACGCCGCATCGGCTACGGCGCGGCCGCCTCGGGTTTCTTCGAGACGACGGCTTTCGCCAGCATGAACGTCGTCGCCGGCTGGATCGGTCCGCTGGCCGTGGCGGCGTGGGCCGTGGTCCTGAACATGGCGGCACTGGTCTTCATGGTCCCGCTCGGGCTGGCCACCGCGACCGCGGTCATGGTGGCGCGGGCCTTCGGCGCCGACGATCGCGCCGGGCTGAAGCGCGCCGCCGGGATCGGCTTCGCGATGACGGCGCTGTTCGGCGCGGCCGTTGGCTTGGCGATCTGGCCGGCCGCAACCTTGATCGCGCCGCTCTACACAGCGGATGCGGCGACCGTGGTGCTTGCTGCAGGTGCGCTGGCGCTTTCGTGCGTCTTCTTCCTGCCCGACGGCCTGCAGGTGGTCGCCGCCCAGGCGCTGAGGGCCCGCGGCGACGTGCTGGTCCCGACCCTCACGCACCTCGCCAGCTACATCCTGGTGATGCTGCCGCTCGGCTACGCGCTCGCGCTGCCGCTGCATCTCGGCCTGACCGGCGTGGTCGTCGCCGTGATCGTCGCCAGCTACGTCTCGGCGGGCCTTCTGCTGGGGCGGTTCTGGCTGCTGGCGCGGCGCGGCTAGGCGCCGAGGACCCAGCCTTCCTCGCGCTCGGCGGCGGCCACCACGTCATCGGGGACATCCTTCCCGTGGCCGAACAGCGCCGCGAGCTGGCCAGCCTCGTCCTTGCGCGCAAAGTCCTCGCAAACGGCGCGCACCTGGGCGAGGTCCTTCGGTTCCCCCGGCTGCGGCGTGACCTTGAGCAGCGACGGATAGACTTCGGCCACGACCGCGTCGACGCCGGCGAGGTCGGCCTCGGTCAGCGCCTTCCAGCCCGTCTCAAAGGGCCAGATCTTCATCGCGTCGCCCCTGGCCAGCTTGAGGCGCCGCACCACCGGGATGCCGAGGATCGCCTGACCGCCGACAGAGCCCTGGTAGTAGAGCTTCCAGACCGGGCTCGAGCCCTTGGCAGCGAGTTCGGCGTGGCGGAATTCCGGGAGGTCGTCGGGGCCGTGCGCGCGCTGCTTCTTCGGCTGCAGGGTGGTCAACGCGTCCTTCGGCGGCACGCCCCAGAACGGGAACGGCCCGCCGGTGATGCGCCGGTTGATCTCGCTGCCGACGCCGAAGCGGTTGTTGGTGTTGTCGGCCTTGTCCTTGACCATCCGATCGAGCTGATTCCAGAGCGCCAGCCACGGCGCCGTCTCGGCGGGCAGCTTGAGGGCGGCGGCGACGCCGCGCGGAAAGCCGAGCGGGAAGTCGAAGCCCAGCAGCGTCCGTTCGCTCCGCTTGGCGCGGTCGTCGAGGATCTGGCCGATCAGCTTCTCGGCCTCGGCGCGCGTGGCCGGGTTGTGCGCCTCGAACGCCATGCGGAAGCGCACGTCGCGCTTCATCACGCCGATCCAGATCGAGTCCGCGCCCGAGGCCGGCTTGGAGGCGGCGCTCCAGTCGACGACGACATAGGCGTTGAAGAGACGAGGCACGAACCGCTCCGGCGGAAAACGAGGACGCGGCGTCCTCGTTTTCC